>JBAPRR010000424.1:0-10022 GCA_049281195.1 Acidimicrobiales bacterium
GATCGCGACCAACCGCTCACGTGGATCGAGGTGGGCTCGATGGGAGGCCTCACCGCCGCGATCCCTTCAGCCGCACTGCGATCGGCGAACCTTCAGATCATCGGGAGTGGACAGGGTTCGGTCCCGAACCGCGACCTTCTCGCGGAGCTCCCCGAGCTGGCGGCCCAGATTGCCAAAGGAACGTTCCGCGTCGACGCGAAAGCGGTCCCTCTGGCTGACATCGATTCCGCATGGAAGGACACGGCTGCGGGACGTCGCATCGTCATAACGCCTTGAACCGAAAGTCAGATTTTGTGGCCAGTGGTGCTGTCCACGTGAGCGGGGACCTCCTCGGAGGGGCGATCGCCGGTGGTAAGAGTTCCGGTCGGCTCGAACATGAGGATCGAGGCGCCGGTGGACGTTGGCCGGTGCTCTGTCCCCTTCGGGACCACGAAGATGTCGCCTTTGTTGAGGATCACGGTTCGCTCGCGCCCGTCCGTGCGGAGAGAAACCTCGAAAGTGCCATCGAGAACCAGAAAGAACTCGTCGGTCTCGGCGTGGGTATGCCACACGTGATCACCCCTCGCGTGCGCAACCCGGATGTCGTAGTCGTTGACATGCCCCACGATCCGGGGACTGTATATATCGGTAAACGAACGGAGGATCGCGCTGAGATTTATGACATCGGGTCCGCCGGCACTTCCGAATTGAGTCATATGAGGATCATGCCTCGGTTTGCACCCGGTCGTACGTTCATCTCGATCCGTCCACTCTCATGCAGATCGCCCTACCCGTCGTCGACGACGTGAAACTCGACCCGGAAGACGAGGGTGTCGTCAGAGATAGGTCCGCTGTGTGCCGCGCGAGCCCTCAAAGTATCGATATCCGGCTCACCGGACTGACGGATGTCCGACTTGGTTATCGACCCGAACGCAACGAGGTCGACCCTGTCGATCTCGATTTGAGCCGGTCCTACCACGTACCGTTTGCCTTCTTTGACCCGCGGTGACTGCCATAGCCGGAAAGACACCGAGATCGCTCCGGAAACGACGTCCTCCCGCAACTCTTTACTGAACTGCATCACGAGTCTCCATAGGTGACTTTGCGATCCTTGCCCGGAGCGAGCACCTCGAGGAGCTGCCCCGCCTCGAGGTCGATCGTCCTGCGATTGGCCTTGGAGATCTGGAGCAAGGGATCGACTCGGATGATCGCCGGTTCATTGCGTCGTCCCGGCTCGATCGTCCACACTGCGCGCACATAGCCGTCTACCAGCACGGTACCGGGAATGATGCCGTTGTTCGTGAAGAACGTGGTGCGATCTACCGGTCCGAGGATGCGCCGACGGTCCTTGTGCGAGAGCAGCGCGTTGTCCCACATCGGCAGGAGCCGAACGGGTACGACGGTGTCCGGATCGGGTCTCGGGGCGTCAGCCACGTCGAACAGCTCGGTTCCTTTCTGGTCGACCAAGACCACAAGGTCCTTCCTCGACTCGGACAGCCCTTGAATCACTTTCCCGATGCCCGACAACCCGCACCATGACTGGATGTCCGCCACGCTTGCCGGACCGAAGGCCCTCAAGTAGCGCAATACCAGATCCGCCATAGAGCTTTTGGGTTTCTTGGTGCGACCCGGTTTCAGCCAACCATCAAGAGACATGTGGCGCGCTGGTCCGCTCATTCCCCACACACCTCGGGGTGGCACCTGCACGAGCGCCAGGTGGTTGCGAGCAGCATGAGCGAGAGCGCCGGGATCACGATCGGGCCACAGCGGCGCCAGCATCTCCCCGAGCGCGGCGAGCGTCACAGCCTCGGCGTCGACGATCCTCTTCGCCGCACTGATCACCGGGTCGAGATCGAGACCTTGGAGGTTCTTTCCCCACGACACCGACCGGAAGCGCCTCTCCATCAAACCCTGCAATAGAGGCCGGAGGGCCAGTGCATCTTCGGCGCTCACCAGATGGAGGGTGTCTCTCATGAGCGCGATTCGCACAACCTTGCGTTCCAGGATCAGATCCGACAGGTCATCGAACCGGAATTCCTTCAAGCGGGTCCACAGACCGATGTACGCGGGGTCGGGATGTTGCGACTGCATCCCCACCAGATGTTCGACCGCCTGCAGGGGCGACAGCGGCGAACGTTCGATCAGAAGTTGTCGGGCCAGGAACGCCCTGTTTATCTGCCTGTCGGTGATCTCCCTGGGTGCCGTCACCATGACCTGCTCACCCGTGGACTCGCTTCACCCCCGCCAGGAACCTTTCCACTACACCGTCGGTGAATTTCGGATCGACCTTGTCGCCGGTCATGAGCACCCGGTAGTAGACGGGGCCGAGCAGCTGGTCGAGTGCGGCATCGAGATCCATGCCCTCGGGTAACTCACGGCGTTCTATGCCGCGGATCAGGAGCGTCTGATCACGCTCGCGGGACACCCGCAGGAAGCGCGTCCTGAGCGTCCTTGCCATCTGTTCGTCGTGCTGGGCCTCGCCGACCAGTGCTCGTAGAACCTGTCCGGCGTCGGATCGCGTCAGGAATTTGGCGATCTGTTTCAACCACGCCCGTAGGTCCTCGTCGATCTTCCCGGTGTCCGGCAGGGCGATCTCGTTAGTGGTGTCCTCGATGAGACAGTCGAGAAGGACGTCGACCTTGGATCGCCACCACCGGTAGATGGTCTGCTTTCCGACCCCCGCACGCGCGGCGATCCCTTCGACGGTGACTCCTCCGAAGCCGAGCTCCACCAGGAGATCGTCCGCAGCATGGAGGATCGCCCGCCGGGCACTTTCGCTGCGCCGGTGCAACCCCCGTCCCTCACCCGCCTCGCGGTCTTTGCGTTCCTCGTGGGCCCGGAATTTGTGGAACCCGTCGCGGCCTCCGAACCCGTCGTGGCGATCGCGCCTTGATCCGCCCATCTCGAGGAGAAACTTTAGTCCCAAACTAGACGAGACGGTCCGTCTCGTCTATGCTCCCAGGCATGCCGAATAACGAAACCGGTACCAAGGGCCTCGCAGCCACTGGCACCGCGGCCAGACTCAGCATGGTCATTGATCGACTTCTCAACCGCGCCACGGTTTCCTCGGTGACGATGGCAACGCCGAGGATGAGGCGCATCCGTCTCCACTCCGAATCGATTGCGTCCATGTCGTGGACTGCGGGTCAGCAGGTGAGGGTCCTGACAGGTGATCCCGTCTCGTGGCGCGCCCTTCGAAGCGCTTTCCGTGATCTGTTGCGGACGTATTCGGTCTACGACCTCAACGGGGAGCAATCCTGGCTGGAGTTGTGCGTTCTCGACCACGGCGACGGGCCCGGAGCCACATGGGCGCGGACGGTTCGCGAAGGGGACGAAGTCCATTTCAACAGTCCGGAAGGAAAGCTGGTTCTCCAATCCGCCCCCTACCACGTGTTCGTAGGAGAAGAGACGGCAATGGCGCCGTTCGCGGCGATGCTGCGCTCACTGGCGCCCGAAGAAGCGGTGACAGGAGTCGTCGAGGTGGCAACACCTGAAGACAGGCTCCCGCTCGCCAGAGCAGAGGAGCTGACCTGGCGGTACCGGGGCGATGCTCCGGCGGCCTCGTCGCAGACACTGGTCGAGGCAGTCAAAGCGCTGGACCTACCCGATGCGCCCGGATTTGCCTATATCGCAGGCGAGTCGAGGGCGTGTGGAGACATAAGAAGACATCTGGTCGAAGATCGTGGCTGGCCCGCTCGTCAGTCGATCATCGTGAAGCCCTTCTGGACTCCGGGGAAGAAGGGTCTCGAGTAGAGGCTGTCGCGAGCAGAAACCACCGACCTTTGGGCTGGCATTCGATCCTTCAGCGAGGTGAACGCGCGCTGAGCACGCAGAACTCGTTTCCTTCCGGATCGGCGAGAACGACCCAAGACTGTTCACCCTGTCCAACATCGACTCGGGTCGCGCCCAGCGCAAGCAGACGTTCCACCTCAAGGTCCTGGTCGTCAGGGCGGAAGTCGAGATGGAGCCGGTTCTTGACCGTCTTTGCCTCCGGTACTACAGCGAAAAGAATGCCCGGAAGCTGGTCCGGCGCCGGCCGGATCTCGAATTCGTCGGACGCATCGTTGACGACGACCCACCGGAGCGCCTCCTGCCACCACCGTCCCAACGACACCGGATCGATGGCATCGACGTTCGTCTGTTCCCATTCGAGGCTCACAGCTACAAGAGCCTACGTGGAGCAACCACCACTAGCCGGCTCGCTTGAACGAAGAGTCCTGAAACACCCGCCTGTACGACTGCGGGCTCGTGTACTTGGCCCGACGGAAGTGCTTTCTGAGATTGCCGGCCGTGACGAAGCCGCTCGCCTGCGCCACCACCTCGATCGACATGTCCGTCATCTCGAGGAGCCGTTGGGCCAACTGCACGCGCCTGTGAAGTAGCCATTGGTGCGGCGTCGATCCCATCGTCTGAGCAAACCGCCGGGCAAAGGTCCGCGGACTCATCGCAGAACGCGCCGCCAGATCGTTGACCGTCAGAGGATCGTCGAGGTGTTCCTGAGCCCAGGCGATCGTGTCGGCGAAGAGGTTCGAGCTGTCTACTGCAGGCAGCGGGCGGTCTATGAACTGAGCTTGGCCGCCGTCTCGCTGCGGCGCGACCACCAGCTCTCTCGCCATCTGGGTGGCGATCTCCGAGCCGTAGTCGCTGCGAACGACATGCAGGCAGAGATCGATGCTCGCGGCGCTCCCGGCTGACGTCAGGATGTCGCCTTCGTCGACGAACAGCACGTCCGGGTCCACCGATACCTCGGGGTGCCGGCGCGAAAGCTCATCGCACTCGGACCAGTGCGTCGTGGCGCGCCGCCCGTCCAAAAGGCCCGAACGCGCCAGAACGAACGCCCCGGTGCACAGAGACAGGATGCGACAGCCGCGCACGTGAGCTTTTCTGATCTCGTCGAAGACGCGATCAGGAATCTGGTCAACCAGTTCGGTCGGAGTGAGCACGATGGTGTCGGCGCGCCTCAACTTGTCGAGCCCGTCGCTGGGCGAGATCTTGAATCCGACGTCTGTGTCGACCGGCTCACCATCGACAGAACAGACAAAGAGCCGGTAAAGGGGCACACCGTCGAGCGTCACGCTCTCATTGCTGAACACGTCGCACGCCACCCCGAGCTCGAACGGCGCCACACCTTCGTAGACCAGTACGGCAACCGAGCGGGGGGCTTTCGCTTTTGTTGCTCGATTGGCAGCTTTGTCGCGCATGGGGACAATTATGCCACTTTCGGCCGGACAGCAGAACGCCGATGATTGGTACATGAAGAAAACCACCGTGAGCGGCCCTACCGGGTCGAAGACCACGAGACCTGACGAGAGCAAAACGATCCTGGTCGCGGATCCAGCACACCCCGACCGCCTGTTATTGCGGACCAACAGCTGGTGGCTCCGAGCCATGGCTCGGTTGATGGCTGGCACTCTTGACCGCAAGTTGGCCTCCGGTGCCCCGCCCGAATCGAAACCGGTGCTGGCAGCCAGGGCCAGCCGCTTGGTGGAGCCCGACACGCTGGGCTCGCTCGTTCGGGACTGGCGCGGGCTGGTTGACAGGGCGCACAGGGTCCCGGCAACCACGAGTCTGCGCCCCATACCGATACGCCGCGAACAGGTGATCGAAGCGGAGGGTTCGATAGAGGCGATGCTCGGTCGTCTGGCCAATGGGGTGCCCTCGCCCGCTCGAGGCGTCGCCATGGCCATCGGGCTCCTGAAGGACGGAACCGGTCCTGTGTACAACCGAGGCGCGGAGATGGATCTGTGCTCAGCAGTCCAACGGGCCACGTCCTATCTGGATCCGACGTTGTCACTGACGTCGGCAGCTTGACCACGATGACGGAGAGGTCCGTTTCCCGCCAGACAAGGCGGCTCTCGTCTGTAAGCCTCTAGGCGATGAACAAAACGAACCAAGCAGCGAATGGCGACAGGTTCCGCAAGTTGCACGAGCAGGGTTCCTTCGTCATACCGAACGCCTGGGACGCCGCGAGCGCCGCGGTCATCGAGTCATCGGGTGTCGAGGCGATCGCCACGACAAGCAGCGGGATCTCCTGGTCCCTCGGGCGAGCGGACGGCGAGAACATGACCAGGGCGGACGTGATTCCGGTGGTCGGACGCATCGCCTCAGCAGTCGTTGTGCCGGTGACCGCGGACATCGAGTCCGGTTACGGACCGTCTCCGGATGACGTGGCGGAAACCATCAAAGCGGTGATCGATGCAGGAGCGGTAGGAGCCAACCTGGAAGACCGGCAATGGATTCCCGGCGGACGGAGCGCAGAGCCTTCTCTCATCTCCATTGATAGGCAATGCGCACGCATTGCCGCGGCGCGACAAGCCGCCGACCACTCGGGCATCACTTTCACCCTGAACGTGAGAACGGACGTGTTCCTGGCCGGGATCGGTGAGCCCGAAGAGCACGAGGACATGGTTATCGAGAGAGCGGGCCGTTACGCGGCCGCCGGTGGAGATTGTCTTTTCGTACCCGGGGTCGCGGACCTCGAGGTGATGAAGAGGATTGTGCAAGCGTCGCCACTTCCCGTTAACGCTCTCCTGTCCCCCGGTAGAGGTGCCACCATCGACGAGTTGGCATCGGCGGGAGTACGAAGGATCTCTGTGGGCGGACTGATCGCGCTCGCGGCCCTGACCGCGGCCAAGCAGGCGACAGAAGCGCTTCTGGCAAGGCGGGAACCGCGATTCTCTGGCAACCTGACGCATGCGGACCTGCAGGAACTCGTCGGTAGAACCGAAGAAACGACCTGAGTCCTCTTCGCGCGCTCTCCTTGCCTGTGGGTCCGTCGCCGCACCACTCTTCATAGCCGGGTACGCGGCTGCCGGGCGCAGGCAGATGGTCCACGGATACGACCCCCGACGGGACCCGGTGAGCATGATCGTGCGCGGACCGGGCGGCGGGGCGCAGACGGCCAACTTTGTGGTTTCGGGAGCGTTGTTGTGCGCTTCTGCTCTCGGCGCGCGCCGGGCACTGGCCGCTGAAGGTGCGTCGATGATCGGGACCCGATCCATCCCACCAGCCATTGGTGCCGTCGGAGTGGGGTTGTTGGGAGCCGGGATCTTCCCGACCGACATCATCGAAGCAAGAGCGTATGAAGAAGGACAGGACCAGGGTCAGAAGCCGACGCGGACCGGCGCCCTGCACGTGGCATTCGCAGTTCCCGTGTTCACGGGAATGCCGATTGTCTGTTTCATCGGCGCACGCAGATTCAGCGCCACCGGATTCAGGAAGTTGTCACGGATGTCGCTCGGCGTAGGCGTGTGCTCGATCGCCGCGGCGACGGTTTCCGGTAGGGGGTTCAGCGAGGCCGGGCGGCCCGAACTGAGCCGATTGGGGCGACGGGGCGGAACCTTTCAGAGGGTTGCCGTTGCGACCGGTCTGGGTTACGTAAGCGCATATCTATGCCGGCTGCTGTTGCGACTTTCCGATTAGGTGCGGAACCTCACTGCGGGGGCACCTCGACCGGTCAGTGAACTTGGGCTCCACTCTGGAAGGGCCGTACCTCGACAGGAAGGGTGGTCGAGCAGGTATTGCTTCATAGGGACACCTCCGAGGCCGCAGCGGCTCCGCTCGCCTCTTATACGAACGACATCCGAACAGATCGACAGGCTGGAACCCAAAGTTTCTGCCCGGTCGACTTGACTCACAGGTTCGTGGCGGCATAATTAACTAGCTGACTAGTTAAATAGGAGCCACGATGATCGAGTTCCACCTGGACGGCACCTCGGGGGTCTCTCCGTACATGCAGATCGTCCAGCAGGTGCGCAGAGCTCTTCGCCTCGGGATGTTGAGAGTGGGAGACCAGCTCCCGACCGTGAAGGACGTAGTCGGTCATCTCGCCATCAACCCCAACACGGTCTTGAAGGCATACAGAGAGCTCGAGCACGACGGCCTCGTTTCGGCGCGTCCGGGGATCGGGACATTTGTGACCGCAACGTTGAGCGATGGATCGCTCGCGGCCCACGGTCCGCTTCGTCAGGACCTCGTGCGTTGGTTGAGCAAAGCGCGCCGCGCCGGACTCGACGACGAGAGCATCGAGGCACTGTTTCGCGACTCCTTTCGTTCCGCGTCCGAGCAGGGCGTAGCGTGAAGAGCGTCATCGAAACCGAGCGCCTCGGCAAGCGGTACGGAAGAAAGTGGGCCCTCACCGACTGCACACTCTCCGTCCCTGAAGGACAAGTAGTCGGTTTGGTAGGCCCGAACGGCGCAGGCAAGACGACACTGCTCCACCTTTCGGTGGGACTGCTGGCACCGTCGTCGGGAACAATCGAGGTGCTGGGAGCGAAGCCTTCGGGAAGTCCGGCGCAACTCGCGAGCGTGGGGTTCGTGGCACAGAACACGCCCACCTACGCGGGCATGACTATCGCCGATCATTTGAAGTTCGGTGCTTGGACCAACCCGCGCTGGGACAACGAGGTCGCACGCAAGCGCATAGATCAGCTGGGTCTCGATCCCGATCAGAAAGCGGGCAAGTTGTCGGGCGGTCAGCGCGCGCAACTGGCACTGACCCTTGCAATTGCGAAGAGGCCGGAGCTGTTGATACTCGACGAGCCGGTCGCCAGCCTCGACCCTCTGGCGCGGCGGGACTTTTTGAAGGTCCTGATGGAGGTGGTCGCCGAGCAGGGGGTGACCGTCGTCCTGTCCTCGCACCTGGTCGCCGATCTCGAAAGGGTGTGCGATTACCTGATCGTTCTGGTCAACTCACAGGTGCAGGTATCAGGTGAGATCGACGACCTGCTAGCTACGCATCATCTGGTAACCGGGCCGAGGCGGGATCCTTCGCAGATGCCCCGAAACCAACAGGTGATCGAGTCGAGCGGAACCGAGCGCCAGACCACCATGCTCATCCGGACCACGGATCCGATCCTGGACCCCAGTTGGAGCGTCGAGAAAGTGACGCTCGAGGATCTTGTTCTGGCCTACATGGGACGGGCGCAGGATTCCCCCCGCACAACGCCAAAACTGGTGGAGGTCATGAAGTGATCCGTCTTAGCGTTCGTCAGTTCCGTAGCGAGTCCATAGTCGGCTTCGGCGCACTCATCGTCATCGCCATCGCCCTCGCCATTACTGGACCACACCTCGTTCACATCAACGACGCTTTCCTGAAGTGCAAGGCCGACAATGACTGCTCGACGGGTCAGAATCCGGTCACCAGCACCTACGAGAACATTCAAACGGCTCTCTCCGTTCTGACATTGGTCGTGCCGGCATTGATCGGAATATTTTTCGGCGCTCCTCTGATAGCGCGCGAACTCGAGACCGGGACTTTCCGCCTGGCATGGACCCAGAGCGTCACGAGAACCCGCTGGCTCGTGATCAAGCTCGCTGTGGTCGGTTTCGCCAGCATGCTCGTCGGCGGTCTGTTGGGTCTGATGACGACGTGGTGGCTGAATCCGATAGACACGGCGAACCAGAACCGCTTCTCACCGGGCGCTTTCGGGACCCACGGAATTGTCCCGTTCGGTTACGCCGCATTTGCATTCGCCCTCGGCGTGACCGCCGGGGTCATATTCCGCCGCACCCTTCCGGCGATGGCCGTCGCACTGTTCGGGTTCATCGCTGCGCGGTTGGCAGTGTCCTTCTGGGTCAGGCCCAACCTCGGGTCCCCGGTCCACGCGAGTCTGCCTTTGAACCTCTCTCAGGGCATCGGCTTCACCTCCGGGGTAGGAGGCGGGGTTCAAGTGTCCGCGCCACCGGTGAACCTCCCGAACGCATTGGTGAACTCGGTGAGCGTCGTCAACAGTTCGGGCAGGCTTCCTTCGACCCAATTTCTCGAAAATGCGTGCCCGGGGCTCGGGGGTCCTCCTGGGGGCCAGGGCGCGGTCTCGAATCGACCCTTGGGCGGAAGTAGTTCGGTCGTTCAGTCAGCGGGTAAAGCCAACCAGCAGTTCCAGGACTGCATCCACAAGTTAAGTGGGTATCTGCACGTTGCGGTCGTTTATCAACCGGCCAACCGCTACTGGCCGTTCCAGATCTACGAGACCCTGATCTTCGTCGGTGCCGCGGCGCTGCTCGGCTCACTCAGCTGGTGGTGGATCCGGCATCGTCTCACC
>JBAPRR010000425.1:0-14747 GCA_049281195.1 Acidimicrobiales bacterium
CGGTTTCGGTTCCGCTCGTCGTCGTCACGCTCTTCGTATATCTGGTGGTCCGGTTGATCCGCGAGCGCATGAACATCCTGAGCGACATCGTGGTGATGGGTGTAACCGCGCTCGTGGTGACAGGCGGTCTGAGCGTCGCATCGGGGATCGGGATAGGCCAATACAACTTCATCACCCCCACCTGGGATGCCTACAAGTACCTGAGCACGCCGGCGCAGGTCGCCTCATGGCACGCCAAAGGGTGGAAGTGGCTCGACTACTTGCCGTACCTGCTGGTCCCACCGGCGATCCTCGCAGCCTGGGTGGTCGTTTTCGCCAGAAAGATCAGCACCATCCCCACCGCGCAACTGCTCGTGGGGGTCACCTGTGCAGCACAGACCCTGCTCTTCGCCTACCTCCAATTCTTCGGGAATGTGGAAACCCTCGAGGAGCATTACTTCTCCTCGACCCTTTGGGGATCGGTGGTACTCACTCTCGCGGTTTCGATCTCCGAGTTCTCAAAGCCACTGTTCGAACGCGGTGGACTTTTTCGATGGGTGCCCGCGGTTGTCGTGCTTGCGGTTCCGCTCGTTTATGAAGCAGCACCACGAGAACCCGCCTACAAGTGGATCGGCTTCGGCATCTTCCTCGCGTTCGTCGTGTTGTGCGGCGCCGTTCTCGGAAGGCTTGCTCCGTTAGCTCCGAACCGGATAACGGTGATGGTCTCGGTAGTGGCCGCGATCGTCATCATCTGTGGCGGCGCTCTGTACCTTTCCGCCGACCCGGTCCTACGAGATCCATATTTGAACTGGACCAAGGATCCCGCTCCTGCTTATTCGACCGCCCTCGGCACAAGCGCCGGCAACCTGGTCGACATCTACAAGATCTCCACTGAGCTTCCGGGCTTCGTCGGAAACGCCACCTATCGAAACGAACAGCTCCTGATGTGGTGGCCGCCCTCTGAGGAACCGACGCTGCTCACCCCCACCGGCATGTATCACTACGACTTCAACACCCTTCCCTCTGGACCCCCGGACCTCACCAGTGCCGATGTGCAGATGCTCGATTCGCGTCGCCCCGCTGAGCTGTTGCTGCTCAACACGACGGGGGGTTCACCGGAGGCTTCGGAGAAGGCTCTTTCCGATTTCGACCCTGTCTTGCTGAGGTCGTCGGTGTTGCGATCCGGAGACGTGACGGTCTACGTGTGGCTGATCAACCTCAGGGAGTTCGGCCCCGCCCGCTGACGGGCCATGAACAGAATCCAGTCAGGAGCTGAGCTCGATCTGGGTGTCGTCGAACAGCTCTGCCGCCGGCTGCTCCGGCGCAGACGATTCGTCGGCAGTCTGTAGATCGGCACGGCCGTACACAACAAGGGACCTGTATCCGTTCGCATCCAGCCAGCCCTGAAGAGCAGCTTGCGGATCCAGAGCGTGGTCGAAGCGACGTTTGGCGATGCGGCCGATACTCATCATCGCCGCAGATCTGGTGGATTCGTCGGTATCCGGGTGGCGCAGGATCCGGATCAGTACAGGAGTGGCCTTGAGATTTCCGGTTGCTCCGAGTGCGACCGTCAGACTTTCGAATTCCTCCCTGCTGCTTGCGTGACTCAGGGCCACGTTGAGGGTGTCGATGACCCGGTCGTCGTCACCGATCCGACTGAGTATGCCCCTTCCGTCTTCGCGTTCTTCCAGATCGAAGCCTTTGAGCATCTCGACGGCAAAGGGAACAGACTCCGCTCCCCTGACCGCAAGTGCCCAACGGGCGCGGACCCGATGCGTGAACAGTTTGGCCCTCTGGTTCGCGAGGTCTACCTCGGACTCAGGCGGGCACTCCCGCAGCAGCGCCATCGCGGTCTGATACGAGCGATAGGCGTCCATGTAGAACGAGGCGTGCTCGTCAAACCCCACCCGCACAGCGCCATCTGCCTGGCAACCTTCCCTTTGGGTGTCCCTTCCGCCTCGGAACCGCATCGGCGCAGAGCGTATTCATTTGTGACCGCCACGTCACGTTCCGAGACGAAAAAGAATCATTGCAGTAGGGAAGAAAAGTGGGGGATCAGCCTTCGATCAGGGATCGGAGCGGCCGACCGCGAGTGTCATAGGCAGTAGTGAAAGCAGGTCGGAGACCCGCATCGTCGGGCCGGTTCGGAACTTCCGGAGGGAAAAGACGTCTTGGATCTCGGAAGGGAACCCCGCAGGAGTAACGATTGACGTGTCTCCCCAGGCCTGGCCGATCGGCATCGTTCCGGGACCTGCGACCTGAAACGGCAGTCGTGGAATCACGACCAGGGCCGTGGCCCCGTTGTGACGGCGGGCGAACGCGACGATGTTCCGGGCTCGCTCACCGAGTGCCTCTACAGCGATGTAGTCCCCGGCCTCGAAAAGTTCTCGTTCTGCGCGGCGGGCCGTGAGCGCCGATCGGGTCACGAAGGTCTTGATCGTTCCGTCCCTCCACCGGGCAACGTTTGAAGCGATCCCGAGTTCGTCTCCGGCCGCGGGCAGACCGGCCAGCGCCCGTTCCAGGTGCACGAAATTGACCGGCCGCCGGTTGTCCGGGTCGACCAACAAGGGCCTCACCGACTCGGTGCCCTGATAGACGTCGGGCACCCCGGGGGCGGCGATCTTGAGGAGAGTCAGGGCAAGCGAGTTCGTGACCGACGCAGGCCCTATTTCCTCGACGAGCGTCGACATCGATCTCCGGAATTGATCCTGAGGTGATCTGAGCAGTCGATCGGCCAATCCGAGCAGGGTCTTTTCGAAGTTCGTGTCTGGATCGACCCATGAGGTGTCGACCTTCGCCTCGCGTGCCGCTTTCACCAGGTACTCGTCGATCCGTTCCGCGATGTCATCTGCGTCATATTCGAGCGTCGGCCAGATGCCGAGGATGCCTTGAAAGAGCGCGGCCTCGAGGTACGCAGGGAGACCGGGTCCTCCGGCATTTTTCGCGCGCCAATCCGAACACAGCTCGTTCCAACGATCGGGGATCTCGCTGAGGACTGCGAGCCTGGCGCGCACGTCCTCGCTCCGTTTCGAGTCGTGGGTGGAGGTGGCGTTCAAAGCTTCAGGGTGATGAATGGACCTTTCGGTCATCGCGCGATGGAACCCTTCGACTGAAACTGAACCGAAGGCCGGATCGCTTCCCACGTCGGCGCAAGACAAGAGGCCACAGAATCGATAGAGGGCGGTGTCCTCCCCTCCTTTGGCGGCAATCGCGGACGACAGCTGTTGCCACCTTGCCCGAGCCGGAGCGTTGGCGGGAGCTTCCTTGGAAAGCGTTGCCTCCACGACTTCGTCGAGGGCACTTGGAGGATCCGTACCGATTGCTGCTCGCGCCCGCCTGGCCGCAGAGTCGATGCGAGCAACGTCTTCTGCGCACGGTTCGCTCGACAGGTACGTCCTGTAGACATCAAGCCATGTCGTCAGCTCCATGAGGGCCGAACGAATCCCGTCAGAACGGTCCGCCTTCTGGGTCGCGTCGAGCTCCGCCTCGAAGCCCGTAGTCAGCCGATTCAGCTCACCCCGGAAGGTGTCCTCGAGCATTTCGCGTCGAGCGCCGGTCTTGAGCTCGGAGAATTCTCCACCACCTTGCACGAGGGAGATGTCTGCGCTTCCGAGCGCATCGGTCAGGACAGCTACTGCCACGTCGGCGAACTCGTATCCGGTAGTCCCTTCGGTCTCGAAGTCCGGATGGAGCGTCTCGTCACGCGCCAGGATCTTCTCGATCAGAAGGGCTTTGGGAGGTCCATCGGTGAAGGCGGACAGATCGCTTCGCAGACGACGCAAATAGGAGGTCGGATCGAAGAGTCCGTCGATGTGGTCGACCCGCACCCCGGCCACTCGGGAGTCGCCGGCCACTGAGAGGAGAAAGGCGTGAGTGGCCGAGTACACCTCGGGATCCTCCACGCGCACACCGACCAGTCCATCGATGTCGAAAAAGCGCCGGTAGTTGATCTCGAATCGCCCCGTCTTCCACGGGAGCAGCCTGTAGTGCTGGCACTCCAGGACCCGTTCGACGTCGCCGGACGAGGTCCCTGGTGCGAGCGGAAGCCGGAGGTCGCCGTACTGGAGCACTTGGTCGGCTGCTTCACCGCTGTCGGAGTCGGGGGTCTCGACCACGAGGGTGCCGTCAGCGATCGCGTCGGCGACCGGCTCTCCGAGAACGGGAAGGATGACCTTGCCCTCAGCGGCATTCCAGTCGATGTCGAAGAAGGTGGCGAATGGGGAGGCGACACCGAGGCGAAGGACGTCCCGCCACCACCGGTTCTCAGTCGATGTCGACATGTGGTTGGGGACTATGTCGATAAGAACGCGCATTCCCGCGTCTTCCACGCGGGCCAGCAGATGTTCGAATTCAGCTGCGGTTCCGAGAGCAGGATCGAGCACCGTCGGGTCGACAACGTCGTATCCGTGGGTCGAGCCCGAAGCGGCTTTGGTGATCGGCGAAAGGTAGAGGGTCTCGATCCCAAGGTGCCCGAGGTACTCGACAATCTCGGCAGCGCGGGCGAAGCCGAAGCCATTCAGTTGCAGGCGGTACGTCGAGCCGAGACCCGGCCGACCGTCGGTCATGTTTGGATGTGCTGGCGGTGGCGAAGAAGTATCAGCGAGTGGGAGGTCAGGTTGACCGTCGGCTGGCGCACGAGGCGCTGGCCTGGTCGAGCGGTGTTGAGCAACTCGTCCCAGATCCCCGCCGTGTCGAGCTTCGGGAGCGTGTATAGGCGTGACCGCACACCACCGTTGAGCAACAGCAGAAGGGTTTCGCCGTACATTGCTCTCCCCCGCTCGTCCACCTCGTCGGTTGCCTTCCCGAGCAGCATGACTCCCAGCGTTCTCAGCTCCGGGTCCTTCCAGTCCTCGTCGGTGAACTCCTGACCGTCGGCACGGATCCAGGTGACATCCCTTCTCCCGTCCGGGGTGATCGGCTTGCCGGTGAAGAAGTCCCTCCTTCGAAGCACCGGGTTGCTGTTCACGATGGCGACCAGATCGCGGGTGAAGTCGTAAAGGTCGTGCGCGGACTCGTCGAGATTCCATTCGAACCAGCTGATCGGGTTGTCCTGGCAGTAGGCGTTGTTGTTGCCCTCCTGACTGCGCCCGATTTCGTCGCCGCCGAGCATCATCCTGACGCCCTGGGAGAAGAACATGGTTGCGAGCATGTTCCGTTTGTTCCTCTCGCGCATGCGTTGGATCCGCACCGAGTGCGTGGTTCCTTCGGTGCCCCAGTTCCTGCTGTAGTTGTCGTCGGTACCGTCGGTGTTGTCCTCGCCGTTTGCTTCGTTGTGCTTATGGTCGAAGCCGACGACGTCGCTCAGGGTGAAACCGTCATGGCAAGTGACGAAATTGACGCTCGCGTAAGTGCGCCTGCCGGAGGCCGCGAAGATGTCGCTCGATCCCGTGAGCCGCGATGCGAGCTCAGGGACCTGGCCGGGGTCCCCGCGCCAGAATCGCCTGACGTTGTCTCGGAAAGCGCCGTTCCATTCGGCCCAACCTCTCGGGAAACGCCCGAGCTGATAGCCGTCAGGACCGACGTCCCAGGGCTCGGCGATCAGCTTCACCTGCGAGAGCACCGGGTCCTGCTGGATGATCTCGAAGAAGGGACTGGTGTGCTCGTTGTCCAGACTCCTGACCAAGACCGGCGCCAGATCGAAACGGAACCCGTCCACATGCATGTCGGTGACCCAGTACCGCAGACTGTCCATGATCAGCGCCATGGTTCGCGGGTGGACGATGTTCAGGCTGTTGCCCGTCCCGGTGTAGTCGATGTGATATCTCGGAGTTTCGGGATTCAGCCGGTAGTAGACCGAGTTGTCGATGCCCCTTAGGGAAAGGGTCGGACCCAGCTCGTTTCCTTCCGCGGTGTGGTTGTAGACGACGTCGAGTATCACCTCGATGCCGGCCCGGTGAAGGGTCTTGATCATCGACTTGAACTCGGTGACCTGTTGTCCCATCCGCCCGGTGGCATACGAGACGTGAGGGGCGAAGAAGGCGATCGAGTTGTATCCCCAGTAGTTGGTGAGACCCCGCTCGATGAGATGGTGCTCGGGAACGAAATGGTGAACGGGCATCAACTCGACAGCAGTGATCCCGAGGGAAAGAAGGTGGTCGATCACTGCATCAGAAGACAGGCCGAGGAAGGTGCCGCGTAGCCCCTCGGGCACTCCGGGGTGACGCACGGTCATCCCCTTCACGTGGCACTCGTATATGACGGTGCGGTTCCACGGGGTTCGCGGAGGCCGATCGTCTCCCCAGGTGAACGCGGGGTCGATGACCAGAGACCTGGGCATCACCGGAGCTGAGTCGCGGTCGTCTCGTTCCAGATCCGCTTCGGGGGAACCGAGCTTGTATCCGAAGACTTCGTCACTCCACTGGATCGCGCCGGTGACGGCTTTCGCGTAGGGATCGATCAGCAGCTTGGCCGGGTTGAATCTATGGCCTTCCTCTGGGGCGTACGGACCGCTCACCCTGTATCCATAGGCGCATCCTGGTCTGGCGTCGGGCAGATAGGCGTGCCATACGCGGTCGGTCGCCTCCGGCATGGTGATGTTTGTCGACTCGTTCGGATCCTCGGGATCGTCGAACAGGCACAGCTCTACCCCTGTGGCGTTCTCTGAGAAAAGGGCGAAGTTGACTCCTTCGCCGTCCCACGTGGCACCCAGGGGATGTGGTGTTCCCGGCCAGACCCGCACTGTCAGCTCCCGTAGGCGCAGAAGCCCGATGCGCCGATCGTGGTGTGGTCGTCAGGATTGAGCTTCTCTGGCAGCGTGTCCCCCGTTCCTCCCAGCTCCGGAGATGCGCTGTCTATCACCTTGCGCCAAAGAGCCTGGGTGCGGGGAGCCACGATGCGGGCGGCTTCTGAACTGAAATTGAAGAATGCGACCAACTGCTCGGGTCCGCTCCACGCTCTTCTGACCATCCGCAGGACGCCCGGAGAACAGACATCAGCGACGTTTCCGAACCTGTGCGCCCGCCCGAGCACGGGGTGCGAGGTTCTCGTGGCGAGAAGTCCCCTGTAGGTATTCCAGACTCGCGCATGATCTCCCTCGGCGACGAGACCGAGGTCCAACCGAGCCATCTGAAATGTTGCCGGGTCGATCGGATCCAGAGGCTCTTCGTCGAGACCGAGGCTCATCATCTCGGCTGTTCGTCCGCGGCGCACGGCCTCCAAAAGGTCTGGATCGTCGTGGTCGACGAAATACGGGAACGGGGCATCCTCTGCGTACTCCTCACCCATGAAGAGCATCGGGACGCCGGGTGACAACAGGAGAACCGCGGCGCACAACCTCAGTTTCTCCACGTCCAGGTATTGAGACAGCCGTTCGCCGCGCGGTCTGTTGCCGATCTGGTCGTGGTTCTGGTCGAAGATGACCAACCTGTCAGGAGCGATACCCACAGAAGAAGCTCCATGGTGTCGCTTGCGATGTTCGGAGTATTGACCTTGAAGGACAAATCCTTCTGAGATGGAGCGTGCAAGCTGGTCGAGCGTGCCGAAGTCCGCGTAGTAACCGAACCGCTCGCCGGTTACTGCCGCGTGGAGCGCATGATGGAAGTCGTCGTTCCATTGCGCGCCGATCCCCGTCCCTCCTTCGGAAGCCGGCGTGACCAACTTGGGATTGTTGTCTGCGCTCTCTGCGATCAGGTGAAGCGGTCTATTTGAGCGCGTTGCCAGCTCGTCGGTTGCTTCGCCCAACTCGAGGAGAAACGGCCGGGCGGTGGTGTCGAAGATGCTGTGTACGGCATCGAGCCTCAGTGCGTCGACGTGGAACGCGGAGAACCACCACAGCGCATTGGTCACGAAGAAACGGCGGACTTCGTCGGAGAAATCGCCGTCGAAGTTGACGGCGGGTCCCCATGGGGTCCGGTACCGGTCGGTGAAGTACGGGCCGAACGAGCCGAAGATGTTTCCTTCGGGGCCGAGGTGGTTGTAGACGACGTCGAGAATCACCGCCAGGCCGACCTGATGCGCAGCATCGACGAACCGCTGGAATGCCTTCGGCCCGCCGTAAGAGTCCTGAACGGCGAAAGGAAAAACTCCGTCGTAGCCCCAGTTGCGCCGACCTGGGAACTGCGCGACCGGCATGACCTCTACGGCGTTGGCTCCGAGCTCGACGAGGTGGTCCAACTGCACCACTGCGGCATCGAAGGTCCCATCTTGGGAGAAGGTCCCCGTGTGCATCTCGTAGATGACCCACCGCCACCACGGCAGAGGGTCGAATCCGCCGTCGTTCCAACGGAGAGAAGATGCGTCGAATACTTCGGACTCTCCGTGCACGCCCCGGGGCTGTGACCGCGAGGCCGGATCGGCGAGCTCTGACCCGTCGGGCATCACGAATCTGTACAGCGCACCGTCCGAAACGCCGGCAAGTTCGATGTAGTGATAGCCGGCCTCGACCTTCTCGAGCGTCTCCCAGCGCTCCTCGGGCTCCGTTATATGGACCCTCACCTCAGAGGTATCTGGCGCCCAGACCCTGAAGCTCGTGGTTCCCGAGTCGAGTGCGGCAGCCCCGAGAGGAGGCATGTCGATGTATCGCGCTCCGCCTGGGGCGGAATATGTGTTGGCCGTAGTCATGTTGTCGTGTCTGATCGGTGCAGACGATCCCTGTCAGGATCGGATTTCGTGACGGAACAGACAACATCCCAGGGGAGGCGCCGTGACGCGCACGCTCGACCATGAGCCCGGCCGAGGCGCAGAGGCGACAGCGGCGGCAAGGTTTCCTATCCCAGCTCCGCCGTAAATGGGGGCGTCACTGTTCAGGATCTCTGTCCAGAAACCCTCAACCGGAACAGCAATCTCTACGTCGTAGCGGGGAACCGGCGTCAGATTGCACACGATCAGGATCCGGCCACCGTGATCGTCGAGCCTCATGAAGCTGAATATCCCGGACGCCGGATCGATCGTCGTCTGCTCATAGCCAATGGGGTCGCAGTCACGTTCGTGCAGAGCCGTTTCAGTGCGGTACGCGCGGTTGAGGTCGGTTACCCATCTCAAGACCCCTGCGTGTGGAGGGCTGTCCACGAGGTGCCAATCGAGCGAGGAGTCGTGCTTCCATTCCGCTCGCTGAGCGAACTCCGAGCCCATGAACAACAGCTTCTTCCCCGGGATCGTGAACTGATACCCGAGAAGCAGGCGAAGATTGGCGAACTGCTGCCAATCGTCCCCTGGCATCTTGGTGAGGAGGGATCCCTTGCCGTGCACTGCCTCGTCGTGTGACAGCGGGAGCATGAAGTTTTCGCTGAAGGCGTACACGTTTCTGAAGGTCAGTTCGTCGAAATGCCACTGCCTGTGTATGGGGTTGCGATCGATGAACTGGAGCGTGTCGTGCATCCAGCCCATGTCCCACTTGTATCCGAAGCCCAAGCCGCCAGACTGAACCGGTCTGGACACTCCGGGCCAAGCCGTCGACTCCTCCGCAATCGTATGAATGTCGGGATGATCGGCGTAGATACCGACATTGAGTCCGCGTAAGAAGTCGATCGCCTCGAGATTCTCACGTCCCCCGTAGCGGTTGGGCAGCCACTCCCCTTGCTTGCGTGAATAGTCCCTGTAGAGCATTGAAGCGACAGCATCGAATCGCAGTCCGTCGACGTGATAAGTCGACAACCAGTGCTGAGCGGACGAGGCAAGGAAGCTCCTCACCTCGTGACGGCCGTAGTTGAAGACGAGACTGTTCCAGTCGGGATGGACTCCGAGTTGCGGATCGGCATGCTCGTATAGATGAGTGCCGTCGAACCGGGCGAGAGCGAACGCATCGCTCGGAAAGTGTGAAGGCACCCAATCGAGCAGGACTCCAATTCCGGCCTGATGGAGCTCGTCGATCAGTCGCATCAGGTCTTCCGGGGCCCCGTACCGGCTCGAGGCTGCAAAGTACCCCGTTGCCTGGTACCCCCACGAGCCGTAGAAGGGATGCTCGGTCAAAGGAAGCAGCTCGACGTGGGTGAAGCCCGTGTTGCGGACATGCTCGACGAGCCGCGGGGCGATCTCGAAATAGGTGAGAAGCCTGTCTGGCTGGCTGGGGTCGCGAATCCATGAGCCCAGGTGGACCTCGTAGACCGAGACCGGGGCGTTCATGGCGATGCGCGATCCGCGGCCTGTCATCCACGCGTCGTCGTTCCACCTGTAATCGATTTCCCAGATCTGGGAGCCGGTCCGGGGCGGAATCTCGTATCGAGTGGAATAAGGATCGGCCTTTTCCAGGACCTCTCCTTCTTGTGTGGTGATGGCGTACTTGTAGATCTGACCGTGTCGAGCGCTTCCGACAGCCCCTTCCCAGATCCCCGACGTTGCCCGGGGAACCAGGAGGTCCACCCCCTGCTGCCAATGGTTGAAGTCTCCGATCACCGACACGCTTTTAGCGTTAGGCGCCCACACTGCGAAGTACGTCCCGATGTCTTCCGGGACCCTGATCCGGTGGGCGCCGAGCTTGTCGGCAAGGTCGCGATGGGTCCCCTCGTTGAACAGGTAAAGATCGTCGTCGCTCAAGAGGGTGACTGTGGCCTGCGGGCCCGCTGATCTGGTCATGACTGTGCTCCGGTGCTTTCAGATATGAGTACCTCGGGTCCGGACCTGGCTGCGGTCAGGGCGTCCATGAGTCCCTCGACCCGGGGGTCACGGAGCGTCGCCAGGCTGTGAGAGGCCCGCCGCTTGAAGTTGCCTGCCTCCGGGCCGCTCCCCGGATGGTTCTGTTGCTCTGGTTCGAGCCACAGGTCTTCGACGTCGAACATCATCAGTGGGGCGGGGCTCCGAGACAGGTGCACGAGCACTCCTTTGAGAGCGCCCGACGTCACATCGCTGGTCGTCGCGTCGAGCCCGAGGCTCTCCGAGAGAGCCGATCTCCATTCGGCGCGGTCTGTTGTGTCCGACTGTGCCTGTGCAGCATCGATCAGTCCCGACTCTCGTCTCTCGTCGATATCCAGACCGGACCAGTAGCCGGAGAAGGTTGGCAGATCGTGGGTCCCGAAGGTGGCGATCTGATGATCAGACGGCTCCGGGAGGGGGTTCTCGGTGCTCGAGGAGAACTGGAAGACGAATGACGACAACATGCCGTCGCGATCCATGGATCGCCTCACCTCGCCCGGCACTGTGCCCAGGTCCTCGCCCACCACCGCGCAGCCCGCTCTGGTCGACTCGAGCACGATGATGGCGTGAAGCTCATCTGCGTTGTACTTGACGTACACCCCGTGTCTTGCGTCTGTCCCGTCGGGGACCCAATACAGGCGATGCAGACCCATCACGTGATCGATCCGCACAACAGACGCGCGTGTCATGACGTGCCTCATGCTCGAGATGAAATAGCCGTACCGGCGATGCCGAAGGTTGTGCGGGTGAAGAGGTGGAAATCCCCAGGACTGGCCGCCCGCGAAGAATGCGTCCGGAGGCGCACCTCCACTCACCTTCGACACGAATGAATCGGGTTCCCACCAGGTGTCGAACCCGGAGGGATGCACCCCGATCGGCACGTCGAGGTAGAGACGATCGCCACACTCCTCCTCGAGCTGTTGATCGGCTATCCATTGCACGTAGAGGTGATAGGCGACCAGGTCTTCGCCAATGGACCCAGACGGAAGAGATCGGGGTGCCGCCTCCGGCCAGGATCGCCAGTGTGCGCCATGATGATCGCATGCCGCCTTGAAGCGGGCACGTTCCACCAGATGGGGATGCAGCCGGATGAATTCTTCGAACGCCGAGCGACGTTGATTGGTCGCACCCGAGATAGACCGCGCCAGCAATTCGAGAATCGGTCGCTTCAGCCGCAGTACGGCTTCGAGGTCGGCTAGTTCGAGACCGCTCAACACGGCGAGCTCGTCGGTCAGACCCACCGATTCGAGGATGCTCCTCGACTTTGAAGCGAACTCGTCTGAGTTGGCGAGCTCCGCAATCGACGGCACGTCGATGTACGCCTCGTTCCAAGCGAGCTTGCTCTCCGGTACGTACGGGCCCAGATAACCCTTTTCCGGATCGATGAACGGGGACAGAAGCGGAAGCGTTCCGACGAAGCCGGCTCCGTGGGTGACGGTCAGATCCGCCATGTCGCCGAGGTTGAGGAACGACCCGATGCCCCAGTCTCCCGATTCAGGGCGTAACGCATAGAGCGGCAGGAACGAGCCCCAGGAGCGTTCTGGCACTGGGCAACGTGCCGGGGCCGCGATCAAGAGAGCCTCAGCTGAACGATCTGGCAACTCCACACTGAGAAGGTGGTAGCCCGGAGGAGTCTGCTCGGGCGCCGCAGTGAACCGGTAACGAACTATCCCTTCGGCATCCCCGACCGATGGGGAAATCGCGACCGCGGTTTCTGCGAGAGTGGAACGCCATTCCTCCCCATCTTCCATCCGAAGGGTGACGTGAACCTGTTTGGTGTCGACGCCCGCACCGAGGGTGACGGTAGAGATGGTCGGGGCGCCGGCACGATGTACGACCACCGGCTCGAGGATCCTGTCCGCCCGCTCGCGTTTGGCGTATTCCAGAGTCGTCTGGGCGTCCCGGGAATTGGAGATCTCCTCTCCAGCCATGGCGGAAAGGACTGCGAGCAGAGCGTCGTCGTGAGCTTCGATGAAAGTTCCCTGGTTGTTCTGGTACGAGATCTCCACCCCCCAGAACCGTGCGAGGTTGTGAGCGGCGCTGCCAGAAGCGAGGCTCACGACGCCTTTCCAAGCAGGTCGAGGATGCCCCTCGCCGGGATGTCGATCCAGTCGGGACGGTTGTTGGCTTCGTATCCGAGCTCGTAGAGCGCCTTCTCGAATAGGAGGAACTCGAGGAGTGATCCTGTGTCGGCACGGTTGTCGAGGATCACCGAATCCTCGGGAATCGTATTCATGTAGGAAGAGATGAAGCTACCTGCGACTCCCCGGTACCAAAGAGACAGCCAGGGATCGAGCTTTCCGTCTGTGTTGACAGTGAGGGTCCTTCCCACCCTTATGGCTGCGGCGCGCGACGCGTAATGGAACGATCGCAGCATTCCCGCCACGTCAACTAGCGCCGGACGCTTGCGCCTGCGGTGCGTGAGCGACTGGAGCGGTTCTCCGTCGAAGTCGATCACCTCGAAGCCTTTTCCTGTCCAGAGCACCTGCCCCAGGTGGTAATCGCCGTGAACCCGGATGCGCGAACCGCCAGCGTTTCCTCTCATGATGCCCTGAAGCTTCGCCATGACATCGTCCTCACGCTCGAGGACAGCGCGGACAATCTCTGATTGCGAAGCGAGCGGACGGGCTGTGGCGAAGGCCCTCTTGGCCGTTATCCGAGCCGCATGCATGGTCTCGCGCCTCTCGATGGAGGTGAAAGGTTCCGGGGCAAATGCGGGATCGGTCCGATCGGAGGCAAGGGCAATGTGAAGCTCGGCCGTACTCCGACCGAGAAGGGCGGACCATTCGAGATGGGGACCGATCAGAAGTCCAGCGGCCTCTTCCAGCTCTCCGGTCGACGCAAGCAGCTCGTTGGCGTCGAATGTCCTACTGACGTTGAACGAGCCCGTGGACTGCGCAAGATCAGAGGCGTCGATGGTGGCAGCGATCTCTTCGAGACCCTTGGCCAGGTTGTCTACGACGTACCCCCATCCGTCGCCCTCGTTCTGGACGAACTCCTCGAACGTGGCGACGGTAACGGGTTCCGATCCGTGCCCGTCAGGTCGGTACTCGAGATGACCGCCCGCTTTCGGACTCGCCTTGAAGTCGGTGCGCTCTCCGAGGAACCGGCTTATCTCCACTCCCGGGTAGATGCCGGGCTCCACTCTTCTGAGGAGTTTCGCGACGACCTTGTTGGAATAGAGGATGGAGGTGTTGCTCTGCTCGACCGCCATCGGGGTTGGGGTGGCAGCTGGATCCACGCCCTCGGTGAATTGGCGTAGGGAAGGGGTTGGCACTCCCACGAGTCGGCCCGCGTGGCCGCGCAATTGCCTGCGGCGCCCAACCGTGTCGAGAAGCGCTCGCATAAAGTCCGGATCCCATACGGCATCGAAGAGAACTCCCTCTACCGGAGCGCCTTCGGGTCCCTGCGCTACCGCCAGGTCGCATATGACAGATTCGGGATGCCATTTCCTCAGGTCCTCTGCCCGTGAATCGGAGGCGAAGGCGACCGGCAGTACATACGTGGACGTGGTGCCGTCGACAAGTCCAATCCCCATGAACGCGAGCGACCCGAGCGGCGGTTCTACCCCCCGCCTCGTCGCCGACGAATCGTGGACCGGCACCGCTTCGTAGAGCTCCACGGAACGGATGCGGGCCGATTTACCTGCGAACCAGCGCTTATCGGCCAAATAGGGAGCAAGCAGGTCTTCCAGTTCGAGAAGGGTTCTGCCTGTGAACACCGACTCCCATGAGCCTGGAGCGTTCAGATGGACCTTTGTGGTCTCGATGTTCTGGTCGCTCGTTTCCAGTGAAAACCAGTAGAACCCGTGTGGTCCCAGGGTTATGAAGTACGGCAGGTCACCGATGGCCGGGAACTGCGAGCCGCCGAAGAGCTCCACGGGCGTGGCTCCCCGGAACTCTGACAGATCCAACTCGACGGCCTGGGCGAATCGTGAGAGGTTCACAACGACCAGAATTTTCTCGTCGCCATAGCACCTCATGAAGGCGAGAACCTTCCGGTTGTCAGGGAACAACATCGTGAGTGAACCGCGGGCGAACGCGTGATACCGGTTGCGTTGTGAGATCAGGCGCTTCATCCACCACAACAGAGAGCTCGTATTCTCCTGCTGCGCTTCGACGTTTATCCCCTGAGCGGAGTATCCGGGATCGATGATTACCGGCAGGAACAGCTTCTGTGGATTTGCCCGCGAGAAACCGGCG
>JBAPRR010000426.1:0-36621 GCA_049281195.1 Acidimicrobiales bacterium
GCCACGCCCGCTCGAATATTCCGCCGACCCCACCGATCACGGCGACCACCGGGACAGGGGAGCGGCTCAGCTTCCGCAGTGCCGGTCGCCAGCGCAGAGGCGGCCGCATCTTGACGGGCGTTGGCACCGGCCGAACGTACAACCGAATCGGTCGAAATGTACGGAAAAGTATCTTCCGGTCTTCATCTCCTATTGGGCAATCTTGGTGAAAGAGACGGGTTCCGCTTGCACTCAGCCCAACTGTTCACCGGTCGACTCAAGGACCCCAGGGGTCGTGCCGACTCCGCGTGTAATGAAATCATTACCCTCTACCTTCAGCGCGCTCCGGAAGCGGCTAATGGTCGTTTTCCTGAGCGTTTTCATACTTTCGGCTGCCATCTCAGGCATTTCGACCCACTTGGACGCTTCCGCATCTCAAGGTGTGGCACAACGTGTGGGGCATTCGAAAGTGATTCTCAGGAAAGGCTCTGCGGGAATTGATGCCACTCTGACATCGAGCATCGCCAGCCCCATGGAAACGAACTTCTGGCTGACAACGGCGACCGGCGATGTTCTCCCGTTCGGGTCGGCTCAGTCGTTCGGATCGATCACCGGCCACTTGAGCGCTCCGATCGTCGGGATCGCGCCTACCAGCGACGATCAGGGCTACTGGCTCGTGGGTTCCGACGGCGGAGTCTTCGCCTTCGGGGATGCCAGGTTCTATGGGTCAACGGGCGCCATGAGGCTCGCCAAGCCGATCGTCGGGATCACGCCCACTCCGGACAACGGCGGCTACTGGCTGGTGGCTTCCGACGGCGGAGTCTTCGCCTTCGGGGACGCCCAGTTCTTCGGATCGACCGGCGCGATGAGGCTTAACAAGCCGATCGTCGGCATGGCGTCGTCCCACGACGGCAATGGCTACTGGCTGGTCGCTTCGGACGGAGGAATCTTCAGCTTCGGTGACTCCGAGTTCTACGGATCGACAGGAGCCATGAGGCTCGCCAAACCTGTGATCGGGATGGCCAAGAGCGAAGACGGAGGCGGGTACTGGCTGATCGCTCAAGACGGTGGCGTTTTCAGCTTCGGCGACGCCCAGTTCTACGGCTCGACGGGCGCTGACCCCGGTGAGCCCGCCGAAAAGATCGTCGCCTCGCAGTCGGACAACGGCTATTGGGTCATCGACCAGAACGGGACGGCATACCCGTTCGGCAGCGCTCAAGGTCCTCCTCCGCCCGTCGGCCTCCTATTCACCCAGCAGACTCCGGGAGACGCGGCTCTTCTGTTTGCGTTCCAGCAACTCGGGAAGCCCTACATCTGGGGAGGAAACGGCCCGGTGGGATACGACTGCTCCGGGCTCGCTCTGGCATCCTGGGAGCACGGTGTGGGGATCGGCTTCGCCCGCATCTCGGATGACCAGTACCAGACTGCCGGCTCGCCCGTTGCGCTGACCGATCTACAGGCCGGTGACCTTGTTTTCTGGGGAACCAACCAGACCGTTGGTTCTAGCGTGTACCACACCGCCATCTACGTCGGCGGTGGTCAGATCATCGAGGCAGCGGGAAACGTGCATCTGGCGCCGCTCGGCCAGTGGGGTGAGAGTCAGTTGATGCCCCACGGCATGCGCCCCTGAGCCCGACCTGAGCTCACGACCCGGAGGTCGGAGGGAAGTCCTTCGCCTACTCGTTCCCGCACGGATGCTCGCCGCCGAGTCCGTCCGCACGGAGCCGCATTCCAAACGCAGGGCGCTGGAGGGTCTTCAGCGCCGGACCGTCACAGTGCGGGTCGACTCGCTCGGAGATCCACCCGACATTGAGGACCCGTGCACGGCTGCAAACCAGGACGACTTCGTAGAGGGTTCAGTCGGTGCGGCGGTCGAGCGTCTCGCAGCCGATGGCCAGCCGGTCGCTCCTCGCCAACCGTGGACGTCATCGCAGAGTCGAAGGTGGCGCGACTGACTCAGACCGAGTCTGTGTCAGAACGGACGGCGACGGCGGCTCGCAAGGAGCTTGCAGTCGCAGGCGGAGTCGTCCAAGCCCGCGGATGACTGGGATAACGAGCGTTCGGAGGCTGAGGCACTCTTCGCGCTGTTCGGTGAGCCGGAGACGATTGGCAAGTCGCACGTCATCGACACCGTCATGAGCTATCCGGCGGTCGCCGAGCAGCTCCGGTGACGTTCCGTTGAACAACGCCACGATGACTCGGAAGCGGACACGCTTCGTGGCCTGAAGCCGAACACGGGGCCGGGCGCATCCGCTTGCCGGCGCAGCTCAAATGGCAAAGCACTCGACTTGTAATCGAGGTGTAGCGAGTTCGGTTCCCGCTTCAGGCTGTCAAAGGTCAAGAGGTCGCTTTACGTTTCAGTCGGAACGCCGCGCCGGAGCGAATCGCCGCCTCGACCTCCCAAATTGCCTCCATGAGTTCCTTCCGCTGATGTTGCTCCCCACTCCCTTCGGAGAGGTCATGTGTCTTTTGGAGCGCAGGGTCCTGCACCAGCTGAAAATATTCGAGCTGTTTTTCGAGTTGGGTTGCAAGTTCCGGGGGAATCATCTGCGGCGCAAACAATGCGCCCCACCCCGGACCCCACGCATCTTTGATGTCGACGAGAACGTCGCGCACGTTCTCCAGATGCTTGCTTTGGGCCTCGCGAACAAGAGACTCGTGGATCCTTTCTGAAACGACTCCGAGATCCTTGGTGGCTTGCTGCACCCCTTCGGTTGCGCCTTGGACGCCCTCAATGGCGGTCGTCGCCGACTTGAGAGTGAGTTCGACTGTGTCCAAAGCAGTGACAACCTTCACCGTTGCTTCGTGGACCGCGGTGATCGCCTCCGTTCCCTTGCGGGTCTCCTCGATCGTGCGCCAACCGACGAATACCACGGCGGCAACACTCAAAGTGGCGATTGCGATCCCGATCCAAGTGGCCCACGCGCCGGAGTCGGCGATGAGCACCGGGTTTACGCCCCGGGCAGGGCTGAGCAAAATAACCGTGGGTGTCGTGGCGAGCAAACCAACAAGGGCTCCCGAATGGTTCACGCCCACATGCTTAGTCCACAGCGCCAGTATGCGCTCTTGTCAGTCGCGGCTCGCATCTAATGATGATCGCCGTGATGACGAATCGCGGGCTTCGCTCCTGTTGGGACGGTCAGCAAGAGGGCGATCGCGAACTTGACGAATCGGAGGCCGCACTGGGTATGCCCGATGGACTCTGGAGCTTGATCACGCGTCGATCTCCCCAGGAACGGCCATGAAAATTCCCGCGGACGGCCACGTTTCTCCCCACCCGTTGAAGTTAGTAGAGGGGCCCGTTGCGGATTCCGACTGATTCCGATCGCCATTCCGATGGTGAATCGAGGACCGACCCGAACTCCCTACAGGACGAGCTCCGCCATCATCCGAAGGACATCAATGCTCCCGGCCACAAGAAGTGTGGTTGCGATCGACTCTTTCCATGCCCCCAGCTCCTCGGCGATCTTCTCTTTCGGACCGACGAGAGCGATCTTCTCGATCATCGACGTAGGCACAGCCGCCGCCGCCTCGTCTTTGTGCCCGTCCAGATAGAGATCCTGGATCTTGTGCGCCTCAGCTTCGAATCCCATGCGGACGAAGACGTCGAAGTGGAAGTTCATGTCGCGCGCCCCCATGCCCCCGATGTACAACGCCAGCATCGGGCGGTAGAAGTCGGCCGCCGCTTCCACATCGTCGCCCACGACGGTGGGGCAGAACGCGATCACCTCGAAGTCCGACCTCGACCTGCGGGCATCCGGCCGCGCGAATCCTTCGTCCAACGAGGCGGAGAACTCGCCCATGTGCAGTGGGGAGAAGAAGATCGGGAACCAACCGTCGGCGATCTCGGCGGCCAGGGCCACGTTCTTCGGCCCTTCCGCCCCCAGGATGATCGGGATGTCCGGCCGGAGCGGATGCACGATCGACTTGAGCGGTTTACCCAGTCCCGTTCCTCCCGGAAAGGGAAGCGGGTAGTTCGGTCCGTCGTTCGTTACCGGACCCTTGCGTGCCAGCACGTCGCGAACGATCGTCACGTACTCGCGGGTCCGCGCCAACGGCTTCGGGAAGGGCTGGCCGTACCAACCTTCGACCACCTGCGGTCCGGAAACACCGAGGCCCAGGACGAAGCGGCCACCCGACAGGTGGTCCATCGTCATGGCTGCCATCGCCATCGCGGTCGGGCTGCGGGCCGACAGTTGGCACAGGGCAGTACCGAGACGCACTCTTTCGGTGGCCTGTCCCCACCACGCCAGAGGCGTCAACGCGTCAGAGCCGTAAGCCTCTGCGGTCCACACAGAATCAAATCCGAGCCGGTCCGCCTCTTTTGCCTGCTCTGCGGCCATTGAAGGGGGGGACGACCCCCAGTAACCAAGTTGAAGTCCGAGCTTCAAGTTCGACATCTCGCCCCTTCTGCTAGCCGACCTTGGCGATGATCTCGTCACTGAAACGCTGCGACGCCTCGACGCGGGCCGCCACAACCTTCTCACGCGGCGCATCCGGCGGGAGTTGCACCGACATCCACGGCGCGCAGAGCATGTCGCTTACGCCCTCATCGGCAAAACGCTTGTACAGGTCCACATCGGGCATCGCATTTACCGCCAGGTAGATTGCAAAGTCGTCGACGGAGCGTCCGGCATCGGAAAGTGCGCCCTTTATGAGGCCCAACTGCTCCCAGGCGTGCTCTTCGGGACCGGCCCCGTGGGTGATCCACCCGTCGCAGAGCGACACGGCCCGACGCAGTGCCGGCACAGAACCACCGCCGCCCAAAATGGGCACAGGCGCGGAGGGCGCAGGGAGCATCTTGCACGCCGGGATGTCGTAATACGTCCCGTGGTGCTCTACCCAGCCCTCGTGCCACAACTCGCGCAAAGCGACGATCATCTCGTCGAGACGCCTGCCCCTGGTCGAGAACTCCTGTCCGGTGGCGTCGAATTCCTCTTCGCACCAACCGACACCAACACCGAGGCGGACCCTGTTGTTCGAAAGGACCGCAGCCGCGCCCACTGACTTTGCCACGGTGACCAGATCCCTGGCCGGAGCGATGTACACCCCGGTCGTGAACAGCAGGTTGCGTGTCACGGTGGCCAGTCCCGAGATGAAGCACATCGGATCGGGCCACTCGGTGTCGGACTCCCAAAACGGCGAGCCGTCATCGTTCGTGGAGTAGGTATAGCGGGACTTCAATTCTTTGGCGTTGAAGATGTGGTCCGAGATCATGAATCCGGCGTAGCCGAGATCATCTGACGCAATGGCGAGATCGACCACGTCGTGGATCGGAAGAAACGTAACCCCCTGATGAAACCTCACGCTCAGGCCCCCCGGCTCCCTGACTGTCCCCCGGGCCGCCTCACGAACCGACGCGAGGTCCGGGGGCGAACGCTATGGGGACGTGCTTGACCCCATTGATGAAGTTGGACTGCAGACGCTGAACGTCACCGTCCAGACGGAGGTCGGGCATCCGGTCGAGAAGGTGGTTGAACATCACCTTGATCTCCATCTTGGCGAGGTTCGTTCCCAGACAGAAGTGGGGTCCTCCACCGCCGAACGCCATGTGCGGGTTCGGACTGCGGCCGACATCGAATGTGTTCGGATTCTCGAAGATGTCGGAGTCACGGTTCGCCGAGATGTGGAAGAACACCACCTTTTCGTCCTCACCGATCTTCCGGCCGCCGATCTCGACCGGAACGGTGGTCTGACGGCGGAAGTTCATCACCGGCGTCACGAACCGCAGCATCTCGTCGATAGCTGTGGGTAGGAGCGACCGGTCGTTGACCAGACGCTGCCACTGGTCGGGGTTGTCGAAGAAGGTGACCATGGCGCCCGAGATCAGGTTCCGCGTCGTCTCGTTGCCGGCCACGGTGAGAAGAAGGAAGAACAACTCGAGCTCGAGCTCGCTAAGTCGTTCTCCTTCCACCTCCACCTGACTGAGGACGCTCATCAGGTCCTCGTGGGGGTTGATGCGCTTGTCGGCGAACAGCTTTGCGGCGTAGGCGTACAGCTCCATCGCGGCCGCGCCGGCCTCTTCTTCGGTGATGCCGTACTCGGGGTCCTGATTCCCGATCATCCGGTTCGACCAGTCGAACATGGCATGTCGGTCGTCTTGGGGGACTCCCAGCAGATCGGCGATGACGATCAGAGGAAGCTCGGCTGCGACGTCGGTCACGAAGTCCGCCTCACCTTTTTCGATCACGTCGTCGATGATGCGGTCGGCAGTCTCGTTGATCGTGGCCTCGAGCTCGTTGACCATGCGCGGGGTGAAGCCCTTGTTGACCAGCCGCCGGTACCGCGTATGAAGCGGCGGGTCCATGTTGAGCATCATCATGCGCTGCTGCTCGACCGCTTCCTCGGGCATGTCCCAGATGAAGGTGGCCTTCTTGTAGGAGGAGAACTTCTCCGCGTCGCGGTTCACCATGACGCAGTCGTTGTACTTGGTGACGGCCCAGAAACCGGGCCCGTCGGTCTCCTCGTGCCAGTGCACCGGATCCTGCTCGCGCAGGGCGGCGAACCACTCGTGAGGCACCTTCTCTACGAAATTCTGCGAATCGGTGAGGTCGATCTCGCTCAGGTCCACGGTGGTCCTCCTCGGCTCTCGTCGACCCCGGCCGGCGTCAGCCGAACACAAAACGGGAACGTGTTCCAGTCATGTTATGCCTGTCGCGGACCCGCGAACGAGGTGCTACGCCCCTGGCCACGGACCGCGGCCAGGTCGCCACAAACTAGAACCTGTTACCATTTCGAGCCCGAGGGGATCCGTTGCCGGCCCATTTGGACCGCCCAGCGGGTGCCTGCCTGCAGTCCAGACGACCCGACCAGACCGAACCACACGCCGGAGGCGACCGGATGTTCCTCGAGGAGACTCCCGAGCAGCTGGCGCTGCGCGCGGAGCTCCGCCAGTACTACGCCGATCTGCTGACCCCCGAGGTTCGCAAAGGTCTCGCCGACAGCGGCGAAGGCGGCGAGATGTGGCGTGACGTCATCCGTCGGATCGGGTCAGACGGCTGGCTCGGGATCGGATGGCCCAAAGAGGTTGGGGGTCAGGGGCGCCCGGCGACCGATCAGTTCATCTTCTTCGACGAGACCCGCCGCGCCAGCGCGCCGTTCCCGTTCGTAACGATCAACACCGTCGGCCCGACCATGATGGTCTACGGAACCGATGAGCAGAAGCAGAGGTTCCTGCCGGGAATTCTTTCCGGAGATATCAACTTCGCGATCGGCTACACAGAACCCGAAGCAGGCACCGACCTTGCGTCGCTTCGCACCAGAGCTGTTCGTGACGGTGACGAGTACCTGATAAACGGCAACAAGATCTTCACGTCGGGTTCTGATCAGGCCGACTACATCTGGCTCGCGGTGCGCACCGACCCGGACGCTCCGAAGCACAAGGGGATCTCGATCATCTGCGTCCCGACTTCGGCGCCGGGGTTCTCCTACAGCATCATCACCACCGTCGGGGGGCTGACCACATCGGCCACCTACTACTCTGACGTCCGCGTCCCGGTCTCCAACCGTGTCGGTGAGGAGAACGAAGGCTGGCGGATGATCACGACCCAGCTCAACCACGAGCGCGTCGGGATAGCGGCGTGGAGCGGCTTCGCGCAAGAGATGTGGAACTCAGTGGCGCGCTGGGCCGCCGATACCGACACCCATGCCGGCGGTTCCGAGAAGATGATCGATCTTCCGTGGGTCAGAACCGAGCTCGCGCGCACCCACGCGGACCTGAGAGCGATGTATCTCCTCAACTGGCGCATGGCGGTGGGCGTATCCGAAGGGACCCTCGCGCCGGCCGCTTCTTCCGCGGTGAAGGTCTTCGGCACCGAGCGGGTGATCGAGTGCTATCACCGGCTCCTCGGCATCGTCGGCGCGCTGGGAACGCTCGTCCCCGGTTCGCCGGGTGCGCTGATCGCCGGGAAACTGGAGCAGAGCGCACGCCAGGCTCAGATCAACACGTTCGGCGGCGGCGTCAACGAGATCCAACGTGAGATCGTTGCCACGGCAGGCCTCGGAATGGTCCGCTCCGCCAGATGAAATTCAATTCTGTGATCTGGAACCTTCGGTGACCGACCAGTCAGAGTTCGAAGCGCGCCTTCAGGAATTCGCACGCCGCTCCTCGGGCCTTCCGAGCCTGTCGCATGATCCGGTCAACCAACCGATGATCCGCCACTGGATCGAGGCGGTCGGCGACGAGAACCCGGTCTATGTAGACGAGGAAGCCGCAAAGGAAGCAGGGTTTCCGGGGGTAATCGCTCCTCCCACCATGCTCCAGGCCTGGATCATGCGGGGGTACAAGGCGAGCTTCTTCCCTCCTGAAGACGTCGATCACACCTCCACCGACGAGGTGATGACACTTCTCGACTCGGGCGGTTTCACCTCGGTCGTAGCGACCGATTGCGAGCAGGAGTACATGCGCCCTCTGGTGCTCGGCGACAGGTTGTCGGTGTCGTCACGCATCGAGTCGATCTCGCCGCTCAAGAAGACCGCCCTCGGCGAGGGCCACTTCCTCACCACCCTTCTCGAGTACACCGACCAGTCCGACGAGATCGTGGCGACGATGCGCTTCCGCATCTTGAAGTTCCGTCCGTCTACGGCACCCGCTCGAGCGGCCCCTGCGCCGGTAGCCGCCGAGAAGCCGCCCCGCCCGATGCCTGCGGTCACTCAGGACAGTGCGTTCTTCTTCGAAGGTGCGCGCAATGGCCAGTTGCTGATCCAGAAGTGCGACAACTGCGGGACTCTGAGGCACCCACCCAGACCGGGGTGTGCGAAGTGTCAATCCCTCGACTGGTCGCCCATCCCTGCGTCCGGGAAGGGCAAGGTCTTCAGCTACGTGGTGGTGCACTACCCACAGGTCCCCGCGTTCGACTACCCGCTTCCCGTCGTTCTGGTGGAGCTCGAAGAGGGGACCCGGATCATCTCCAACATTGAAGACGCAGAACCCGACGAGATCACGATCGGCATGCCTGTCGAGGTCGGATTCCGCTCTTACCCCGACGACCTGACTCTTCCGGTGTTCCGGCCTGCCGTAGTGGCGCCGCTGGGTGTGGAGACATCCTGATGGACTTTTCGTTCGACGAGACGCAGCAGGCAGTAAGCGAATCCGCGGCCGCCGTGTTCGGCGGCCTGGTCTCAGACGAGCGCGTGGCCGAAGTGGAGAAGACCGCGGACCGCTTCGACGAACGCCTATGGGGCGAGCTGGCAAAGGCGAACCTGCTCGGGATCCCGATCCCGGAAGAAAACGGCGGCGCCGGACTCGACCTCATCTCGACATGTCTCGTCCTCGAGCAGCAGGGCAAGACCGTTGCGCCGATCCCACTGTGGCCCACCTTGGTTTTGGGCGCTATGCCCATCGCCAAGTGGGGGACCGATGCACAGCGTTCCGAGTTGCTGCCCGGAGTCGCGAGCGGCGACATAAAGCTTTCGGCCGCCCTCAACGAGGTCGGCGCGTTCCGCACCGCGGTACCTTCGATACTTGCGATACAGGACGGCGATTCCTACGTCCTTTCGGGGACGTCTTACGGCGTTCCCCAAGGTCACCTCGCGGCCCGGATCATTGTTCCTGCCCGCCTGAACGGCGGGTTGGTCGTCGCCATCGTCGATCCCAGTGGCGAGCGAGCAAGGCTCGAGCGTGCCGAGACGACCTACCGCCAGATTCATCCCCACCTGCACCTCGATGGGCTCCGTGTAGGCCCCGACCAGATACTCGGTTCTGCCGAAAGCGCCACAGACGTCGTTTCTTCGATGCTCGATTTGGCCCGTACCGGACTCGCAGCGCTCGCTCTCGGGGTGTCCGAGGAAGCGATCCGGCGTGCTGCCGCGTACATGAACGAGCGCAACCAATTCGGTCATCCGCTCGCCACGTTCCAAGGCGCGAAGATGCGTGCCGCCGACGCGTGGATCGACACCGAAGCCATGCGCGTCACCCTGTGGGAGGCGGCGTGGAGAATCGACACCGGACGACCGGCGGCCGATGCGGTGGCGGTCGCCAAGTGGTGGGCTTCTGAAGCGGGCCAGCGCGTCGTCCACGCCACACAGCACCTGCACGGCGGCGTGGGAGCCGACATCTCCTACCCGATCCACCGGTTCTTCCTGTGGGGCAAGCAGATCGAGTTGATGCTCGGCACGCCACCGGCAGAGCTGGATGAGCTCGGGAGCATCCTCGCCCGCGTTCTCACGCCCGCGGCAACGAGCGGCTCCGGAGGTGCGCGGAAGTGAGTCCCGTACGCGAGAGGACCCTTTCGATGGAGGAGGTCGCTGTCGGCGACACCCTACCGACGTTGGAGATCCCCCTGACCCGATCGGTGATCGTCGCTACAGCCATTGCCAGTCGCGACTATCAAGATGTGCATCACGATCCCGGCCTGGCCGTAGACCGTGGCTCCAAGGACATCTTCATGAACATCCTGTCGACGAACGGTTTCGTGGGCCGCTACGTGACCGACTGGACGGGACCGGGCGCGATCATCGAGTCGGTCGCCATCCGCCTCGGCGCCCCCAACTACCCGCACGACACCATGGTCTTCACGGGAGAGGTGATAGAGGTGGAGCCGCCCGCCACCCCCGGGTCGCGCGGGAAGGTCACTGTCTCGATTTGCGGAGCGAACTCGCTCGGCAACCACGTGACGGGAACGGCACGTGTGTCACTTCCTTCCGGCAACGGCTCCGGGAACGAAGGCTGATGGCCGGCAAAACTCAGACCTTGGCGGGGACAACCGCCATCGCAGGGATCGGCGCAACGGAGTTCTCCAAGGAGTCGGGACGCTCTGAGCTACGGCTGGCGGTCGAAGCGGTAAAGGCCGCACTCGTTGATGCCGGCATCAAGCCTTCCGAGGTCGACGGTCTCGCCACCTTTTCCGCCGACACCAACCCCGAGATCGAGATCGCCCGATCGCTAGGAATGGGTGATCTGACCTTCTTCAGTCGCATCCACTACGGCGGCGGGGCCGCGTGCGGCATCGTCCATCAAGCGGCGATGGCCGTCGCGACCGGTGCCGCCGATGTCGTCGTTTGCTACCGGGCTTTCAATGAGCGTTCCGGAGCACGGTTCGGCGCGGGTGTGCAGGGTCGCGCGGCGATCCCGACCGCGGAGAACGCCAACTTCGCCTGGTACGCCCCTTACGGGCTCCTCACCCCGGCCAGCTGGGTCGCGATGTTCGCCCAGCGATACATGCACGCCACCGGAACCACCACAGAGTCCTTCGGACACGTCGCCGTGGCCGACCGAAAGCACGCGGCGACCAATCCGGCCGCGTGGTTCTACAAAAAGCCGATAACGCTCGAGGACCACCAGTCGTCGCGGTGGATCGTGGAGCCGCTGCGGCTCCTGGATTGCTGCCAGGAAACCGACGGCGGTCAGGCGTTGGTCGTGACGAGCCTCGAGCGTGCGCGTGACCTGGCGCAGACGCCGGCAGTCATCAAGGCGGCGGCTCAAGGCGCGGGCGATCAGCAGGACATGATGACCTCGTACTACCGCGACGACATGACTGGTCTTCCCGAGATGGGCGTCGTGGCGAGGCAATTGTGGGCGCAGGCGGGCATCGGTCCATCGGATGTGCAGACCGCGATCCTCTACGACCACTTCACGCCATTCGTGCTTTGCCAGCTCGAGGAGCTCGGGTTCTGCGGATTCGGCGAGGCGAAGGATTTCGTTGCCGACGGAGCGATCGAGCTCGGCGGTCGGTTGCCGATCAACACCCACGGCGGCCAATTGGGTGAGGGCTACCTCCACGGGACGAACGGGATCGCAGAAGGTGTCCGCCAGGTTCGCGGAACATCTGTCAACCAGGTTCCTGATGTGGATCACGTCATCGTGACGGCAGGTACGGGTGTCCCGACCAGTGGCCTGATCCTCGGCCAGGATCGCTGATCCGATCATTCGGCGTACTGCCCCCGTCTACTGGTTAATGCCCAACTACCGATCGATGGCCGACTACCGATCGATGGCCGACTACCGATGACGCCCGATTGGGAGCGTTGGCACGATCGCTACGACGACCCGGAATCTCTTCTCTCACGTCGTCTCAGAATCGTCCAGGCACACCTGTTCCGCGCATTGGATGAGGTACCGGCTGGGTCCATAAGGCTGATCAGCATGTGCGCCGGGCAGGCGCATGATGTGCTCGGCGTACTCCCTCGGCATCCGAGGGGCAACGACGTAAGCGCTCGACTCGTCGAATTGGACGACCGGAACGTCGAACATGTGAAAGCAGGCATTCGGAAGGGACAACTCAATCATGTCGAGGTCATCCGTTCAGATGCGGGGATCACCGACTCCTACGAAGGTGCCGTTCCTGCTCAGATAATCCTTGCATGCGGGATCTTCGGCAACGTGACGGACGCGGCGATCACCCGCACGATCGAGACACTCCCGGAGCTATGCGACAGCGGCGCATTCGTGATCTGGACCAGACATCGCCTTCCACCTGACAACACTCCGATGATCCGCACTCACTTTGCCGACCACGGATTCGGGGAGTGGGCCTTTGATGCCGACCCCGACATCTACCCGATAGCAGTTGGTTTTCACCGATTCGAAGGGGAAAGCCGACCGTTCGAACCGGGCCGACGTATGTTCACGTTCGATGATGACGTGATCAACACCCATCTCCGAAACGACCAAAATTAGGACGATCCTCCACCCGACAGACGGTGAGCCGGTCGACCACGAAACCTTGTTGTCCGATCTAGAACGTGCCGTCAGCATTTGACAACTTGTCGGAGAAACGCCCGGGAGGATGCTCTAACTCGCCGTTATCGCTCTCGTAACCGGCCAGAAACATGGCTCCCCTAACGTGAGAAGTACCGTAGACACGGTTGGTTGCACAGGCATCTCATCCCCTGGATGCTTGTGCCTCCGGGGGGGTTTGAACAGAAAACCCGGATACACCAGATATCTCCGGGAGTGCCGGTGGGCGACGAACGCGAGCGAGTCCTCGATCGCTTCGTCACTCCCCGGCGCGCTCAACGTCAACGTCTCGATCGGGTTTGTGTCTTTCGGGCACGACAACTCAGCCGTGCACTTCTGGCGACGCGCTGAAGGCACCCAACATCGCCACGATCGAGCTGGTCAAAACGGCTGCCATCTCTTCGTCGCGCTCCGGAGTCCCTTCTTCGATCCACGCCAGGGTTGACTCCTCGAGAAGAGAGACCACCGTGCGAGCAGCCCAGTCGCGCAGGACCTCGTCCGGCACGCGCCTGGCGATCAGATCCTTAGCCGCTTGAACCGCGGCGTCGCGGAACCGTTCCGGGTAGTCGGCAAAGTCAGGCTCGCGCGCCGATTGCCGGACGAGGAGCCTGAAGCCGAAGGGATCGCGTCGAGCCGCCTTTAGGAATCCGTCGACACTGCCACGCACCGTCGGCGCCCCGCTGAGGTTTTCCGACACAGCTCCCGCGACACCGCTTACAGCGCGATCGAGCACAGCCCGGTAGAGGTCCTCTTTGGAGTCGAAGTGCCTGTAGACGATCAAACGGGTGACGCCGGCCAGACCGGCAACCTCCTCCATCGAGGTGGCCTGAAAGCCTCGCTCTGCAAAGGCTCTGGCTCCGGCGTCGAGGAGGGATTCTCTCCGGCGCTGCCGGTCCAGACGGACCCGTCGGGGAGCTTCCGATCCGTCACCGGAGCCCGCTTGGGTCGCCTCCACCACACCGCTCCTTGACACATATAAACAGTACTGTATACTCATGTAAACAGCTCTGTATACCAACGTTTTGCAGGCGAGAGGGAGAGTTCATGACGACGCTCGACTTCACCGAGGACGAACTGCTCGAAAGCGATCCCCCTGACGAACCGCTCGTCGTCGCGGGAACGCTCTGTCACGGAGGTCTGCGTTCCGACGGGACGTACATATCGCCGCGCACAGCGGTGCGGACCCCCGCGATCCGAGCTTGGCAGGAGCACCACACAAAGTTGTTCCGATGTGATCTCCTCGAAGCACCGATCGAGGCGTGGCCCGCGGCTTATCCGAACGTCGCACAGGCAAAGCTCCTCATCCGAAACGGTGTTCGCGATCCGATCATCGCCATCCTCACGCGAATAGGAACTGTCGAAGGGTTCGGCGCGGCACTCCGCAACCTCGGACCGGGACGACTCGCCCCGGCCGACCTTCAAACGTGCTTCGAGGAAGACATCAGGTCCACAGCCACTTGCCATCTCGGTAGGGGGCTGATCGAGGCGCATGCCCGTGACGAGGCGGGGTGGGGTCCGCAGGCGGGTCACGACAAAATGTGGTTCGCGGTCCGCGACAGCGCGTTCGAATACCCCGTCACCCCGGATCAGACAGAGTTGATGCTCACAAGGATGGGGATCCAGCCGCCCGCCGCGGGATCGAAGGCCCCGCCTCCGGCTCCTCAGGAAGAAAGACTGGTCGAGGCGATCCATCCGGGGCTTGAAGCGTTGCTCCGGACGATGACGAGCGTGCTGTTCATCGAGGTGCGAGCGTTTCACCTCTTTGCTTGGGCGGAAGAGCTACTGGCTGACACCGAACTGGTCGCCGGAGAAGGCTTACCGGCGCGACTTGTCTCGTACATTCGTCAAGACGAGACGCCGCACGTCGAGTACCTGCGAACTGCACTGTCCGAGATGCGGGACCGCACCTTTATCGGCACCAACGGTAAGCCGATCGCCGGATCGGAAGTCATCGGGAAGATCTGGGACCATCACATGCGCCTGGCTCACGAAGTCAGGGAGCCTCAGACGCGGGCCACCTATCTCGCCGAGGTCCAGAACGCGGTGTCAGGTCGTTCAGATGAGGCCGACCTGCTTGCAGAGTTTCACTCTCTCGAAAACGCCGCCTGAGTCTGCTCCACCCGGGTCGGAATCACGCGGCAAAGGCCTTCTCGATCAGCTCGAGGATATGTGCTGCGAAATCCGCGCAGGTAGGCATGTCACCAAGGTGAGGCGAGTAACCCGCCTCGGCCTTATGCCACGTCGAATCGATACCGCCGGCGATAGAAGCAACAGACTCGGGATTGAACAGCTCGGCGAGTCCGTGGGCAGCCTCGGTCAATCCACCGATGTCGCTGCAACAGACCGGAATGCCGGCGGCCAACGCTTCGGTAACGGGAAGCCCGTAACCTTCCTCCAGCGAAGGCAGGATCAGGAAAGTCGCCGATGCGTAGAGCTCGTCGAGCTCTGCGTCGCTGCATCGGGCCAGAATCTCGACCTGCTGGCCTTCGGTTCGCCGCTCGGACCCAACTCCAAGCCCAGCCGCAAACCGCACCCGTTCCATCTCTTCTGGGTCCACCGCACCACCGGCGAGGATCGAGAACTTCCCGCCGTGTTTGTAGAAGTCTGACGCCAAGAATCCTTCGACGGCGCGGACGAGATTTTTGTGAGGCTTTACCTGCCCCACGTAGAGCATCCTCGGTTGTCGCTCTCCCGAGCCCGTTTCACTCGTTGTGCGCAAAGACCGGATGCGCTCGGCACGAGCACTGTCGATCGGGTAGGACACCTTGGTCCACTCGAGCACACCAAGAAATTTTGTAAGCGCTTCACCGGTCGCCTCCGAGTGGACGGCGACCTCCGTAGCGGTCAGGCACGAGCGGCGAAAGAAGCTCCTCCACGCCAACCTCGATCGGGAACCGCTCGCCCAATGCACGGGGATCACGTCATGGACCATGACGACGCTCCGGCGGCGGACAAGGGGCCTGACCGCGTGTGGCCAGAGGATCACATCGGCGTGCGGGACTGAGAAGAAGGCGCGCTGTGCTGCCCAGGTGAGGGGAGGGGTGGTGGTCTCATTGATCGAGGAGCCGGGCCAGCGGAATGGCTCAGCCTCCGGCGGTCCCCAGAGCACCCACTTCCCGTCCGGTTCGAGCTCCTTCAGGCCCGTGAGCAGCATTTCCGTGACCCGCCCGACGCCCGAGTATCCGAGCCAGCGGCAGTCCACGAGCACCCTGCGGTCGTTCATGAAAGGGGACCGGTCACCCGATACATAAGGGGGGCGACCCTAAGGTGGAAACCGGATGAGAGTCATGTTCGCCATAACGAAAGGCGAAGTCGGAGGGGCGCAGGAGCACGTCCGCATCCTCGCGCAGGGTCTGATCGAGAGAGGAAACCCTGTCGCGCTCGTCGTCACGCCCGAGAGCGATCTGGCGGAATCCGTCGGTTCCATGGGGGTGGAGATCCTTCCTTGGCGATCGATCTCGGCCGGCGCATCGCCCGTCTCAAATCTGTCCGCGCGGCGTCAACTCAAAAAGTTGGTCAAGGACTGGGGACCCGACGTGTTGCATTTGCACTCGTCAGTTGCAGGCGCTGTGGGAAGCGGTCTGCTCCGTTCTCCTAAAGGAGTGACGATCTTCACGTGCCACCACGCCGCTTTTGGAAAGGGCAGAAAGTGGTCTCACAGAATCCTCGCCCGGCCGGTGGCGAAGGCCACCCTTCCGAGGATGGACGGGATCATCAGTGTCGGCACCCGGGACATGAAAGCTCTGCACGGTATCGCCAAGGAAGTTCCGTTGGCATTGGTACGCAACGCCGTTCCGGCGGCCACCGACCCGATCACGGACGGCGAACTAAGGCCTTCTGCAATCTGGGTCGCACGTCTGGCCAGTCCCAAGGATCCACTCATGGCAGTCGCGGCGTGGGAGAAAGTGGTGGAACAGGTGCCGGAAGCCACGCTCACGATCTGCGGGACCGGACCCCTGGCGGAGCAGCTACGAGCACAAGTCGCCGTCAGCGCGGCCCGGAACAACATCGAGGTTGCCGGTTTCGTGCCCGACGTCACGCCGGTCATCAAACGATCCAGCGCTTTTCTGCTCGTCTCGAAAGTCGAAGGGGGGATAACGATGGCCACCCTCGAGGCAATGGGTCAGGGACTTGTTCCCGTGGTAACCGATGCCGGCGACTCCAGACTCCTGGCAGAACAGAACTGCGGGATCGTCGTGGACTCTTACGATCCCGACTCGATCGCTGAGAGCCTGGTGGCGCTGTTTTCGGATCCCGACCGTTACGCAAAGCTCCGGTCTAACGCATTGGCCTTCGTAAGCGGGCGCACCGTCGACGACTTCGTCGAAGAGACCATCGACTTCTACCGGTTGATCGCGGACCGTGCCCCCAGTGTCGGGATCCGGTGATGGATACCTCCGTCAGCGGGGTCGTCGTCAACTACCGCACCAAGGAGCTCACAAAGTCCGCGGTCGAGTCGATCCTCTGTGAGCCTGAAGTCGCTGACGTCGTGGTGGTGGACAACGCGTCTGGAGATGGAAGCGCCGAACTCCTGAGACAAGATCTCGTTGATCCCCGCGTAAAGGTAGTTGCGAGCGACACGAACCGGGGATTTGGTCAAGGGGTCAACCTCGGGGTCGCAAACGCGACCGAGACAAGTGAGTTTCTTCTTTTTCTCAATTCGGATGCGGTCGTCGAGCCCGGTGCCCTAGGTCCGTTGGTGCAGGCACTTCGATCTGATCAACAGATTGCGATCGCGGCACCATTGATCGTGGCGCCCTCGGGTGAAACCCAGATCGACTCGCATGGAGTCTTTCCGAGTCTGCGCACGATGGTCTTCCGTACGAACCGCCATCCACCGGACGATCTGCAACCGGACTGGGTGTCGGGAGCGGCGATGCTCGTAAGACGTGCGGCCTTTGATCAGGTCGGCGGATTCGATCCCGCGTTCCACATGTACCTGGAGGACGTCGATCTGTGTAAGCGTCTACGGGAACAGGCGTGGAACATCAGGCGGGTTGCTGAGTCCCGTGTGAGGCACCAGTCAGGTGGCAGCGGCAAGACGGCTGAGCAGACGGACATGTACCACCGAAGCCTCGTGACGCTCATGCGTAAACAGGGTGCACCGAAGCTCGAGGTGACGCTCGTTTCGGCGGCGCACCGCGCTTGGTCGACTGCCAGGTCCACGATTACGCCGCCGCGATCAGCTAAAGACATCGTGCGGCAGTCGTAGATCGGATAGGAAGAGGAGAGACGTGTCCCCCGATAGTTCCGGCGATCGAACAGGATTGCTTACCCGGACCCGACGGTTCCTCTGGAAGGGGGGCTCGAGTGTGCTCTTCGAAGGAGAGCACTGGTGCAGGATCGAGATGAACCGGCACATCGAGGCCCATCTGCAGTCTCTGGACAAGGAGTTCCTCGAGGCGGTCGAGGTATCGGGCAACGGTGAGCGCGGACGTGGATGGAAGACGTTCGAGTCGCTCCGCTACCCGGAGTTCGATCTCTGCACCTCTCAGCCTACGGACCACCAGTACGACGTGGTGCTCTGCGAGCAGGTTCTCGAGCACGTCACCGACCCGATTGCGGCGGTCAAGACGCTTCATGCCTTGACGAAGCCCGGTGGCGAGGTCGTCGTTGGTACTCCATTCATGTTGAGAATCCACGAGCAGCCCGGCGACTACTGGCGCTTCACAAAAGACGGCTTGAGGCTCATGCTCGAACGGGGAGGCTTCGAACGGGTCGAAACGTTCAGCTGGGGAAATCGTGACTGCGTCAGCGCTGATCTGATGAGGTGGATGCCCTATCGCCTTTTCAAGCGACTGTTCTCCCTCCACTGGCGTGCGTACCAGCCGTGGCAATCGCTGCGAAACGAAGAGGAATTCCCGGTGATGGTTTGGGCTTACGCCCGGCGCCCTGCATGAAGGGCAGGTCATGACGGATCAGCGGCGCCAGCGATCCTCGGCGTAGTGGACATAGGTGGTGTGGTTGACAAATCCCATCCGCACACCTGCACGCTTCATCCTCGACCACAGCTCCCAGTCACCGGGAAGCATCAGCTTCCATCCGTTCTCGTTGTACCGGAAGAACCGGAGTCCTGAGGCATAAAAGACGGACCCGTGTGAGAACGCGGCGTGCGCAAAGCTTCCGTCCCCGAGAGTTATCCATTCGCCAGGGCGGGTCTCCCATTTTGCGCTGCTCCATACGAATTCGAGCTTGCGGGACCTCACCTCGTTCAGCAGGACCTCCACGTGGTCCTCGGTCAACTCGTCATCGTCATCGCAAGGTGCGATCCAGTGTCCCTGTGCAAGGGCGAGACCGGCATTCATCGGCGTCATTCCGGCGACCAACCATCGCAAGGTGGGATCAGACGGGTACCGTCCGTGCTCGGCGAGATTGATGAAGCGGATACGAGGGTCGTCGAATGATCGGACTGCCTTTTCCGTTACTTCGTCACAATGGTCTCCGATCACGAGGATCTCGAGGTTCTCGTAGGTTTGCGCCAGAGCGGAAGGAAGCGCTCGCTCGGCGATCAACGGTCCGCGGCCGTAAGTCGCGATCCTGATCGTGACGAGAGGTTCGGCCTCTTCAGGGAGGGTTTCCCAAACGGTCTCGCAACCTTCGCGTGCGTCGATCAGCGTACGTCGCTCGTCGAGGGTCCTGAGTCGGGATTGGATCAGCTCGGAGCCGAATGCGATGGGATGCTTCGCTGCCGGTGAGCGCCGTTTGAAGTCACTGAACTTGCTTTTGGCCTCTACCGCCATCCGCTTAATATCGCTCACGGGACTCCTTCGATAGGCAGCACTGAGTCAACTCCAACGGCGCCGTCATCGGTTTTCCTGAGCATTCTGGCGAACCGTTTTCTTCCCGATTGGCCGAGGAGGAATATTCCGGTGAGCGTGCCCACCACCAGGCTGATCCCGCCGCCGGCAAAGAAACGAGCCACACCCGGATGCATGTTGCTTACTGGGAGTACCGAGCAGACAGCAACGATTGCGCCGCAGGCGATGGCGACGAATCCGATCTCCCACACGATCCGGAACGCGGAAATCTCGAGCTCCTTACGGACGACCAGCGGGAAGAGGAGATCGTTGGAGACGACGATCGTGCCAAGGGTCGCCACGGCTGCGCCAATCGGACCGAATGCGGCGACGAAGATGATCGTGAGGACCAGATTAGCCACCAGTTCAGCTGTTACCAGAGGGATGAAGGTCTTTTGTCTTCCCCGGGCGACGAGCACGAGGCTGATTCCGTGAACGGGTGTGTTTGCCACCCACGTGGCGCAGAAAAGGATCAACACCGTGGTTGCCAGACCGGTCGAGTGGCCCATGATGATCGTGACTACGTCAGTGCGCAGCATTACGAGAGCGCCGAACGCAATGCCGGTCGCGAAGCAGACGATCTTCGTCAGAAAGGCGATGTCCGCCTCTTGTGCTTTGTTCGACGAGCTTGAAGAAAGTGACGGGAAAACACCATCGAATCCCGTATAGACCGCCGCGATCAGCTGGCTCGGTGCGAGGCTGCCCACCCGGTACAGAGCGACGGACGCCGCTGCCGAGAAAGCTCCGATAACGACGAGGTCGGACGTTGCGACTATCTGTCCGCCAACGCTGATCACCAACAGTGGGAGAGCGAAGACCATCACCCGTCGCAGCTCGGACCGTCTTGCTTTTCTCGGAACAAACCGGAACCACGGCTCGTTCCTCCGGACCCATTGAGCTCCGACAATCCGGGTGATCACCACGCCTATCAGCTGCCCGCCCCCGAGCGCCACAAGGTGGAGATGGTGAATCGTGATCACCACGAACGCAACGTTTGCGACGGCGCCCAGGGACACTCCCATCGCTGTCACCGAAAAGCGGTTTCGGCCCGCTGGTATGCCCTCTAGAACTGCGGTACCCAGATAGAAGGCCATCGACAGCCCGACCAACAGGATCGTCAGGCGATCGTCTGCGATGCCCACGCCGGATGATCCACGAAAGAGGGGAAGCACCCACAGGATCAGTCCCGTTGCCGCGACGCCTCCAATTCCGCAGGCGGCGTATGTGGCATGTGCCACAGCCACATCGGTTCTGGCTCTGTGCCGGTCGTCTTCGGAAAACCGGTCGTTGTCCCTCGCTACGGAGCGGGTCACCGAAAAGGAGAGCGCGAAGTCGATCGTGCCGATCAGGCCTATTGCTGCGGCGATGAGGGCAAAAGCTCCGTACTCCGATGTGCCAAGACGGCGCAGGGCGATACCGGCGACAAGAAGCCCTTCTGCGCTAGATACCAACAGGGTCAAATAGCGCCACAGCGAGTTCCGACCGAGGCCCGTTATCGAACGGTGCTCCAAACCGGTGGAGGGTTTGTTGTTGGGCTGTTGTGAATCGGCGGAAACGCGCTGTACGTCATTGGAAGCGTGCTCGTTCGCCGCATCGGGTGAGATTCCGTGCATGGCTCCGGTTGCCATGGTTCCAGACTGCCCCATGGGCACGGGCTTGACGGGCATGTCAATGGAAATCGACCTATCACGGCCCGATCTAGAGAGGCTTCGAGATGTTCAGCCGCGTTTACCTGTGGTGATCAACGATCGGTCAGAGTTCAGTTGCCGTCCTCGCCTCCATAAAGGCGATACAGAGTCGTTTCCCGTTGCCACACGGGGTCGCCTGACTCCAATCCCTCGGAGCGCAACGTTCTGGTGAGGATCTTGGATGTCGCGGTCGTAGGCAACGTGGGGCAGATCCTGATGTAGCGGGGAGCCCATTTGGTCCCGAGGTCTGGTTGCCCCGCCAGAAACTCTGCGAATTCTTCCCCGTCGAAGGCGGCATCTTCTTTCAGCTGAAGGGCCGCCATGACCTGATCGCCGACGACGGGATCGGGCACGGCATACACAGCGGAGAGCACCACGTCGGGATGTCGCTCGAGGATCCTCGCGACCGGAGCAGCGGCGAAGTTCTCGCCGTCAACCCGCAGCCAGTCGTCGCTACGTCCGGCGAAGAATACGTAACCGGCTTCGTCGATGTACCCGAGGTCGCCCGTCCAGTACCAGCCCCTGCGGATCCTCGCACTCTCGGCTTCTTCGTTCTTCCAGTACCCCTCGAATCCCGCAGCCCCGCTCGTCGAAACGATCTCGCCGATTGCATCGGCGGCGTTTACCAATGCGCCCTTCTCGTCGAACTGTGCTCGCGGGCATTCCTCCCCGGACTCCTGATTGACCACGATGATGTTGATGCCCTGCCCTAAGGATCCGAACGGGGTTTCCGGTGTTCGCCTCATCGCTGCGCCACCTTCTGTCGATCCGTATCCGTCGGTTACCGGCACACCGAAACGTTCGGCGAAGCGGGCGATGTCCCTCGCGGCACCCTCGTTTCCGAAGACCTGACGGAGGGTGGTGTCCGAGTCGTCTGGCTTCTCCGGGGTGGCGAGGATGTATGACAGCGGCTTCCCGACGTAGTTGAAATAAGTGACTCCGTAGCGCCGGACGTCGGGAAGAAATCCGGTTGCGGAGAATTTCCCCTTTGACGGAAGGGCGATCGCCGCTCCCGCCGCCAGGCCGGGAGCCCAACCCGCCATCAGGGCGTTCGAGTGGAACAGGGGCATGGCCACATAACAGACGTCTTCAGGAACGAGGGAGTACATGCCGACGAGCGCGCTCCCGATGAACGCCATCCGGCCTTGCGAGCACCGCACTGCTTTGGGCGCGCCCGACGTTCCCGACGTGAAGATCAGATAGCCGAGTGTTGACGCGGTGATGTCCGGTCGGGGATCAGTCGACCCTGTACGCGAGCTCCGGAGGAGATCATCGAAGCCGGGGGAGTCGACGACGAGGACCCGAGGATTGCCGGTATGCACAGTGCCTATACCCGCGCCGAGATGCAGCCCGTCCACCAAAGGCAGGTGAGCAAGGTCGGTGACGAGCAGCTGACATTCGGTGTGCGATATGTCGCGCGCGAGTTCGTCGCCTCGGTGACTCGAATTACCCCCTACGAGCACCATCCCGCCGAGCGCCGTGGCGCCGAGCCAGAAGCAGAACTCCGGCACGTTGTCGAGCAGCACGCAGATATGCGGAGGACCGCCGCCGAGGAGTGACGAGGCGAGATCGCGCCTGGCCAGGGACTCGTCGATCACCTCCGCCCAGGTCCAGGAGGCCTCGCCTGCAAGCAGCCCCGGCCTCGGATCCCCCGTTCTTGCGAGGAGCATCTCAGATATGGTTTCCATGGTTTTCCTGATTGTTGGATAGGGCTCTACCTGGGCATTCTTACCCAATAATGGAACACGTTGCATTTTTTGGGCTCGGCTGATACGGTCGCCGACCGAGCGGAAGGAGCCCCAATGGAGTTCGGCATCTTCAACAGCATCTGCATGCCCCCGAAGATCCGCAAGGCGTATGGCGACCAAGCCGAGCACCGGCGGCTGCTCGACGAGATCGAGTACGTGAAAGCGGCAGATGCAGCCGGATTCAAATACGCGTGGGTGACCGAGCACCACTTTCTCGAGGAGTACTCGCATCTGTCGGCGTCTGAGTCGTTCATCGGATTCGCGGCCGCCAAGACTTCCAACATTCACATCGGTTCGGGGATCTTCAACATCACCCCGCCTGTGAACCACCCTGCGCGCATCGCGGAGCGCGTGGCGATGCTCGACCATTTGTCGGAGGGCCGGTTCGAGTTCGGTACGGGCCGCGGCTCGTCCACGACGGAGCAGAGGGGGTTCGGGATCGAAGACCCCGAGCTCACTCGCGAGATGGTCGCAGAGACCCTTCCCGAGATCGTGAAGATGTGGCGCGACGAGGACTACTCCTACGACGGACGGTTCTTCTCCATGCCCGAGCGAAACGTCCTCCCTACGCCCTACACCAAGCCGCACCCGCCTCTCTGGGTCGCAGCGGGCAGTCCGTCGACGTTCGAGATGGCCGCACGTCAGGGACTCGGTGTCCTCTGTTTCGCGTTCGGCAAGCCCGAGCAGTTCGCTCCGCTCATCGAAAAGTACAAAAAGGACATTCAGAACGCCGAGCCGATCGGGGAGTACGTAAACAACAACATCATGGTCACGACCCAGATGCTGTGCCTGGAGGACGGCAACAAGGCTCGTGACGTGTTCGCCAACATGGACACCGGCTACTACGTGAGCCTGGTGTTCAGGTACCTCGATACGTTCCCGAGGCCTCCCGGTGTCCCGGTTTGGCCGGACTTGATCCCCGATCAGACGCCCGAGCAGATCGAAAAGGCGATAACCAACGGTGACATTGCCGTCGGTGACCCGGACGAGGTCAAAAAGGCGATCCAACGTTTCGCCGACATCGGGGCGGACCAGTTGAGCTTCGGCATGCTGAGCTCGTCTATGACGGGCGAGGTCTGCAACGAAGCGATCGGGACGTTCGGGAAGCACGTCCTCCCACAGTTCGACAAGGACCCCGTCCACTCGACCACTCGGCAACGCCTGGAGCAGTGCGGCTGAAAGAAGCTGCCGGTCAGACCTTCGTCCAGCACGAGATCAGCTCGTCTGTTGTCGTCAGGGTTGCGACGAAGGCCATCGTGTTCTTGAGAACAAGCCGGCCATAGTCAGCCGGCACTCCGCACACTGCGTCTGTAGGAAGCACGACGCGGTACCCGTAGTTGACGGCCTCGATCGCCAAGCCCGGTATGGCGATGTTCAAAGAGACGCCCGTCGGGATCACAGTCGTCACACCGAGTCCTCTGAGGGTTGCGTCGAGCGAGGTCCCACCGAAGGGCGACAGGCCGTGCCGACGGTTGCTTATGTAGTCGGTTGGTTCGGGACCGAGTTCCGAAACGAGCTCTACGGCGCGTGTCCCCTCAACCAGATGGTCGGGGCGCCGGAGCATCGCAGTAATGATCGGAGCGTTGCGGGGAGTGCTCGCACCGTCTGGCCGGAAGCTTGCGGTGCAGTGCACGATCGACACACCGGCAGATCTCGCTTCACCGACCAGTCTTGCGATCGTCGGAATGAGGTTCGCCTCCGTTGCCTCTTTGGCCAGGTCGGACATGGTCGACAGATCGCCGATCACTCCGCGCTGGACCTCCATGGTCAGCACGGCCGTGTGGCGGGGTGTGACGAAGCGCGACAAGTCGACAGCCACGGTGATCTCCTCCAACTTTGGGCTCGGTCGCCCGAGCCGCTATTGAGTGGCCCGCGAGCGCGTGATCACATCAGCGGCCCAGCGGTAGTCGGGCTTACCGCTCGGTGCCCGCTCGATCTTGTCGACGACGTGTAGCTCGCGGGGGATCTTGTAACCCGCCACGTGCTTACGGGAGAGCTCCTGGATGTCTTCGAGGGACGGCGCTTCGTGGCCCGGCCTCGGCTCGATGATCGCGGCGACCCGCTGTCCCCACCGCTCGTCCGGTGCCCCCACGACGAGGGCGTCCATCAGATCGGGGTGCGACCTCACGACCGCTTCGACCTCTTCGGGGAAGATCTTCTCTCCACCCGAGTTGATGCAGATCGAGCCGCGGCCCAACAAAGTGACCGAACCGTCAGCCTCAACCGTGGCGAAATCTCCCGGCATCACATGGCGTACGCCGTCGACGGTGATGAAGACTTCAGCCGTTTTGACCGGATCGTTGTAATAGCCGACGGGGATGTCGCCCGACCGGGCGATCTTCCCGATGACCCCGGAGCCCGGCTTGACCGGTTCGAAGTTCTCGTCGAGGACGACGGTGTTGCCGAGCGATATCACGGTGGGCCCGCTCTTCATCGAAGTGGCTCCGCTCTTGATCATGCTCAAGCCGTTGTTCCCGCCTTCTGACGACCCGACCGCATCGGTCATGACGAGGTTCGGGAACATTTCGAAGAACTCGTCTTTCACAGATGGAGAAAACAGCGCGGCGGTCGAGGTGAGCCCGAACAGCGTCGACAGGTCATATCGATCGCGCGCCTCGGCGAGGGCTTCGATGAGCGGCCTTCCCATGGCGTCTCCGGTGATCATCACCATGTTCACCTTTTCGGCGTCGACCAATCGCCACACCTCGTGCGGCTCGAAACGAGGGACCAGCACGATCTTGTTGCCGGTGAAGCTCTGGCCCATCACACCCCACTGGGTGGCTCCGTGCATCAACGGTGCGACAGGAAGGAAAGTGATCTGGCCTCCCATGGCGAGGCCTTTTTCAACCATCTCCTCTGGTCGTTCGGCTCGGTGGCCGGACAGGGCGTCGATCCCGCCGCCGAGCGCGTAGAAAACGTTCCTGTGCGGCCAGACGACCCCTTTCGGCATTCCGGTCGTCCCGCCGGTGTAGAGGATGTAGGTGTCGTCCCCCGACCTCGGGCCGAAGTCGCGCTCGGGACTCTGAGCGGCGAGCACCTGCTCATATGAGGCTGTATCACTGCTCGGGTCTTCGAGATCTGAACCGTCTTCGACGACGATCAGGTGCCGGAGCATGGGAAGGTCCGCGAGCAGGCTCCTCACGTTGTCGGCATAGCTGCGCTGCAGAACCAGGGCCTTGAGGTCCGCGTTGTTGAACAGGTACCGCAACTCGTCTTCGACGTAGCGGTAGTTGATGTTCACCCAGACAGCCCTGAGCTTGAACGTCGCCCATGCCGTCTCCACCCATTGGGCGGAATTGAGCGAGTAAATCCCGACGTGGTCTCCGGGGCCTACGCCCTCAGAAGCGAGATGGTGGGCGAGACGGTTGGCTCGGGCCTCCATCTCGGCGTAGGTCCGACGATCGGTACCGGCAACGAGGTACTCCCGTTCCCCGAAGGCATCGGCGGCCGCCTCGAACAGGTCGGCGAGGTTGAACTCCACTAGCGAGAAAGTAGAACAGGTTTCTGTCTTGCCGACAAGTGCGGCCGATGGCCTCCGGGCCGCCCCCAGAGCGTCCCGAGCAGCGCTAAGTACCTGCTCAGGCCATGTGGAGGCGAGACTGTTCCGTCGTCATCGCAGTGGTCACGGAACGGGCGACCCCTGCGGCGTCGAGTCCGAGCTTGGCGAGGATGACGTCGGGCTTTCCCTGAGGGATGTAGTCGAGTGGAAGACCGAGCATGCGCACAGGCGGTAGTGGTCTGTCCAGCTCGGGCATGGACCGCATTGCGTCCACGACGAAGGTCCCGGCGCCTCCGACGCGTATGCCGTCTTCGACGGTTACGACCAGTGAGTGGGCGACTGCATCAGCCAGCATGTGGGCATCGGGCGGGGATATCACCCTGGCGTCCCAGACCGTGGCGTCTACCCCTTCTGTAGCCAGGATCTTCGCCGCGTTCTCAGCAACCTCGACCATCTTGCCGACGGCAAGGATGCACACGGACCCGTCCCCGTGGTGAACAAGCCGCGCAGACATGCCGCTTCCAACCGCACCGCGTTCAGCGTGACGGGCGGGGGTCTTCGGAACCCGGATGGCCGAAGGACCCTCGAGCGACAGCGCCTGCTCGAGCATGAGCGGAACCTCTTCAGCAGAAGAGGGGGCGAACACGGTCATGCCAGGGATGGAAAGGGTGAGTGCGAGGTCGAGAACTCCGTGATGGCTCGGGCCGTCGTCGCCCGTTATCCCGGCGCGGTCGAGGAAGAAGACCACGGGCAGACGGTGTAGGCCGACATCCAGGTTGGCTTGATCGAATGCTCTGGTGAAGAAGGTCGAGTAAACGGCCACGACCGGGCGCAGTCCCGCCATGGCCATTCCTGCCGCCGCGGTCACGGCGTGCTGTTCGGCGATACCGACATCCAAAAAGCGATCCGGATAGCGCGCCTGAAACGGGAGGAGACCGGTCGGCCCGGCCATTGCCGCCGTTATCGCGAAGACGTCTTTTCTACGCTTGGCGATGTCGAGCATCGAACGGGTGAACGCATCGGAGTAGGACAGGGGTGCGACAACACCAGCTTCTTGAATCTCCTGACCAGATCCATTTCCGTTCGTGACAGGAGGGGCTGAGGCTGGCACCTTGAAATCGTGAAGGTTCTGGACCTCGTCGTCTTCTGCAGGTGGGTAGCCCCGACCTTTCTGGGTGAGGACGTGTAGCAGGATCGGTCCGTCCCATTCAGCCGCCCTGGCCAGGTCGGCTTCGAGCCTGAGCACGTCATGACCGTCCACGGGACCCACGTATCGGATGCCCAGAGCTTCGAAGAATCGGTGAGGAGTCACGACCTCGCGAAGTGCGACGGTAAGCCCGTGTGCTCCCGAGTATGCGAGGGCGCCAAGTGCGGGGATCTCGCGTAGAACCTTCCTGAGGCGTTCGCGAGCATGGATGTAAGAAGGGCTCAACCGGAGATTGGTCAGGCCGGTGGCGAGCTTGGAGACGGTCGGCGAGTACGAGCGGCCATTGTCGTTCAAGATGATCACGACCCGGCTTCCGGCGTGACCGAGGTTGTTGAGCGCCTCGTAGGCCATTCCGCCGGTCAATGAGCCGTCACCGAGGACGGCTACGACATGCCGGTGGTCTTCGCCTTGCAGCTGCAGTGCTGTCGACAGCCCGTGAGCGTAGGAGAGGGCCGTTGACGCGTGGCTGTTCTCGATCCAGTCGTGCTCCGATTCGCGCCGCGACGGGTAGCCCGACAGACCGTCTTGTTGGCGGAGGTTCACGAAGTCGTCGCGGCGGCCCGTCAACAGCTTGTGGATGTAAGCCTGGTGGCCGGTATCCCAAAGGATGATGTCGCGGGGGGAATCGAAAACCCGGTGAAGAGCGAGCGTCAACTCGACGACTCCGAGGTTGGAGCCGAGGTGCCCTCCAGTCTTAGTGACCGCACCAACTATGAACTCCCGTATCTCTTCGGCCAGTGCCGTGAGCTGTTCGGCATCCAGCCTTCGGAGGTCCCGGGGTTCGTTGATTTGGTCTAGGAGCATGTGGGGGTTCTGCGTCCTCTGTCTGGGGGCTTATCTGTTATTTGTGAAATAACTCTGTTCCAGGGTCTTCAATCCTTGGAGGATCCTGGACCTCGCCACGCTATCTCGCTGCCGCACGAGGTTGAATGCCAGCAAGGGTTGCACATGCGGCCGCCGAGAGCCCAGCCAGAAGAAGTAGCCCTGCTCTGAGCCCGGCGTGGTCGGAGACCGTGCCCACGACGGCCGGGCCCAATAGCCATCCGAAATATCCGGCGGCGGTGAACCCACCTACGAGGGCCGTTGTTCTCACATGGTGATCCGCCGAGCCTGCATCCGAGATCGAAGCGAGCCGAGCCATTGTGAGCGGCCAGCACAGCGATATGCCCCCAGCCGCCACGGCCAGCGCGCAGGCAGCCAGAGCGGCATTTGAACTGATCGCCTCGGCCGCCAGCCCGACGGCCGCAAGCCCGGACCCGAGCACAAGGCCGTGCCTGTGGCCGAGCCTGCTCAAAAGGGGTGCGCCCGTTGCTCTGGTCATGGCCGCGATCAGCTGACCGACCGCATATGCGCCGGCACCCAAAAGCACTCCTGTCGCCAGCCGGGTCCGTAGGTAAAGAACGCCCCAAGTGTCGATCCCACCCTCGACGACTGCAGTGACCGCGAACGTGGCCGCCAGAACGACGAGTCCTTCCTTGCCGATGGCGGCGAAGGAGTGGAGCATCGATCCCTCCTTCGGCCCCACAGACGGTGTGAGGGGCGGTTCCGCGAGACTCGGCTCGTGGCCGGTGGTCAATTCTGCTCGCTCGTCCTCACTCTTGATTCGTTCCTTTTCGGTGGACCGTTGCCACGCGAATGCGACGACAGCAAGAGCGAGCGCACCGACTCCCACGACCAGCCAGGTCCACCTCCAGGAGAACTTGCCGGCAACGAATCCGGCAACGAGTCCCGCACCCAGAAGAGTCCCGGCATTGAACAGGGAGTGAAACCGGACCATCCCGCCCGGCTCGCCACCGAGCGAGATGGTGGCGACGGTGTTCATGGCCATGTCGACCAGACCGGCACATGCGATCGTGAGAGCGAAGATCGCCACGAACGCGGTCCTTCCGGGGACGAGGGCCGCCGCGGTCGCACACACCCCCCAGGGCAACAGGAGCGCAGGGAGCATGCGCCCGGCCCCGATCCGTGCCATCGGGCCTCCTGCGCCGGCGGCTACGAGGCCTCCAACGGCGATAGAAGCCGACAAAAGAATGCCGATTCCGGCATTGGACAAGCCGGTGAACCGCTCGATGTCTGTCGTCGATACCGCCCAGCTGCCCCAGAACACTCCGAAACAACAGAAGCCCCCCGCCGCCAACAGCAGGGGTCGATTCACGCGAGCAGCCTGGCACGTGTTGAGGCAAACTCACCTCCTGACAGACGCGTGCCTTAAGCCGTAGAGGAGATCGCCATGCAGGCTGAGATCAAGGGAACAACCATGCCGGTACTCGAGATGATGCTCGACCCGGGCGACGTGATCGTCACGGTCCACGGCGATCTGTCCTGGATGACCCCGAACGTTCAGATGTCCCAGACCACCCAGACAGGTGGACAGGGCGGCGGCGGTTTCATGGGTGCCATCAAGCGCATGGCCGGTGGCGGAAGCCTGTTCCTCACCCGTTACGAAGCGACCGGCGGGCAGGGCATGGTTGCGTTTGCGAGCAAGCTGCCCGGACGGATCTTCCCGGTCGAGGTAGCCCAAGGGAAGGGCTTTTTGGTCCACCGTCACGGATGGGTGTGCGGAACCCCCGGGGTCGGCGCCACCGTCGCCCTGCAGCAGTCGATCAGGGGAGCCATCTGGGGCGGTGAGGGATTCATCCTCCAAAAGCTCGAGGGCGAGGGGACTGCCTGGATCGAGCTTTCCGGTGAGATCTTCAACTACACCCTCGTCGAGGGACAGTCGATGCTCGTTCACCCCGGGCACGTGGGTCTCTTCGAAGACACAGTGCAGTTCTCGGTGATCCGAATGCAGGGAATCAGCAACTACCTGTTCGGCGCAGACGGACACCACTTGGTGGTCATGACCGGTCCCGGCAACATCTGGCTCCAGAGCATGCCGATCCCGGTGCTCGCCGGTGCCCTGACCCCGTTCATGGCCCACGACGAAAAGCACGACGGGATGCGTGACGCGGTCGGCGGCGGCGCGGTCGGAGGAATCCTGGGCAACGTCCTCGGTCGCGGCGTCTAACCGACCGGACCGGACCTGTGTCGCTCGAGTTCTCAGCGGGCCTTGTCCAAAAAGTCATCGACCGCCACGACCACTCTTGTTACCCGGCCGGCGCCGACCAGACCCGATGCGTCACTGGCGGAGACTGTGAACGTCAGTCTCTTGCCCTCGACGCGTTCGAGCACGGCTTCGGCCGTCACTTCTGACCCGGGCTTCACGGGTGCCAGATGATCGAATTGGACCCTGACCCCTACACTCGTCTTCGATGAGTCGAAGCTAGAAGCGACGGCTCGACACGCGGCTTCCTCGCACAGGGCGATGAGCCGGGGGGTCGCTAGAACAGGCACAGTGCCCGAGCCCATCTTCTGGGCCGTGTCGGCCTCGCAGACGACAAGTGAGGCGACGCCGGTAAGACCGGGCTCGATGTGCACGCCGGTACCATAGGAGAGGGTCAGCCCGAGCGGCCAGCGTGCTCGTTACGAACAAGCACGATCTAGCCGAAGCCCAGCCCGTTCACATAAACGGCGGGGCACGCTCGCGCTGACGGACCGATAGCTCGAAGGGAGCCGAATGAGTGCAGGGTCTGGTTCTGTTTCGGGGGCGAACGGTGACGGAACCGAGCCCCTTATAGATCCCCAGGTCACCGAAAGGATCCTGGCAGCCGCGCTCTCAAAGGGCGGCGATTTCGCCGAGGTATTCGCCGAAGAGCGCTATTCGACAGGTGCCGTGTTGGATGACGGCCGAGTCGAGGAGCTGGCCTCGGCTCGCGACCGGGGAGCAGGCATAAGGGTGGTCATCGGCGAGACGACCGGATTCGCTCACACCGCTGACATGTCAGAGAGCGGGCTGTTGAAAGCAGCAGAGGCTGCGGCCGCAGTCGCACGTGACCGAGGAAAGAGCAACGTGGTCCCGCTCGACGTGCAGCCCGGCGCCAAGAGCAAGTTCCAGATCGTCGAGAAGGGACGCAAGATAGAACTTCTTGCCAGGGCCGACGAAGCGGCGCGTGCAGTAGCCGGATCGGTGCGTCAGGTGTCCGCCTCTTACGGGGACAGCCACAGGCGCCTGCTCGTCGCCACGAGCGACGGACTTCATGTAGGCGACGATCAAGTGAGAACCCGCTTCGCCGTTACCTGCGTGGCCATCGGCGACACCGGCATGCAGACCGGATACGAATCGGTGGCGAACACAATCGGCTTCGAGCTGTTTGACGATCTGGACGTGGAAGAGCTCGCCCGAAAGGCGGCACACAGGGCGGTCCGCAAGCTCGAAGCGCGTCCCGCGCCGAGCGGCCAACTGCCGGTGGTGCTAGCTCGCGGCAGTGGCGGCATCCTCTTTCACGAGGCCTGTGGACACGGGCTCGAGGCGGATCACATCGTCAAAGACGCGTCGGCCTACAACGGTCGGCTGGGCGAGTTGGTCGCCAGTCCACTCGTCACCCTCGTCGACGACGGCACCGTCGGTAAGGAATGGGGAACATTTACGATCGACGACGAGGGTCACAGCGCTCAGCGAAACGTCCTGATCGAAGACGGAGTGCTGGTGGATTACATGTGGGACGAGGTCCGTGCACGAAAAGAGGGCCGTCGTTCTTCGGGTAACGGGAGGCGTCAGAGCTACAAGCACCTTCCGATGGTCCGCATGACGAACACCTTCATAATGAACGGCTCAGACGACCCCGATGCGATCGTCGCCGACACGCAATCTGGCGTGTACGTGGCGAAGCTCGGTGGGGGTCAGGTGAACACCGCCACTGGCGACTTCGTTTTCGGCACCACAGAGGCCTACCTGATCGAAAACGGGAAGATAACCGAGCCGCTACGGGATTCCAACCTCATCGGTAACGGCCCCGAGGTATTGAGCCGTGTCGACGCCGTGGCCGGAGACTTCGACATGTGCCCGGGCACATGCGGGAAGGACGGACAGTCCGTCCCCGTCGGCTGTGGCCAACCCACCCTTCGGGTCAGTGCGATCACGATCGGCGGTACGGCCGGTGGCTGACAGTGAACTGCTGGACCTCGTAAAGAAAGTCGCTCAGCAGGCAAAGGCTGGCGAGCAGATCGAGGTCTACGCCTCGAGGGTGGACGAAGTCGATGTCCGCGCATTCGACGGGGAGATCGAGTCCCTTTCGTCGTCGAGCGCCGCAGGCGTAGGGATCAGGGTGGTGACCGGCGGGAAGCAGGGATTTGCTCACGCCGGCGCCCTCGACGAAGCGCTGATCGCGGCGACGTTGGATGACGCTCGGGACAACGCATCTTTTGCCACCCCCGACGACAACGTGGGGTTGGCGGTTCCCGACGGACTGGTCCCGGTGGTTCTCGACCTGTGGGATCCGGACGTGGAGACGCTGCCTACCAGCTCGAAGATCCAGCTGGCGCTGGACCTCGAAAAGCGAGTGAGGCAAGGCGATCGCCGGATTCGTCAGGTGGTCTCGGCAGATTACGGCGACATGATGGGGGAGTCGGCGATCGCGACTTCGACCGGCATCAATGCGACCACACGACGAACGATCTGCTCACTTTCGGTCTCTGCGATCGCCGGTGACGATGAAGAACGGCACACCGGGGTCGGTTTCGGCGTCGCCCGCGGGCCGTCAGGTGTCGACCCCGAGGAGATCGCCGACGACGCAATCGAGAGAGCGACCAGATTGATAGGTGCGAAGAAGATTCCTTCTTCGTCGTGCACCGTCGTGCTCGACCGCCGAGTGGCCTCGACTCTTCTGGCCGTCATCTCAGGGGCGCTTTCCGGTGAGGCCGTCACGAAGAGCAGGTCGATGTTCGCGGGCCGAGTCGGCGAGTTGGTGGGCACAACCGAGCTGACCCTCGTTGACGATCCGACCGATTTCAGGTCGCTCGGCGCCTCTCAAAGCGACGCTGAAGGGCTTGCCTGCCGTCGAAACACCCTGATCGAAAACGGCCACCTGCTGGGCTTCGTCTACGACACCACATCAGCCCGGCGTGCCGGGACGACCTCGACGGGTTCCGCTGTACGGGGTGGCTACGCAACTACCCCGACCGCCGGCTGTCGTGCGGTGTCGATCGCCAAAGGAGCAGGGGACCTCGACCAGGCTGACATCCTCAAACTGGTGGGAGACGGGCTTTTCGTCCAGTCGATCTCGGGCGTTCACTCCGGAGTCAACTCGGTGAGCGGCGACTTTTCGGTGGGAGTGGAGGGTCTCCTCATCAAAGGAGGCGAGCTTGCTCAACCGGTTCACGAGGTGACGATCGCCTCCACCCTCCAGAGGATGATGCTCTCGCTCGTTTTGATCGGAAATGATCTCGAGTGGCTGCCCGGCACGGCCGCCGCGCAGACTCTCGCCATCGAGGGGATGTCTCTCTCCGGCTCCTGACTCTCAGGTGCGGTTGCCCAGCCTCAGGACGCCGCCGCCTTGGAGGGTGTGCCCGAAGACGATTTCGTAGATCCCGAGTCTTTGGACGGCGTGCCGGAGTCGGACTTCGAGGTCGAGGTTGAAGCAGAGTCCGAGCCGGAGCTCGATTTGTCGGAACCGGACTTGTCAGAACCGGACTTGTCGAATCCCGTCTTTTCGGAGGTGGTCGAGGTGGCGGCGGCCTTTGTGGAGTTGCGGCTGTCGGTCTTGTAGAAGCCGGAGCCCTTGAAGACGATCCCCACGTTGCCGAACACCTTTTTCAGCTTTCCGCCGCAAGCCGGGCAGCGTTTCAGGGGGTCGTCCGAGAAGGACTGCACAGCCTCCAGATGCTCTCCGCATTTTGTGCACGAGTATTCATATGTGGGCATTGCGATCCCTTCACCGTCGCCGCCTCATGAACTCCACGCCGGGTGCTGTTATTCCGCCGTGCCAGCCGCTCTGGAAGAGGTCGCGACGCTTTGGCACTCACATCGTTAGAGTGCCAGCATAGTCGGCAACGGGCTGTCGCCTACACTCTCGACGTGCCCGAACGGCTTACCCACCTCGACCCGCTCGGTGGTGCGCGCATGGTCGATGTCACCCCGAAAGAACAGACCCATAGGCGCGCTCTTGCACGCTGCCGGGTGATGATGGCGCCGGCGACCACTGCAAAGGTGGCCAGCAACGCCATAACCAAGGGAGACGTCCTCGGTACCGCGCGCATCGCCGGAATCCAGGCAGCAAAGCGGACTGCCGACCTGATCCCGATGTGCCATCCGCTGCTCGTCGGGTCCGTCCACGTGAACTTCACGATCGGTGACGACCATGTGGAGGTCGAGGCAGAGGTCGAGACCGTCGACCGAACCGGTGTCGAGATGGAGGCGCTGACAGCCTGTGCGGTGGCGGCTCTGACGATCTACGACATGTGCAAGTCGGCGGATCGGACCATGGAGGTCGGCCACCTCGCCCTATGGGAAAAGACCGGTGGGAGCTCCGGGACGTGGAAGCGGGCCAACAACCTCGACGGCGCCATCTGAGGCAGCCCTCGGGGAGCGGATCAGCCGCCGAACAGCTTGCGCCGGCGGCGCGAACCGATTGTCACGTCTTCGGTGACCTTCACGTCGTCTCCGGTGCCGTTGACGTCTCCAAGTAGGTCCTCTTCGCTGTCGACGGAGAGATCAGGGACGTTGGTGATGCTGTTGTCCGCGCCGGCCTTCGTGCGCCCGCTTCGATCCTTACTTGTTGCACCGAGCACCTCGGTCGCCATGGCGGCGCGGTCTTCGAAACCCCACGTGTCGTTCGATCCGACTTCCGACGCTATGGGCTCGGCTTCGTGTGCCGATGCAACCGGCTGAGATGCCACCGCTTCCTTGGCCGCGGAATGCGAAGCCGCGTCTTCCAAATCGTCCTGATTGACCATCGGGCGTTCGATCCCGAGGATTTCCTCGGGCGTAGCGCTTACAACAGGAGGAAGAGGGGCGGCCGTTTCGTTCTCAGAAGCCTGTGCGACCTCCGACTCGTGGGAGGTCGCTGCCGGTTCGTCATGGCCTGCCGGAACCGCATCGGCAACCGATCCGGAATCGTCTGCGGCCGCGAGGTCCGCGTCTAATGGACTCTTAGACCCGTGACGCCAGTTTTTGGGCCGCCGTTGAGAACGCTTACTACGCATCCCAAACCAAGCTACCCCCGGGACTTCAAGATCACGCGGCAATCATTCAGACCCTGGCGGCAGTCCTCAATTCGTCGAGGGAGAGCTCTCCCGTTGCTTCGCCGCCGCACTGTGAGCAGTGCTCGACGTGACGCCACGAACGGAGCAATCTCGTTCCGTCCGGGTTGAGCAGGACTACAAAGGACTCCGACACGGGGTCGAGATCCAAGCCGTAGTACGGACGCCAATCGGTCGTGGCACGTCGGCTGTCGAGGTCGAGACCCTTGAGGATGCGACGAAAGCGCATCCTTTCGGTGTCGAACAGCCAGGTGCTGTGACACGATTCCAGGACCAGAGGCTCCATGACCGGAATCATTGCCTCCAGAAGCGACGAACTAACCGCAGAAGTGTTGCGATTGTGTGACGATGACCTGCCGAGTGGTTAGTTGACCACTTCGTGTCGATCCATTGGTATGGGGTTGAATCGTCAGCAACACCAGGCCACCATTATCCCCTGAGCCACCCCTCTACCAGGCCCTGATCACTCGGCGCGCGGAAATGCTCACTCCTGGAAGGGTCAGCACCTAGACTGCCCGCCCATGGACAGGGGTGATCTTGATCGTTTGCTGCAGTTGCTGAACGAACTTGATGGTTCGGATCTGCACATAAAGGCGGGGGCGCCGCCCCGGATAAGGGTTAACGGATACCTTCGCACGCTCGAAGACGAGCCGTCGTTCACCGCAGAGGAGACCGCCGCGGTGGCAGCGGAGATCATCCCTGCGAACGTCCGCCCCGTGTTCGATGCGAGGCATGAGGCCGACTTTGCGTACAGCGTGAACGGAGTGGGCCGATTCCGCGTCAATGCCTACTTCCAGCGTTCGACTGTCGGCCTTGCCATGCGGCGTGTACGTACCAGCGCGGCGACCATCCAGGAGCTCATGCTTCCCGATGTCGTCAGAAGGCTCTCAGAGGAGCATCGGGGCCTGATTCTCGTGACCGGTCCTACCGGTTCGGGAAAGACAACCACGC
>JBAPRR010000427.1:0-10503 GCA_049281195.1 Acidimicrobiales bacterium
CACCTGGCCCGATTGGGTAGAGGTCTCTTTCGCCCATCAGGCGTTCCCACTCGGGACGACGCACGCCGTGCTTTGCGCCCGGTCGGCTGTAGGCGACGGTCCCTTCGGTGTGGTGAACGGCGACGACATCTACGGGCGCGACGCGCTCCAGCTACTGAGCGAGCGCTTAATCGGAGGGCAGAACCTGCTTGTGGCGTTCCGTCTCGGACAGACCGTGCTCACGGCAGATCCGGTCACCCGGGGTGTGACGATCACAGACGCCTCGGGAAGGCTCACAGGGCTCGCGGAGCGCCGCAAAGTCGCTCGCAACCCTGACGGGACCTTCACTTCGGGCGACGGCCTCGAACCCGCTTCTTTGAACCCCGACGCCCTGGTCTCGATGAACCTGTGGGGATTCCAACCAGACATCTGGGACTTCTTCCAAGAAGCGGTCGTACAAGACCATCCCGAGATCGGTCCAGACGGTGCACTCATCGATCCTTCGCGTCCTCCCGCGAACGAAAACGAGACGCTTTTGCCCGAGGTGGTCGGAAATGCGTTGTCGGCCGGCCGGATCAATCTGGAGTTGGCGGCAGCGTCGGGAAGCTGTGTCGGGGTCACGCACGCCGACGACCTTCCCGTGGCCCAGGGAGTCCTGGCAAAAATGATCAGCAGCGGGGATCGATCCGAGTGGCTGTGGGAGCGCCCCCATTGAGCGCCCTGCCGACCAATAGTTTGCTGACCAAGACCGGTACGTGAACAGCCCGCCATTACTTCTCCCGATCCCCCGCCAGTCTTCTTTTAGCGGCCGACTGGTACCAGACCCAGCACCGCAAGCCGGCTCAGGATCAGAACCGCGAGAAGCGATCGACGCAACGCTGCCCCCTCAGGGTTACCGCCTGGTCGTACGCGACGACGGAATCACGCTCACCGCCGCCGATCCCGAAGGGCTGAGATTCGGCAAGGCGACGCTGGCGCAACTGCGACACAGGGCGAATTCGATTGGAGCGAATTCGGCCGGAGCGGATTCGACAGGCAGATCGATCGCGGAGTGCGAGATCACCGACTGGCCCGATCATCTGGTCCGCGGGCTGATGCTCGACATCTCGCGGGACAAGGTCCCGACCATGGAGACACTCGAGGCCATGGTCCTACGGATGGCGGCCTGGAAGATGAACCACCTCGAGCTGTACATGGAGCACACGTTCACCTATGTCGCTCATTCCGAGGTCTGGCGCCACGCCGACCCGTTGACCACCGATGATCTGGAGCACCTCGACCGGTTCTGCACCGACGTCGGCATCCAATTGATCCCCAATCAGAACTGCCTCGGACACTTCGACAGATGGCTGCGTTGGGAGCAGTACCGGCCGTTTGCAGTTGCTCCCGACGGGTTCGAGTGGATCTTCGGGATCCATCGTTCGGCCACCACCCTCGATCCGGCCAAGGCCGGTTCGTTCGAGTTGGTTTCCGATCTGGTGTCGCAGCTGACTTCGGCGCTCGACAAGCCGCAGATGCACATCGGGCTCGACGAGCCTTGGGAGCTCCCACCGGACAGAGCCATGGAATGGGCACTGTGGCTGTCCCGCTTGTCGGAACTCCGGTCGCTTCGTGATCGTGAGCTGCTCGTGTGGGGAGACATGCCCGCCGCTCATCCCGAGTTGATGCCCGAACTGTCCCGCATCGCCGCTTCAGAGGCGTCCGTCACCATCTGCGAGTGGGGCTACGAGGGGAACCATCCTTTCTCCGGCCGCTTGTCGAAGCTCGCTGAGGCCGGGTTGCGGTTTTGGGTATGCCCCGGCACCTCGTCGTGGATGTCGATCACCGGCCGGGCGCCCGACATGCTCGAGAACATTCGCTCGGCGGCGACCGCCGGAGTCCTGCACGGCGCCTCGGGCTTTCTGGTCACTGACTGGGGCGACTTCGGTCATCACCAGTACTCGCCTATCAGCGAACCCGGAATCGCGGCCGCAGCCGGCTTGTCGTGGTGCGCTTCGTCTCACGACGACATGAACCTCGAAGCGCTGGCACGGATTCTCGACGTGCACGCGTTCGACGATCCCACCAACCGAGTGGGCGAGGCTTTGATCAATCTCGGCTCCGTGCACCGCTTGATGTCTGCAAGACCACCGAACATGTCACCTCTGGTAGGCAACATCCTCCTGCCCCAACTACGAGTCGGAGTCGGACTGACGCAGGGCCTGACGTTCGAAGAGCTAGACGCAGTTCAGGACGCGATCGACTCCTCGCTCGCCCTCTTGAGCGGCGCCGAGCCCGGACGGCCGGACGGCGCTCTTGTTCTCGACGAACTCGTCGGTTCCACTCACTGGTTGGAGCTCTCGATACGTGACGCCGAGGCACGGCTCCGTGACGATGGGAGGCTCAGAGATATCTCGGAGGCGGAACGCACCTCGCTCGCTGCACAGTGCACCGACTTGATCGATGAGCACAAGCGTCTATGGCTGTTGCGCAACCGCCCCGGCGGACTCGTCGACTCGACCGCATGGCTCGAGCACCTGAAGGACTGCTACTTCTCAGGTGAAACCGACAGGGGTTGGTTCGGGCCGGCTGGGTGATTGTCTGCCGGCCGGCCTGCTGGTGAGGGCTGGGCGTGGCTGGCGGGCGTGTTTAGGGCACGGCTGGGCCGGGCTGGGCTGGCGGGTGTGCCTACGGTAGGCGCCTGGGAGCGTAAATCCTCGACCTAGGGTGGATGACGCGCTAAACGATTAAGACGAGCTTTTGTTGCCGCGCCCCCGCATGAGGCTCGAATCGGACGAACGCCGGTCCAACCTGTTGGACGAAGGCTGAAATGGAAGGCACTCAACTCACGCATGAGATCGATATGACCGGCACAAAAAGAACCCCCGAAACGTCCGAAACACCGGCAACTCCCGTCTTGCGAAGACGCCTGGTCGTACATGGCAGCGTCCAAGGCGTCGGATATCGGGTCTCCTGCGCCCACCACGCGCGCGCAGTAGGCGTCACCGGTTGGGTGCGCAATCTCCCCGATGGCGGCGTGGAGGTGGTCATCGAAGGGCGACCGGACGCCGTGACCAACCTGGAGTCATGGTGTCGCAGGGGGCCGAAGATGGCTCGAGTCACTTCTGTGGACGCATCCGACGAGTCCCCTATCGCGGAGCCGAAATTCGAGATCCGGTGACGCTCTCCTGAGCTCTACGCGTCAGATCTGCGCCTGAGCTCTGCGCGTCAGCGTTGAGCCGTACCGTCGGCTTGTCGGGTCAACAGTTCAGCGTTAATGCAAAAGTACGCCTTAGCAAATGACATTCACGCCACTGCAATAACCGGTTGAACGTGCGGTGGGAAGGCGTGTGTCGGGCGTGAAGGCGCGCGCCGCTTGAGGCGCAAGAGTGACCGCGACCGTTTGGTGGCGAATCTGGTTTGGTGGTGAATCTGGCCCCGGACGCGGCGAAGCCCCGAGTAGCCGGTGCGACCGAAGTCGCCCGCACTTCTCGGGGCCACGCTCTCAGCAGCTCTGCCTCCCCCGGGGTCGGACGACCCCCTGGCTTGGGCTCCCTTGCAGTATTGGTCCCAGGGAACCTTCCTGCTCGGTGTCGAGCTGCCTCCGAATGAACTCGTTTCCGGCGATTCCTACCCTCTTCGCCTTGCGGCGCCTCCGGTCTGTTTCGCTTGGTCGTTGTTCACTCGACTGATGACACTTTGCGACACTGCGCTTCGAGGGTCAAGAGGTTTACGCGAAATCCCAATGTTCTCCACGGAGAAATCGCGCTTATCCCCATTGACCCGTCGGTCGTCCCCAGGGAGGTAGGTAAGTAATCCCCAGGTTCTCACCAGCTCCGGACTCAGACGGCGCAACGGTGACCGTCAACCAACCTTGCTTGTGATCGAAGTGTCATCGAGCGCGTGCATAGGGCGACCGCGCTCACCTGCCTCGAGTAGGCGCGCGATCTCGGCAACCTCGAGCTTGACCGAGGTTGCAAACCATTTGGCCGCTACAAGGTCGTAAAGAGTACCGAGAGGCCCGTGACCCATCTCGATCTCCTCGACGTGTCGTATGCGCGTGCCGCCGTCGACGGCTTCGATCTCGAACCACGCGTGTAAGCGTTCCGGCGCCCCGTGTTCGAGAGTCACGTCGATGCTGTAAGGACGCTTCCACCTGTAGCGGGTTATCACCGAGCCGGGCAGCTTGCCGAGGAACTTTCCGTCCTCTCGGGCAACCATCCCATCGGGCGTGTCCGCGATCTTCGTGACCCAAACCATCTTGGTGTCGGCTTTCGTGTACTGCGCCGGGTCGAGCACGAAGTCGAACACCTCATCCGGCGTCACCCCCTTGATCGTCGCCGCTCCTTCACCTTTGATCATTTTTTTTCCTTCGCCTCCGCTGGATTTCCTTCGCTCAGATTCAGAAGGGACCTATACCCCGTTAAATGGCGCATCACTGGGATCTTCAGATCCCGGCCATTGCGGGCGCCAAATGGCGACGATTCGCATGTGCCGATAGTTGTTGGGACGCGTATTTATCGGGCCGGCCTGAACATTTGTCGGCATGTGTTCATTTTTCTCAGAGCAAATCGTGTGCCTCGAGACCGATCGATGACAACTCCGATAAGCACACATCCAGACCGAAGGCCTCCACCGGCCCCACCGCTCCCGTCGCCCGCTGACGTCCCGCACGAAGCGACGCGGCGCCCCAGGCAATGGTCTTGCCGGTCAGCGTGTAGCCATTAACCGGGCCTTCGAGGCGAACTCCTGATATCGGACGTCCGTTTTCATCCCGGCACACGGCAACGACCTGAGTCCCTGAATGCGCTCGCGCGTCAGCCGTCGGTCCACTGCCGGTCTTCTTCGCGGCAGCGCTCACCGCGCTGTTGACCGCATTCCGCCCCGGCTTGGTCTTCGCCAACGTCCCGATGAATGTCGAAAAGGCAAAAACGACTCCCCTCACAAGTTGCGGCGGGCCGGGCCATTCCATGTAGACGTTGACTTCATCGAGCCCCGGATGGAGCTTCGGAAGTGCGATCGATTCGCTCCCGCCGACAGAAACTCCCCATCGAGTCTTGTGGTCGACGGTGAAGCTCTGCAGTCGCGCCGCCGTGGGTTCCAGGACCAGCCGTCCACCCCTCCATGAGTGCTGGGGCGCCGCGCTTGCCGCCAGAAGGCTCGCCCGGGTGCCCGTGCTTATGACCGGCCCTCGGCTCTTGTTCTGGTCTTCGCTCGCCATCACCAGATAGCCCACGTCCACCCGTCGGCCGACGTCTCCCGCCTTATCGGCCACAATCGCTGCCGCCACGTTCCCGGGCACCCAGTCGAGTCCGAACGCGGTCAACAGAGTGGTGCCTTTGCGTTCGGCTATCGGACCCGCGTCGGCGAACACACCTCTGATGAACTCGGGCTCGCCGGTCGAGTCCAGATAGTGCGCTCCCTTGTCGAGAGCCGCGCCGAGCGCCACCTTCCCGTAGAGAGTGAACGGTCCCACGGTCGAGATGAGGACATCTCCTTCTTCGACGAGGTCGTTCACCGTCTGTGGCCGCGTGACGTCCGCTATCCGCGTCTCGAGCCCACCGAGCGACTGGGCCATCTGACGGAGCCGGTCCTCATGCCGCCCTGCCAGGACCGGCTCTTCTCCGATGGCAACCAGATCAGATGCAACCAGCCTTCCCGTGTACCCGGTGGCTCCGAACAGAACAATGCGTCCCGACATGATGGCTCGAGGCTACGTCGAGGGCGGCGAGAGCGGGAAAGGCCGGAGGCCCGAAGTAAGGCGGGGGCCGGCTGTAGGGCCCCCTGAACCGCTGGGAAGGCCGGGATTGGCGGTAGCTCGTGGGCCGATCGTGCCTCTGTGCCCCGCTCTCTGTATCGCCCGGAGTCGGCCCGGAGGCCCTGAGCCGCCGACCAGACGCTACGGTCGACCGGAGGCAGCACCAGCACGCTGCACCCACGTTTTGGGAGGCGCCCATGAAGACCCGCAAGCTCGGTGACGGTCTCGAGGTATCGGCGATCGGTCTCGGCTGCATGGGAATGAGTCAGTCCTACGGCCCCGGCGACGACAAGGAGTCCATAGCGACCATTCACCGGGCCCTCGAGATCGGCGTCAACTTTTTGGACACCGCCGACGTGTACGGACCCTTCACCAATGAAGAGCTGGTCGGCAAGGCGATCGCCACAAAGCGCGACGAGTACATCATCGCCACCAAGTTCGGCAATGAGATTGTCGACGGTCGTATGGCGTCGGTGAACGGCAGGCCGGATTACGTCCACTCGTGCTGTGACGCGTCCCTGCTACGTCTTGGCATCGATCACATCGACCTCTATTACCAGCATCGGGTCGATCCCACCATCCCCATCGAAGAGACCTGGGGCGCGATGCACGAGCTAGTGGAGGAGGGCAAAGTCCTGCACCTCGGAATCTCAGAGGCGGCCCCGGACACCGTCCGTCGCGCCAACGCCGTCCATCAGATCTGCGCGGCACAGAACGAATATTCACTGTTCACCCGCGATCCAGAAGAAGGCCTGATCGACACGCTTCGCGAGTTGGGGATAGGGCTCGTTCCTTTCAGCCCGATCGTCAGAGGGCTGCTGTCAGGCACGGTGACAGACCGCTCACAGTTCGCCAAACACGACTTCAGGCTGAACTCGCCGCGCTTCAGTGACGAAAACCTGGCCGCGAACCTGGAGTTCGTCCGGCGAATCGAGCAGCTCGCATCCAAGCTCGGCTACGCCGCCGCCCAACTTGCACTGGCGTGGGTGCTTTCGCGCGGTGACGATGTGGTTCCGATCCCGGGCACAAAGAGGCGCTCCTACCTGGAACAGAATGCCGCCGCGGTCGACATCACGCTCAGCGAAGAGGATCTCGCCGAGCTGGAAGACGCCGTTCCCAAGGGAGCTGCGGTCGGGGACCGCTACCCGCCTGAGCAGATGGCGCGGATCAATCTGTGACGACAGAAGGAGCCCGGCCGGATGCCGGTACGACCATGTACGAACGGGTCGGGGGCAGCGATTGGTTCGTCGCACTCGTCGATCGCTTCTATGAAGGCGTCGGGAAAGACCCGGTCCTGCGGCCCATGTATCCCGAGGATCTCGCTCCGGCCCGCGAGCATCTGGCCTTGTTCCTCATCCAGTACTGGGGCGGTCCTGCCGACTACAACGAACAGCGAGGCCATCCCCGCCTGCGGATGCGGCACCAGCCCTTCGTGATCGGCAACGACGAACGACTGGCGTGGTTCCGCATCATGTCGGCGGCCGTGCGTGAAGGCGGACTGTCCGAGTCCGACGAGGAAGAGATGATCGGCTACTTCGCCTCGACTGCAACCTCGCTCATGAACACGGGCCGACCCGACCACGGGATCAAGATCGAATTTCGCTGATTCGACTGGCGACTTTACATTCCGAGGTGACTGTTGAAACGGCTAGATCCCGGGTGACTGTTGGAACGGCGTTCAACGCTCAACCGATCTGCAAGACAGCCGCTCCAGACACCCGACCCGTTGCAAGGTCAGCCAAGGCTTCATCTGCATGCTCGAACCCATAAGGCTGAGTAGTCACACGGATGCCGATCCGAGCCGCGATGCTCAGGAAATCCTCGCCGTCCTGTCGCGTGTTGGCAGTGACGCTTCGGAGCTTCCTCTCCTCGAAGAGATGCTCTTCGTAGCGCAGCTCGGGAATGTCGCTCAGATATATGCCTGCGATTGCGAGCGTTCCCCCACGATCGAGCGCCGACAGAGCGACCGGAACGAGGCTTCCGGTCGGGGCGAACAGAACAGAACCTTGGAGAGGCGCCGGTGGCGCATCACCAGAATCCCCGGCACTCGCGCATCCGAGCTCCAGCGCCAGGCGTTGCGCCTCGACTGAGCGGGTCCGCACATGAACCTCGACCCCTTCAGCAATAGCGACCTGAGCCGCCAGATGCGCGGAGCCGCCGAACCCGTAGATTCCGAGCCTGTCCCCCTCCCTTACGCCACTCGCCCGGTACGCCCGATATCCGATGATCCCGGCGCATAAGAGCGGCGCGGCATCAGAGTCGGAGAACGACTGGGGTAGCCGGTACGCGTAGTCCTCGGGAACCACCGCCAATTCCGCATAGCCACCGTCTCGGTCCCATCCGGTGAACAACGGCTCCACACACAGGTTCTCCCGCCCGCTCGTGCAGAACCTGCACTTTCCGCAGGTCCATCTGAGCCACGGGATACCGATGCGCTCTCCGATCTCGAAGCGCTCGGCCCGGTCACCTTTAGCGTCGACGACTCCGACAATTTCGTGGCCGGGCGTGACACGTGGATGCTTGGGCGGTAAGTCTCCCTCCGCCAGATGCAGGTCGGTGCGGCACACGCCGCAAGTGTGAACACGGACGCGCACCTCCCCGGGGCCGGGTTCTGGCTCGTCGCGTTCGATGAAAGCGAGCGGACCGGAGTCCGGTGGTGATGCTGTCGGCTGTGGTGATGCTGTCGGCTGTGGGGGCGCTGTCGGCGAGGATGGCCGCCGTACCGGGCCGGGATGGTCGACGACCCAAGCCCGCATCAGACGCGCTGAGCGATTGTCACACCGTCCCCAATCGGAAGGAAGACCGATCTGACCCGGTCGTCCGCCGCGATGCGGTCATTCAGTTTCCGGACGGCGCGGACGGACTCGTCATCCTTGCTCTTGTCGAGGACCCGACCTCCTTGCAGCGTGTTGTCGACCAGAATCAGCCCACCCACACGCATGCGCGGAACGACCTCCTCGTAGTACTCGGGATATGTGACCTTGTCCGCGTCGATGAACGCGATATCGAATGTCTCGGAGTCCGAGAGCGCCCTCAGCGTCTCGATTGCCGGTCCGATCCGCAACTCGATCCGGTCAGCGACGCCCGCCTTCTCCCAGTACTCCCGTGCGATAGACGTCCACTCCTCGCTCACATCGCAACAGAGCAGCCTGCCCTCAGGACCCATACCTCGTGCCAGAGCGAGCGATGAGTAACCCGTGAACGTGCCGATTTCCAGTCCCCGGCGCGCTCCGATACCCCTCGCCAGGATCTCCATGAAAACCGCCTGGTCCGCCCCGATCTGCATCCCGGAAGCGGACCCGGTCTTTTCCTCCGTCACGGCCTGAAGGTCCAACTGCAACTCGTCCGGCTGGCTCATGTGGTCGCTGGCGTATGCGACGACATCGTCGTCAATGAACCTGCTCCTACTTCGTGCTCGGGGCATGACGTCTCCTTTGAACTTCGCATGTGGAGTCTGCCCATAAACCGGTGGGTGGGACAACCAGGGTGCGACGCGACAGGGTGCGACAACCAGGGCGACAACCCGGGTGCGACAACCAGGGTGGACGACCGGGGGAGTGGCAACGAGGGGCCGGTAAGGTGCCGTTCATGGCCACGAACCGTACGGAAACGATCACCGCCGCAGATGGCGGCACCTTCGATGGCTATGTCTGGGCCCCGTCAACCGGAAAGGGGGCCGGCATTCTCCTACTGCAGGAGATCTTCGGGGTCGGAAGCTACCTTCGAGCGGTCGCTGAGCGCCTCTGTGAAGTCGGTTACACCGTTCTCGCTCCCGACCTGTTCTGGCGGATCGAAAAGGGCGTCGCCCTGGACCACGATGCCGACGGCCTGAAACGAGGAATCGAGCTGGTCAGTCAGTTCGACTTTGCTCTCGGGCTCAAAGACTGCGAAGCCGCACTCGCACATCTCCGGACGCTGCCGGAGACGGATGGTCACGCCGGTGTCGTCGGCTTCTGTCTCGGCGGACGTATCGCATACTCCGTCGCCACTCAATACGCTCCAGACGTAGCCGTCTCCTACTACGGCTCTGGCATCTCCGACGCCTTGGACGAAGCCGCCACGCTCGAATGCCCGATCCTCTTTCACTTCGGGGACGACGATGCCTACATCCCCATCGATCAGGTCACGAAGGTGAAGGACGCCCTCGCCAGCCGTCCCAATGTCGGCTTTCACGTGTACAGCGCGGGACACGCATTCGACAACCACGAAGCGCCGATCTTCTACCAACGCGAAGCTGCCGAGGAGGCGTGGGGCCGCACGCTCGCATTTTTGGAAAAGGAGATGCCCCCCTCAGATCGGGTTTAGGGCGCTAAGGAGCGGCCCGAGGCAAGCTTTGTGGCCGGGGCCATGGCGAAACTGGCAAGCGCCAGCGTCTGATCGTTCGAGCCGTTCAAGAATTCGCCCACCGCGACACAGTCCGGGGCATGCGAGCACGAGACGCCCTCGAGCTCGTTATCGCCTGTTCCATCGTCGGGCGATGACGTCTGGCTCCATGCAGTTCCGTCCCAGCTCTCGATAAGGGTCTGGTCGACGTTGACTTCCGAATAACCGACCGCGACGCAGGTGGTCTGATTGACGCACGACACTCCAGAGAGTTGGGCGCTGCGAACAGCGCCGTTCCCCGGCTCGGTCCACTCAGTTCCGTTCCAACGATCTATCACGGTGAATACCCCCGCGTCACTGCCCATACGTCCTACCGCTTCACAGAAACTGGCGTTGCTGCATGAAACGCCGGTTAATCCGTATTCGCCGTGGACATCCTTCAGTATTGCGCTACGAGACCACTC
>JBAPRR010000428.1:0-86440 GCA_049281195.1 Acidimicrobiales bacterium
ACTCTCGGCAACATGAGGCTCGTCCCGCCCGACCATCCCCACAAAGCTGCTTCCGGATCACGCACCGATTCGAAAGCACCGAAGAAGTCCGATCCACCATCGACCACAAGACGGCGACCGAGCAAACGGACTCCGAAGCAGCAGTCACTGCTGTCTGACGACGAGAACGATCCATAAGGCCTCTTCCGACGAAGACGACCAATCACCACACCACCCCACAGCAACCCCCAGCGGCCCAGGTGCGGCGCCACTAGCGCCACTATCAGCGCGCTCTACGGCCCCGAAGGCGCCACAAGCCCCCACCAGACCTCCCACCCGCAGCCCCCCCCCCTCAGCACCCATCCAGCCATCGCCGGGGGCAGACGGGGTGCTCCAACCTCACTTGTCCTCAACCCGCGCTAAGAAAGTGCACGGAGACGCCCGGACGACGCCAGAAAGACGGCGGGAGGAACGAACACGATGAGCTGGGAGATCGAGGACACCCCCGAGCAGGCCGCTTTCAGGAGCGAGTTCGAGCAATGGCTCCGCGAGCAACTGCCCAAGGGTTGGATGGAGGCGGTCGAGGCCGGAGACGACGCCAAGTTCGAACAGGTGCGGACCGACAGCCACTTCAATCCCTTCGAGTGGAACCGGGTGATCGGAACCAGCAAGTACGCGGCGCCCCTGTGGCCGAAGGAGTACGGGGGACTTTCCGGAGAGGGCTGGATGGTGCGGGTCATCCGTTCCGAGCTCGTGCACTACAGGCTTCCCACTGTCGCCGTGAACCTTCTCGGTGTCGGCTTGGCAGGACCGACCATCATCGAGCACGGCACGGATGCGCAGAAGGAGCGCTATCTCAAGAAGATCCTCTCCGGCCAAGAGATCTGGTGCCAGCTCTTCAGCGAACCGGGATCGGGCTCGGACCTTGCGTCACTATCGACGCGTGCGGTCAGAGACGGTGACGAGTGGGTGGTCAACGGGCAGAAGGTGTGGACCTCGATCGCCCAGCTGTCGGCTTTCGGGATGCTGCTCGCCCGAAGTGACCCCGATGTCCCGAAACACGAAGGTCTGACCTACTTCATCCTCGACATGAAGTCGCCGGGCGTGGACATCCGGCCCCTCAGACAGTTGACCGGGTCGTCGGAGTTCAACGAGGTGTTCTTCACCGATGTGCGGATCCCGGACTCGAACCGCGTCGGTGCAGTCGGAGACGGGTGGCGCTGCGCGCGTACGACGCTCATGAACGAGCGGGCCACTCTCGCAGGGGTGACCATCGACCCGATCTCCCTTTATGGGGGAACGCGGCGTGACCCTTGGCAGTCGTTGTTGGAGACGGTCCCCGACCGAACCGATCCCGTCACCCGCCAGCAGCTTGCTCAGATCTACATCGACACTCAAGTGAAAGACTTCACCGCGCTGCGGGCGGCGACCGCCCGACAACGAGGCGACCAACCAGGTCCCGAGGGATCGGTCAACAAGGTCTTCAACGCCGAGCTGAACCAGCGAAGGACTGACTTCTCTCTCAGCACCCGTGGTCTCGCCGGAATCGCGTGGGAATCCGACGACAAGTTGGCCGAGGCAAAGCTGTACTCCTTCTTGCGCGCGAGGGCGAACACGATCGAAGGCGGAACGTCGGAGGTTCTGAGAAACCAGGTCGCGGAACGCATCCTCGGTCTCCCCAGGGACGTCGAGGTCGACAAGGGAATTCCCTGGGATGAGGCCCGACGTAACTGATCGACGACGACGACAACATCATGAGACGACGACATTACGAGCGGCGCGGGTTGTACCCGTCAAACGCATAATCATTGAGGAACTGCCTGCCCCCACAGGCTCCCTCGCTGGTTCTCGGTCAGCTCCGCCATATCGCAGACGTCGTCTGATTTCAGTCCGGACTCCAAATTCAGGCGGACTCCAAAACCGATCGGTCTCCTTCGCGCAGACCCTTGATCAAGCGCCTGTACGTTCCCGCCGCATCTCGGCCCATGGCGTCGGTGTCCATAACGCGGAGGTTCCGCTCACGGTCGACGCCATGAATGCCGAAGCGCGGTTCGTAGCTTCCCCACTCGTAGTTGTCCACGAGCGTCCAATGGAGGTACGCCGTTACCGGCATACCGCGGTCGATCGAATCAACCATCGCCGCGATGTTCTCGAGGAGATAACGCGGCCGGTCCCACAGATCCATCCGGTCATATGGCCGGCCGCGCCGCACCCGGTTGCACATTCCGTTCTCGACCATCCACAGGTCGAGTGGCCTTCCACGGGCCTGGTTAACTTCAAAGCACTGTTCGATGTTGGCCTTGATGTAGGTGGACATCCCGGCCGGGTTGACGCGCTCATCCCAGATCTCGCCCCCAGCGGACATCGATCGTCCTCCCGCGGTCGGTTTCCCGGGTATGGCCACATGGTTCGAAGCGACCGGGTCGTAGTAATCGATGGCGATCGCATCGAGGGTCAGGTCGTACTTACTGTCGTAAACGGCTTCGATGGCGGGGACAAATGACGAGAACGAATCTGATGCGCGCTTCGATTTGCCGATGCGCCGCGCATACGCACCGCCACCAACCGCACCGCCAGCGCCACCAACCGCACCGCCAGCGCCACCGCCGCCCGCAGCACCACCAGCGCCGCCCCCGAAGAACGACGTCGGCGCGATCGGCGACACCGCGCCAGCCGCTCTGCGGATGAAATTCTCTACACCTGAACCGCGATCAATCGCCGCGTACCAGATTCGGCGTTTTTCGGCGATCCACTCCTCGAGGCTGTCGCGGGCCACACCACTGGCTTTGGCCAACAAAAGGTCGATGAACAGGCGGTCATACTCGTAGGTGCTCGTCGACGAGTTATTGGTCGAGACCAGCGCTTCGGGAAACCTGTCGTGTATCTCCTGATAGCCCTTCACGTGAGCGGCGACAAGATGTCCGGTGGCCCGGTTGAAGTCTCCTAAAGCGATACGCCGCCCCGGCGGGTAGATGCCGATCACGTAGCTTCCGAAGGCCACGATGTTTATCTCGTTGATCGTGATCCAGTAACGCACGTGCTTACCGAGTCGATCCGCCACAAGACGTACCCAACGCGCGTATAAGTCCGGGGACTCCGACGACAGCCAGAAGTCGTCACCCAGCCAGTACGGATGCGTGAAGTGATGGAGCGTGAGCATCGGCTCCATGCCGCGCTCCAGACACGCCAGGAGGATCGCCTCGTAACGGTCGAGTGCGGCGGTGTCGATCTGCCCCGGCTCGGGCTCAACCCGGGCCCACTCGATCCCCAGCCTGAAAATGTCGCAGCCGAGAGCCTGAGCGCGATCGAGGATGTCCTCGTAGTCGTCCCAAAATCTGATCGCCCCGCCTGAAGGTTCGACGCGGCCTGCGTTCTCCCACCAGATCCAGTTGTTCTTCGGCTCCCCTGGCCCGTTCAGTCCGCCCTCGATCTGAAAAGCAGCAGTTGCGACACCGAAACGGAACCCCTCGGGCAGGATGCGACCGGCACCCGCCGGCGCCGGATTCGTCGTCTCTGGGCTCATAGCCCGATGGTCCCTGCGCTCATCTCGGGATGATTGCACGTACGCTCGCCGCCGTGTCCCTCGACCGCCACCCCGTGATCGTCGCGTCCGGGCAGGTCATCGAGCGTGACGACATCGTGTCTCCGGTCGACCTGATGGCCAGGGCTTGTAGGTCGGCGATCGACCAGGTGCCGAAGCTGGCGGATCAGATCCAGCACGTCTCCGTGGTGAACGTTCTCTCGGGAGTCGGCCCCGCTCCGGGGCGCGATGTGTCCCGCCTGCTCGGCCTGCACCCGGCTCGTACAGAGACGACCGTCATCGGTGGGAACTCGCCGCAATGGCTCGTGTCAAGGCTTGCCGACGCGATCTGGCGCGGCGAGCTCGACGTCGCTTTGATCGCGGGAGGCGAAGCCCAACGTTCTGCGTGGGTGAATGACAACCAGGGTCCGAGACGAAGATTCCGGCCCCAGAACCGCGACGCCGGAAACGGAGAAAACGGAAACAGAGGAAATGGCGGCGGAGAAAATGGCGACATCGCCGAAGAAGAGTCTGCTGCTCCGGATCATGTGGTGGGCGAAGATCGGCCCGGATTCGGAGATGCAGAAGTGGGAGCAGGACTCCTCGCCCCGGTACACGTGTATCCACTGTTCGACAGCGTCATCGCTCACAGAAACGGACGCAGCTTCGCTGAACACCGCGAGTTTCTCGGCGAGCTGATGGCGCCGTTCACAGAGGTGGCCGCGGCTCATCCGAGCGCGTGGTTCCCGATCTCGCGAACGCCCCGCGAGTTGTCGACACCGAGCTCGGACAACCGCATCGTTTCAGAGCCGTACACCAAGCGCATGTGCGCATTTCTCGGTGTCGATCAGGCAGCCGCGGTCATCGTGTGCTCGTACAGGGCCGCACAGGAGGCCGGCATCGCCGATCGGGCCGTCTTCTGTTGGTCGGGAGCCGACGCCAACGAGGTGTGGCTGCCCACTTCGCGTCCGGATCTCGGCAATCTTCCCGGGCTTGAAGCCGCGGCATCATCGGCTCTCGATGAAGCGAACCTGTCCGTGGATGACATCTCGGCGTTCGACTTCTATTCCTGCTTCCCGTGCGTGGTCGAGATGGGCTGTGCGGCTTTGGCTATCGACCATCGCGATCCGAGGGGCTTGACCATCACGGGTGGCCTTCCATACTTCGGCGGACCCGGAAACGCGTACACGCTCTTCGGGATCGCGACCATGACCGACCGACTCCGTTCACGAAGCGCTGCCAGCAACGCCAACAACGCCAGCAGGGCCAGCAACGCCAGCAGGGCCAGCAGCGCCAGCAGGGCCAGCAGCGCAACCCCCGGCGACATGTTCGGACTGGTGAACGGACTCGGTTGGTACGCCACGAAGCACTCCGTGGGCATATACGGAACCAGGCCGCCCGATGAAGGTTGGAAGCGCGGCGACACCACGGTGGCCCAATCGCGGATCGACGCGTCGACACTTCCGACAAGAGTCGACGTCAAAGAGCTACAAGCGGCGCAGGTGGAAGCCTGCACGATTCAGTATTCGGCCTCGGGAGAGGTGAATGGAGCCCCGGTGGTGGCGACACTTGCAGACGGGTGTCGCGTCGCCGCCCAACCGGACGAGTCGGTGAACCTCCCCGACCTGAAGGGACGCAACCTGGTGGGAATGACGGTCCGTGTAGTCGGTTCGCCGCCGCGCTACGTCTTTCCCTGAAACCCAGCTCCCAGCTCCCAGCAATCCGTCCCGGCAATCGGTCCCCGCGATCGGTACCCGCGATCGGTACCCGGCCCAACCATTCGGGTGGCGCAACACACCCCGGGGGACCAAACTCCCCGCAAACCGCAGAACGCGGGCACCCACAACGACGTGCGACAGATCGAGGAGAGAAACGTGGCAGTTGTCGAACGTGAGCGACGCGGAAACGTCGAGATCTTGACGATCAACAGACCCGAGGCGCGAAACGCCATCAACGGTGAGGTGAGCACGGCCATGGCCGCCGCTCTCGACGAGCTCGAGACCGACAAGCAGTGCTGGGCGGTGATCGTGACGGGGGCCGGTGACCGGGCATTCTCGGCAGGTATGGACCTGAAGGCCTTCGCCTCAGGAGAGCTCGGCGCAATCGCATCTGCGCCCGGAGGATTCGCCGGCATCACCCAACGGAACTTCTCCAAGCCGTTGATCGCGGCGTTGAACGGCCACGCCCTCGCCGGTGGATGCGAGATCATGCTCGCCTGCGACATGGTGGTCGCCGCGGATCATGTGACGATCGGCATCCCCGAGGTCAAGCGGGGCCTGATCGCGGGAGCGGGAGGGCTGATCCGGCTGCCCCGGCGCCTACCGATGGCGATCGCGTTCGAGCTCGGCCTCACCGGAGAGCCGATCGACGCAAAGCGCGCTTACGACCTCGGTCTTGTGAACAGGGTGGTGCCCGGGGCAGATCTCATCGACGAAGCCATGGTTCTCGCAAAGTCGGTAACCGCCAACGCGCCCCTCGCAGTCAGGTGGTCCAAGCGGATCATGAAGGAGTCGATCTACCTGACGGAGAAGGAAGGCTGGAAGCTGGTGGGCGAAGCGGCCCCCGAGGTCTTCTCTTCCCCCGACGCGATGGAGGGTGCCATCGCGTTCGCCGAGAAGAGGCCCCCGAACTGGGAGACGCCTTGAGCTTGAGCTTGAGCTTGAGCTTGATCATGCGCTCTCCGGTGCTTCTCGGCCAGCTTTCGAGCGCCGTGACCGGCCTCAGGCTTTCGCTCCACGTTCTCGCCGCCACGATCTGGGTCGGAGGGCAATTCACGCTGGCAGGCCTGGTGCCGACCGCTCGCCAGATCTCCGGTGACGCCCCTCGCAAGCTGGCCACCGCCTTTGCCCGGCTCATGTGGCCCGCCTACGCGGTTCTGCTGATAACGGGCGTTTGGAACATCTCGGCGACTCAAAAGGGTCAGCCCACAGCGTGGAAAGCCGTTCTCGTCGTGAAGGTGTTCGTCGTGCTCCTTTCAGGGCTGGCGGCGTTGCTCCACAGCCGGGCGTCCAGCAAGAAGGGGCTCGCCATTTGGGGATCAGTCAGCGGGCTCTCGGCGACGGCGGCGCTGGTTCTCGGGGTGTTCCTCGCCGGCTGAGCGAAGCCGACGGCTCAACTGCTGGAGCGCCTAGTAACCTGTGAGCGTGCTGGCTGAACTGGCTGGATTGGACGGGGTAATCGTCGTCGTCGTCATCGCCGTGGTTCTTTTCGGAGGCAGCCAGATCCCGAAGTTGGCACGCTCGCTCGGCTCAGCCCACACCGAGTTCAAGAAGGGACTCGCCGAGGGTGCGGCCAAGGGTACCGAGGACGACGCCAAGGACCCCGTCAAAGACCCTGCGAAGACCGAAGGTACTGACACACCCAGTTCGTGATCTTCAGGTCCCCGATCCTCAGGCCCCCGATCTTCAAGCCCCATCTTCAAGTCCCCCGGCTGCGATCCGGTTCGACCCTCGCTCACGCCGACCAACTTTTTTCGCGGCCTCGGAGACTGGCGCTGTCCCGCAGACCTGACGTCAGCTATATCTGACGGGCATGGCAAACGGTGACGGATCAGGCGACGTACTCGAGGTTGCCGAACGGCTCTGGAACGGCGACGTAGATATCGCCGAACTCCATCCGGTCGGCTACTCAGGCAGCCTTTCTGAGATAGACGACGGCCTCGCTTTCATCCCGTCGTTCGCGAACGTCTCGGCCTTCAAGACGGCCGACGGGCTGGTCACGGTGGACACCGGCTCGGCCATATTCGCCCAGACAATCCATTCGGAGTTGCGCCACTGGTCGCCTGACCGACTCGACACCGCGGTTTACTCCCACGGCCACATCGACCATGTCTTCGGGGTCCCTCTTTTCGACGAGGAGGCCAAGTCCAAGGGCTGGAAGGCTCCCACCGTCGTCGCCCACGAAGCGCTACCCGCTCGCTTCGATCGGTACATCCGGACCGCGGGGTACAACGCGGTGATCAATCGGCGCCAGTTCCTGGTGCCCGATCTGCAGTGGCCGGTGGAGTACCGGTATCCGGACCGGACCTACTCGGACCGGCTCGACATCGATGTGGGTGGACAGAGATTCGAGCTGCACCACGCCAGAGGTGAGACCGACGACCATACCTGGACGTGGATTCCCGAGCACAGAACGGTCTGCTGCGGTGACCTGTTCATCTGGGCTTCGCCCAACGCAGGGAACCCGCAGAAGGTCCAGCGCTACCCAAGCGAGTGGGCCGCAGCCCTTCGCGAGATGATCGCCCTCGATCCGGAGAGGCTTCTTCCCGGTCACGGCTTCCCCGTAATTGGCCGTGACCGCGTTCGCCAAGCCTTGTCCGACACGGCCGAGCTCCTCGATTCGTTGGTCGAGCAGACCCTCGAGATGATGAATGCAGGGGCGCGGTTGAACGAGATCGTTCACACGGTCAAGGCTCCGCAGCATCTGATCGACAGGCCCTACCTCGCCCCTGTCTACGACGAGCCCGAATTCGTGGTCCGCAACATTTGGAGACAGTTCGGCGGTTGGTACGACGGGGACCCCTCCTCGTTGAAGCCGGCGCCGGCCGCCGACCTGGCGGGCGAGCTGTCGGAGCTCGCAGGTGGCGCGGGAGTGTTGGCAGAGCGGGCCCTGATGCTCGCCAACCAGTTCCGGGAGCAACAGGCGATCTCCAAAGACACGACCCTTCCGTCCAGGAGGCCCTTTCCTTCCGAGCTCAGGTTGGCCGGCCATCTGGCCGAGTTGGCAGTCCAGGCCGCGCCCGGCGATCCGGGAATCCGGCAGATCCACTGCGAGGTCTTCGCCACCATGGCTCAAGCGGCCACCTCGACGATGGCGAAGGGGATCTACCGGTGGGCGTCAACACAATCGAAGAAGGAAATCGCCGACTGACCGGCTCCCCGGTGCCCGACTGACCGGCTCCCCCGTGCCCGACTGATCGGCTCTCCCGAGCCCCGCTGATCGGCTCCCCCGACCCGATTTATCGGCTCCTCCTACCCCTCCCGGCGGGCTTCACAATCCCACAATGACCAGCGCACAAACGAACACAAAACCCGTGTTCAAAAGGTTCGGGCCCCCAGGCCCTCCCAACTACCTTGCAGCGTGCGACGTTGGCTAGTGTCGGCCCGGTGAAGCGGTCCTCCGACCCGAGCGGCGCCGTGGCGCCGGAGGCAAAGAATCACACAGGCGCCGGCATGGGCGTAGGCACTGGCGACGCCACGGCGGGTACTGAGGTCCTCGGGACCCCCACCACAACCACCAGTCGCTGGCCTTCCAAGCGGCGCACGCTCGCCCTCGGAATCTTCGCCCTCCCCGTTCTGCTCGGGGGGTGCCAGCTGCCAGCCTTCTGGGGCTACAAGGGCAGCACCACCCAGGGACACGACGAGTTCCTCATGTACGCCTGGACGGTCATCGCGGGGCTGATCGTGGGTGGGATAGTCACTCTGCTGATCCTGTATCCGATTCTCTTCAACAGGCGTAAGAAGAACACCGACGTGATGCCCCGTCAGTTCCAGTACCACACCGGGCTCGAGATCTTCTACACGGTGACCCCGATCATCATCGTGCTCATAATCTTCGCCTTCACCGTCATCTCGGAGAACCACATCGACGCTCTGGCGTCTTCGCCGACGGTGGATGTGAAGGTCACCGCGTTCCAATGGGGCTGGGAGTTCCAGTACCCGACGGAGAACATCATCGTGCTCGGTCACACCACGCAGGACCCGGACATGGTCCTACCGGCGGGTCAGACCGCCCAGGTGACTCTCGTCTCGCAAGATGTCATTCACGGTTTCTACGTCCCCGAGTTCAACTTCAGCCGCTACGCGCAGCCCGGAGTGACCAACAAGTTCGACCTGACGGTGAACAAACCCGGGGACTACAGAGGGCAGTGCACCCAGTTGTGCGGCCTGTACCACGCGTTGATGTTCTTCCATGTGACAGCCCTCCCGCCGGCGCAATTCCAGGCTTGGCTGACCAGGAATTCGAACCGAAGCTTCATAGGAGAGTCGTCGCACCTCGCCGCGAGCGGGACCGGCGCACTGTCCGGATCGGGGTGACCAGCAGATGACGCTTCTCGAAGAACGCAAGGCCTCTCATGCAGATGAGGGCGGCGCTCATGGAGAACACGGCGGCCACGATGACCATTACGGGCACCACGAGGGCCCGCGGGGGATCCTGCTCTGGCTGACGAGCACCGACCACAAGATCATCGGGCTCAACTACATGATCACGTCGCTGGTCATGTTCTTCTTCGCCGGGAGCATGGCCCTGGTGATCCGGATCCAGCTGGCTTCGCCACAGAGTTCGTTCCTCTCGTACCAGACGTACAACGAGCTGTTCACCATGCACGGCAGCTTGATGCTCTATCTGTTCGCCGGGCCATTCGCCTTCGGTGGACTGGCCAACTTCATCGTTCCCCTGCAAATCGGCGCTCCGGACATGGCGTTCCCCAGGCTGAACGCGCTCTCGTACTGGCTGTACCTGAGCGGGTCCATAACGATGCTTTTGGGTTTCTTCACCGCGGGCGGCGCTGCTGCCTTCGGCTGGGTCGGGTACGCCCCGCTCTCTAATGCGGTCAACTCTCCGGGAACCGGTGCCGACCTTTGGATCCTCGCCCTCGGATTAACGGGATTCTCGGCCATCTTCACCGGGGTGAACCTGATAACCACCATCTTCTATCTGCGCGCGCCCGGCATGACCATGTTTCGAATGCCGATCTTCACCTGGAACATGCTTGTCACCGCGCTATTGATCCTGGTGGCATTCCCGGTGCTCACGAGCGCCATGATCATGCTGTGGGCGGACCGACATTTCGGCACCCATTTCTTCGAAGTCCAAGGCGGTGGTGCGCCGATCCTCTATCAGAACCTGTTCTGGTTCTTCGGGCATCCCGAGGTGTACATCCTTGCGCTGCCGTATTTCGGCATCGTCACAGAGGTGATCCCTGTCTTCTCCCGCAAGCCCTTGTTCGGCTACAAGGGGATGGTCTTCGCCACCATGGCGATCGCTGCGCTTTCGACAGGGGTGTGGGCGCACCACATGTTCACCACGGGAACGGTTCTTCTGCCGTTCTTCTCGTTGTTGTCGCTTCTGATCGCGGTGCCTACCGGCATCAAGTTCTTCAACTGGATCGGGACGATGTGGGGAGGGCAGATCTCCTTCAAGACTCCGATGTTGTTCTCGATCGGGTTCTTATTCGCGTTCTTGATGGGTGGGATCACCGGCGTCATGCTGGCTTCGCCGCCCATCGACTTCGCCACACACGACACCTACTTCGTGGTGGCGCACTTCCACCAGGTCCTCATCGGGACAACGGTGTTCGCGGGCTTCGCCGGCTTCTACTTCTGGTATCCCAAGATGTTCGGTCGAATGCTCAACGAAGCCTTGGGCAAGGCCCACTTCTGGATGCTCTTCGTCGGCTTCTGGGTGATGACCATGCCCCAGTACCTGCTGGGTCTGTACGGGATGCCCCGTCGTGTGGCCACCTATCCCAATCTGCCCGACTGGCACTGGCTGAACGTGCTGGCCAGCATCGGCGGTTGGATGATCGGACTGTCGTTCGTGTTCATGTTCGTGAACATCGGGCTGTCCATATGGGGCAAGAACATCGTGAAGGCGCCGGACAACCCCTGGGACGGAGGGGCGCTCGAATGGTTCACCATGTCGCCGCCTTCACATCACAACTTCGAGAAGCTGCCCCCGATCCGTTCGGAACGGCCGGTGTGGGATTACAACCACCCCGATTACGTTGCCATCGACCACGTGGCCGAGCATCGAGCTCATCAGCTGGCAGCGGGCGTCGGATCCTCGACGAGTCGGGAGTGAGGACCTCATGAAAACCGAAGCCAAACTGCTGATCGGGGTCGGGTCGTTCTTCTCCATCACCGACATCGTGTACTGGTTCTGGGGCTATCACTTCCTCGCCGGCAACGACAAGGTAGGCCCGGAACAGTCCGGGACGGTCATGCTGATCGGCACGGTGCTCCTCGGCTTTGTGCCCGGCCTTTATTACCTGTGGTGGTCGCGCCACATGAAGCCGAGGCCCGAAGACCGGCCCGATGCCACCATCGAAGAGGGATCCGGCGTGATCGGCTCCTTCCCGAGTTCCAGCATCTGGCCGTTCGTCTTCGGGATGGGCTGCCTCGGTATCGCCCTTGCCGCCGCGTTCGGCTTCTGGCTGATCGTCCCTGCCTTCTCTCTCATATTCGGTGCTGCAATCGGTTACACCGTCGAGAGTCGCCGAGGCGGCCAGGTCTAACTGCGCGCTTGCGGGCGGACTAGTGCCGCCTGTATAGGCATCCTCAGCCACTTCAACTCGGCTCCTGTGCTCTGGAGCCATCGCCAACGCTGAGTCCCCACCTGACTGAGTCCCCACCCTGACTGAGTCCCTGCCCGGAGTTACCTACTCGTTGACGGCGTTCGGCTGACTGTCACACCACGCCAGTAGTCAATTCGGACACCACCACCGAATTGAGAGAAGCCGTTCATGCCGTTTGTAGAGGGTGACCTTCCCGTAACGCCCGCCACCCAGAAAGAGTGGCCGCCCGTTAACTCGACGATGGCACTGCACCTCAGCTCCATCGCCGCAGCACGGGCCTTCTATCCGAACCACAAGGCCGGCGAGATCGACTGCCCGGATTGCAAGGCGGCGGTTGTCGGTATCGCTGAGGAGTTCTCTCGCTGGGTAGCTCAGAACGTTGAAACCTTCGAGCCCCAACGCGATGACATCGTGGCCGACGTAGGGCGTCAGGTGTTCGACGGAGTGGGAGCGACGAAGGATCATTCCATCTCGCATACGCAATACCTGGTAGTGGGACGGGCGTGCCACGGATCTCGTTTCGTCGCCGATTGGCTGGAGGAGACCGGACGGATCACGGACCGTTTCGAGGTCGAGAAGTGGCTTATGCGCGTGGTCATCGACTGGGTCGACATTCACCTGCGCGTCGAGTCGCGGAACTTCAACTAATGCCGGGCCAGACAGCGTGCGCATCGTCAGTGGTGTCGTCGGTGGCATAAACGGTGGCGTCACTCCGACCTCATGTCCTCCTTGGCTGGTCGTCAGCCGCCCGACGTAATCTGGCACGCTGTTCTCAACCCACATCCGAGGAGGTCGGGTCATCACGCACGACAATCGCATCGCCCTGGTCACCGGGGCGAACCAAGGTGTCGGTTTTCAGGTGACAAAGGAACTCGTCGCTCACGGCCACACGGTGTTGCTCGGATCGCGCAACCTCGAGCGTGGTGAGGCCGCTTCGCGTCAGATTGGGTCGGGAGCGATCGCTATTCAGATCGACGTAACCGATGCGACATCGATCGTTGCGGCCGCGGAGCGTGTCCGCCAGGAGTTCGGTCGTCTCGACCTGCTGGTCAATAACGCCGCAATCTCGAACACAAGAAAAGGCAGCTTGTCCCTCGAAGAGTACGCAATGCTGTCCAAAGCGAGCAACGCATCACTCGACGAGGTACGAGCTGTCTGGGATACCAACGTGTTCGGCGTCTTGGCCGTTTATCAAGCGTTCTTGCCGCTGCTACGCGAGGGGTCGAATCCGCGCATCGTCAACGTGTCGAGCGGAGTTGGCTCGTTGGCGACGAATGCAGACCCGGCATTCCCCTACCACGCGATGTTCGGCCCCATCTACCCTGCATCCAAGGCGGCCCTCAACGCCGTCACGCTTGCCATGATGATCGAGTTGGAGTCGACAGACATCAAGATCAACTTGGTCTCGCCGGCTTTCACCAGTACGAATCTCAACGGATACGCGGGCACGGAGTCTGTCGAGGACGGCTCTCGTGAGGTAGTGCGCGTTGCGCTACTCGGTCCGGACGGCCCAACAGGCACTTTCACCAGATGGGAGAACGAGACGATTCCGTGGTGAATCGTCGTCCCAGTGTGATTTACGGCGCAGCAGACACGACCCCGTTGGCGGCCTGAGAAAGCGGTAGCTACCCACGCCGGGCTACGTCAGGTGGCTGATGAGTCCGACCGTTTCGCTCCGAGCAACGTCACGAAGATCGTCACGGGCTGGTCGGACCGGTTCCGCCACGCATGACGAACGCCGTTCATGACGACACAGTCCCCGGCCTTCATGTGGACCTCTTCGCCGTCGTCGAGCTCCAGATCGACCTCGCCCGAGATGATCACATCGATGTCGACGGTGTCGGTCCGATGCATCCCGGGGTTGCCGGGTTCCATGGATTCTGCGAGTCCGGGAAGCTTGATCGCGATCTCGTTCAGCGCGTTGCCGATGTCGATGTCCGGCGGGATGGCCACCGAATCGGGTCCCAAGGTGAAGAAGTTGAAGCGATAGCCCATCTCCGGTGGGAAGTAGGCCGGCATGTCGGGCTGATTGCCCTCTGTCGGCAGCGCCGGAGGCCCATCAGAACCCCACATCCGGTGGAACTCTGTTCCGGGCAGTAACGCGATATCTACCGGTTCGACCTCCGTGTCCGAGACAAACACGGACTTTCCCGCTTTGTCCTGCCCCGTCACGATCCGGCGGATCTTCATGCCGTACTCCTCTCTGCTCAACGCACCTTCTGAAGCAACGCGTTCACATTGGCCAAGTTGAACTCTGCAGGATCGAAGGAGCCTCCGACCAGATCGAGACAGCTTTGATGCTCTCCGTTCGAGGGATCGGAGATCGCCTCGAGGAAACCCGCATAACCCGAGATTCCTCCCACGTCCTCCGGAGGACAGGAGTTGGCACCGTCGACACACACCCCGTATTTCAAACGGAAGTACGACCACCCGAGTTCCTCGATGACAACCTCATGCTTCCAAGAATCGCCGAAGTCATATTCGAAGGTGAAGTGCTTTACATCACTGAGCGCCTGCAGAACGGTGACGTCCTTCTCGTCGACCTGGCCTTCAGGAACGTCGTCAAAGTCGATCCCGTAAGACGCGCCACCCACCTTGAACTCGTGCAGGTGGAACTTCGTCCAACCCATGGCGGCAATGAGCATGCCCGCCAGCTTGGCCATACTGACCTCACCAGGAACAAGGAGCCGGCGCCAGATCACCGGATCGATGTCGTCGAGCTGAATTCGTAAGCGCAGGAAACTCTGGTCAGAAGGCTGGTTCAGTGGCATTGGTGGTGCTCGAGCCCGGTACGTCGGTACATCGGTACATCGGTACGTCGATGTCGCTACGTCAGCGAATCTGCCCAGATGAAATGGGGCCCCTAGCGCTCCGCGCGCCGCACGCCGGCCGGGACAGGATCGAGGCCCTCGTCTTTGACCGCCGGGATGTCGATCTCGCCGGGGACGGTGATCGGCTCGTTCTCGACGTGACCGTCGCCCGGACGGGGAGCGGACTCCACGGTGGCGTACTGCCCCGTCGCGGTACGGACGACCACCACCGCACGCTTGCGCTTACCGATTCCGGGAACGCCTGCCATGTCCAGGCAGATTCGCCACGTCACAAAGCCCACGATGATCGGCACGATCATGACGATGAACCGGAACGACCACAACACGATGTTCAACGAGATCTTGAAGAAGTTCGCCATGACGTCGGTCGAGCTGGCCGCGAACAGGCAGAAGTAGAAGGTGAGGAAGGCCGCACCGATGGCGGTCCTCTTGGGTCTGTCACGCGGTCTGTCCAACAGCTGGTGTTCGGCATGGTCGCCGGTCAGCCAGGCCTCCACGAACGGCCACGCATAGAAGAGCCCGAACGTGAGCCCGGGGAACAACACCGCGGGTAAGAAGACCTCGAACGGGATCGTATGGCCGAAGCCGGCAAACTCCCAGCTCGGCATTATTCGAAGCGCACCGTCCAACCACCCCATGTACCAGTCCGGTTGAACGGCGTAAGAGATCTTGTCGGGCTGATATGGACCGAACTGCCAGATCGGGTTGATCTGCACCAGACCACCGAGGGCCCACAGAACGCCGGCCACCATGAACATGAACCCGGTGGTCTTCAGGATGAAGTTCGGGTACATCGGCGAACCGACGACGTTCTTCTCGGTCCGTCCCGGCCCCGGGAACTGGGTGTGCTTCTGTTTCACCAGCAGTCCCAGGTGGGCTGCCAGCAAACCGAAAATTATGAGCGGAATTACCAGGACGTGAAGTATGAACAGGCGCGGAATGATGGACCCGTCCCCCGGGAAGTTCCCTCCGAACACGAACCACGCCAGGTAGGTACCGACCAGCGGCACCGACAAGATGATGGAGAAGGCGATCCGCAGTCCGGTACCCGACACCAGGTCGTCGGGAAGCGAGTAGCCGAGGAAGCCGTTGACGATCGCAAGCGTGAGCAGCGTCACCCCGACGATCCAGTTCAGCTCGCGGGGACGGCGGTATGCGCCGGTGAAGAACACGCGGGCCATGTGAACCGCGATGGATCCGACGAACACGTCGGCCGCCCAGTGGTGCATCTGGCGTATGACGAGACCGCTTCTGACGGCGAAAGAAAGGTTGACCGACGACGCGTACGCCGCGGACATCGACTGACCGCGTAAGGGCTTGTAGATGCCCTCGTAGACCACCTGCGCCGATGACGGCTCGTAGTACAACGACAGGAAGATCCCCGTCAGGATCAGGATGATGAACGAGTAGAGCGCGATCTCACCGAGCAGGAACGACCAGTGGTCGGGGAAGATCTTGTCCAGGAAGGTCCGTCCGCCTTTCGCCACGCCAAGGCGTTGGTCGGCCCACTTGACGCCGCCACCGATCGCCTTGCGCGGCTCGATCTCCGGCAGCTTGGGGCCGCGACCGCCGCGCTTCGCTCCCGCGGCGGCAGAGCCGTTTCCTTCGAGGGGCGGAGGTGTCATCCGGTGGTGCGCTCCCAGAACCCGGGTCCGATGGCCTCGTGGTAGTCGCTCTGCGCCCTCACCATTCCCTCGTCATCGATATAGATCGGGAGTTGCGGCAACGGCCGCGGAGCGGGTCCGAAGACCTGCTGGGCGCCGAAGCGCACGTCGAACAGGGATTGGTGACAGGGACAGAGGAGTTGCTCGGTCTGTTCCTGGTAGAGGCCGACAGGACATCCGGCGTGGGTACAGACCTTGGAGTAGGCGACCATCCCCTGTGGTCCCCAGGTCTCGCGTCCCGGCCTCGTGACGATGGCAGGAGGCGGCGCCCCGGTCGGGCTGAACCCGTCGAGGCGGATGATGAGGGTCTGGTCGATGGCCTGAGCGTCGGGGTTGTTCTCGAAGCCCTGCGGAAAGACGGTGAGGAGGCCGCCCTTTTCGAGCGTCGTGTTCGTCACCGGATTCCCGTTGATGTCCACCAGCAGCGCGCCCTGCTTCCAGTCCGTGTGGTACATCGAGCTCTTGGGGACAGGGCCGAGAGAACGCAGCAACGGGAACCCCAGCACCACTCCCATCACAGCTCCACCGGCGCCGAGGACCGCCCCGAGGAACCCGCGCCGGCGGAAGATCATCTGGCCGCGCTCGTAGATCGCAGCCGTCATGAGCTCCTGCTCTTCCGGCGTGGACTCGTGCGGGTGGCGCTCCTCCTCGAACGGACCTTGAGGCAGCAGGTATTTGCCGTAAGCCGACATCCCGAATCCGAACAGGAAGAGGCCGGCACCCATGAAGACGCCCTCCCACTGGGTCTGACCGCCCACCCAGTAGAGAGCTCCGTAACCGCAGAATGCGGCGAGGGCGACTATGAGGACAAGGGCGATGACCGCTTCCGCACGGCGGGGGTTCTTGGCGAACGGCTGAAGATGCGGATCGTCCAGGCTGGCGAAATGCGTCACTCCGCCGTTGCTGTCTGGTCCGCCGCCATGCGAGCCGCCGCCGCCACCGCCATGACCAACAGCTCCAGCCACGACTTCCCCGGTCACGTCCGTCGTGGTCGCGTCGCTCACGTCGCTCACGTCACTCACGCGTTGGCCGTCCGGTCGCCGAGCCAGAAGGCCACGAGCATCAGTCCTCCGACACCGATCAGAAGTGCAATGAAACCTTCGGCAACCGGGCCGATTCCGCCGAGTCCGAGACCACCCCGGTTGTTCGGCTTCTGGATCGGACCTGTCACGTAAGCCACGATGTCGGCCACCTGCTGATCGCTCAGGGTTCCGGGTCCGAATCGCGGCATGTTGCCGGGCCCCGTGCGCATGGCTTCGACCACCTGATACGGCGTCGCCTGGTGCAGGGTAGGTGCGTAGTAGTTGTCGGCGATGGCATCGCCGGCACCGGTGATCGTGTGACAACCCGCGCAGTTCAAAACGAACAGTGAGTTGCCCGTCGTCAGGTTCGAACCCGAAAGATCAATGCGGGGGATTTGGATGTTCCCCTCTGTCGGCGTACGGATCGAGTTGACGAAGGCCACGATCTGGAGGATCTGCGTGTTGCTGAAGCGCGGGGGCTTCTGCACCGCGGACTGAGCGGCGTCGGCGAGTGGCATACGGCCGGTCGACAGCCAGAAGTCGATGGTCCCCGCGCCCAGACCTTGAAGGTTCGGGGCGATCGCAGAACCCGACGCATCTGAGCCGTGACATGAAGAGCAGTTCTGCTCGAAAAGAATGTGGCCCGGAGCTATGTACGAGTCAGGTGGTAGGTAGTACTTGATCGGCGAGCCGGGCTTGCCCGGTGGGACGCCGTAGCCGGCGTCAGGATTCGGAGCCTGCGTATGCACAGCCTGCGACTGCGCAGACTGCGTGTGCACGGCCAGAGTGTGCGCAGACTGCGTGTGCACAGCCTGCGTGTGCGTCGACTGGGCCGAAGCAGGCGTGATCATCAGCCCGATGTAGATGACGAACCCCACCAGCACGACGGGCAGGAACCTCTTGGGCTTGAGGCTCGACGCCTGAAAAGCCCGTGAAATCCTCGAAATCCCAGAAGTCCTCAACGACACGTAGCGATCCCTAGCCACTCTTCAAGAGGAATAGGCAGCTGAAAATTCCGATCCACATGAAGTCCACGAAGTGCCAGTAGTAACCGACGGCCTGGTAGACGTTCACCTCTCCCGGGTCACCGGCCCGGCCCTTCATTCGGCCGAGCAGGAAGAGCATTGCGATGAGGCCGAGAACGACGTGGATGCCGTGAATCCCGGTCATCACGTAGAAGAGCGACCAGTAGGCGTTGGTGTGCGGCGCGAATCCCCGGTGAAGGAAGTCGTGCCACTCGTAGAGGGTGTTGGAGACGAAAGCCGCGCCCATGATGAAGCTGACGTAGATCCAGATGCGCGCCTTGTTTCGTTCGCCGCGCTCGACAGCCCACACACCGAGCTGGAATGTGGGGCTCGACGCAAGAAGTACGACGGAGAAGATTCCGGCCTGAACGAGGTCGAGGTGAAAGTTCCCCAACGGCGGCCATTGCTTGCTCGGGTAGTTCGCCCTGATCGTGAAGTACGCGGCGAACAGGCCGCTGAAGAACATCAGCTCGGAGCCAAGCCAGATCATGACCCCGACCGCTAGAAGCGGGGGCCGTTCTGGGCGGTGTCTGATGCCCGGGGCCGCCCCCGGGGCTTGTGGGTCGACCGACAGGGCCTGGCTCACACGTCTTTCCTAGCTGACGGAAGACCCCTAGCGCCAGAACACTCGGCCCACGGCCTCGGAACTCTCGCTCGACGACGACTCGGCACGCGCTCCGCACGCACGCAGCTCCGGCTCCGCGCCGCGTTCGTTCGTTCAGCCGCGGAATTTCGGTGCTCGGATGACGCCTATTGCACCCTTAGTCGGGTCCCCTGCTGCGAGCCCAGGGAGACGCCACCCGGCGGCCTCAGCCTTTCGCCAACCGTGAGCTCAGCCAGTCGTCAGCCGTGAGCTCAGCCGTCAGCTCAGTCGCCCGCCGGCACCGGGTCCATCTGGCGCAGCGACGCGGGAAGCGGGCGCGCATGAAGAACCGCCAGGCGCCTCGTGGGCCGTGTCAGTGCGACGTACAGGCGCCTCAGACCCTGACGCGATTCTTCGACAACGGCCGCGGGCTCCACGACGATCACGCCGTCGAATTCAAGACCGTTGGCGAGATCCACCGGGAGCAGGTTGACCGGCGCGCCCAGCCCGTCGAGACGGGGGTCCCGGGCCCGCACTCCGGCCGCGTCGAGAGCCATCGCCAATTCCGCCACCAGCGACGCCGGGGAGAGCACGGCCACGGTTCCCGGCTGGAGCTCCGCCGAAAGCTCGGCGGCCGCCTGAGCGACCTCTGCCGCCAGATCCTCGGGGGTCGTCTGCTTGAACGTGGGCAGGAATCCGGTGTGTCTGATCGCAGTAGGCGGTTGGAGGGACGGCGCCGCGGCCTCGAGCACCTTGGAGGCCACCTGCATCACCTCCGCCGGAGTCCGGTAGCTGACCGACAGCTCGACCACTCGAGGCGGGCGTTGCTTGGGCAGGTGGGCGAGCACCACATCCCATCTGTCGGCGGCCCAGGGACCTGTCGCCTGCCCGATGTCCCCCACTACGGTCACAGATCCCGACAGCGACCGTCTGGCCACCATCCTCAGCTGCATGGGGGAGAGATCCTGAGCCTCGTCGACGACGATGTGCCCGTAGGTCCTGGGGCCTTCTTCTTCGGCTGCTCTCTGGCCATGGGCCTGGGTGATGCCGGCGTCGGATGCTCCGGAACGTCGGGCATACCGTGGGCCGAGTACGACACGCGCCTCGTCCACCAACGCCGCGTCCGCGGCCGTGAAAGACACTTCGACCAACGACGTGCTGCGCTTGCGGTACAGAAGCCGGTGTTCTTCGGGCGTCAGCAATCCATTGGCGGCGGCCGCCAGAAGCGGCGGGGCTCCGTACATGTCGTGCAGCAGCTCTTCTGCACTCAACCTCGGCCAGATGCGGTCGAGCGCTTCGGTCAGTTGGGGCACCTTGCGCAGCTGGCGGCCGAAGTCGGCGAAGTCGAACTCCTGGGTCTCGAATTCTTCCGTGTCGACACCGTCGTCGGCCCCGTCCTCGTTTTCATCAGCGAATACATCAGCCCAGGTGGAGGCACCTTTGTCGTTGTCGCGAGTGGTGGCCAGAGTCTCCCGGGTCTTCAGGTACTCGTCAGCCAGACGCCTGACCAGAATCTGCTCGACGAACCGTCTTCTGGCGTTGTGGGTCCCCGGACGCCTGCGCGCGGCCGAAACCACTTCTGCTGACATCTCCGGAGTCAGGTGGAGGACCGCGGAGCCGAACGGGATGTCGAAGGCTTTGCGCAACGGTCGCTGGCGGGTCCTTACCGCGCGGGATATCACCCGCTCCATGCGGGCATCACCTTTCAACCTCGCCGTGTCAGGCGGATCGTCCCCACGGACGCTGAAGCCGTGCACGAGCCCGCTGATCGTGGAGAGCGTCACGCCGCTTTCACCGAGCGAGGGAAGGACCTTCTCGATGTAGCGCAGGAACAGAGGGTTCGGACCGATAACGAGAACGCCTTGGCGCTCGAGCGGGAAGCGGTGCGTGTAAAGGAGATAGGCCGCCCGGTGGAGGGCGACAGCGGTCTTTCCGGTCCCCGGGCCGCCCTGGACCACCAGCACTCCAGCCAGCTCGGAACGGATGATCTCGTCCTGCTCTCCCTGGATGGTGGCGACGATGTCGCGCATCCGTCCCGTTCGAGCTCCCTCCAGCGCAGCAAGAAGCGCTCCAGGCCCTCCCACCTGCAGGTCGTCCGCAAGCGCCGGTCCTCCGTTCGAAGCCGTTGCGCCGTCAGAACCTGCTGCCCCACTCTCCGAACCAGCAGCCACGCCGGCGGCACCCAGGCCGTCTGGCACGAATCTCTCGTCTTCGATGTCGGTCACCTGCCGACCGGTGGAGGCGATGTGGCGTCTCAAAACGAGACCCATGGGCTCTCGTCCCGTCGCCCTGTAGAAGGGTTCGGCCACGGGAGCGCGCCAGTCGACCACCAGAGGATCGAGGTCGTCGCCCGAGATGCCCAGGCGCCCGACGTGGAAAGTCTCGATCCGTCTTCCGGCCCCTTCGACCTTCGACCCGGCCTCTTCGACTTTCGACGCACCTTCTTCGCCCGTCGGCCCGGGTTCTTCCACCCGTCGGGCAGGCGGCACGTCGGGCATGTCGGTGGCTATGCGGTCTATCCGACCGAACAGAAGCGCTTGATCACCGATTTCGAGCTGCTCCAGGCGCGCCAGGCTCGTCCTTACGATGACGTCCCGCTCTTCTAGGTATTGATGCGTGCCGGTTCCCTGGGCCAAAGCCGCTCGCAGTCGATCACGCGTATCGTCCCTGAGCTGCTCGAGCCGGTCGTACGCGCGCGACAAGTGGGCTTGCTCCGACTGGAGCTCAGGGTGTTGATCCACTCGAGTCCCTCCTCGGTCACCCGCCCGAGTGACCGAACTAGAGATCATATGTCGGCGGCCGGCTTCTCCCGGCGGTCAGCTACTTTTCGGGGCGTGCCTGCACCAGTCTCAGAAAAAGAGTCGGTTTTCCTGCGGGCTTGCAAGGGTGAGCCCACCCCTTTTGTGCCCGTGTGGTTCATGCGCCAGGCGGGCCGATCGCTTCCTGAATACCGCGAGGCACGCGGGACCGGGAACATCCTCCAGGCACTGGCCGATCCGGTTCTCGCGGCCGAGCTGACCCTGCAGCCGGTGAGGCGCTACGGGGTGGACGCGGCGATCTTGTTCTCTGACATCGTCGTGCCGGTCGCGGCCATCGGGTTCGGGGTGGAGATTCGAGCCGGCGTGGGCCCGGTGACCGACAAGCCGTTCAAAGGACCTGACGACCTCGACCGGCTGAGACCTCTCGATGTGGAAAACGATGTCCCCTACGTGGCCGAAGCGGCGCGCCTGGCCTGCGAACAGCTGCGGCCTCTCGGAGTGCCGCTCATCGGGTTCGCCGGCGCTCCCTTCACTGTGGCGTCGTACCTGGTGGAAGGGGGCCCATCCAGGAACTACGCCAAAACCCTCACCCTGATGAGGAGCGACCCCGAAACGTGGACTCTGCTGCTCGACAGGCTCGCCGACCATGCAGTGGCGGTACTGCGGGCCCAGGTCGCAGCCGGCGCCCAGGCGGTCCAGCTCTTCGACAGTTGGGCGGGAGTGCTGTCTGCGTCGGAATACGAGCGGTTCGTGATGCCGGCTTCGAGGAAGGTGCTTGCCGATCTGGACGACCTCGGCGTCCCTCGCATCCACTTCGGGGTGGGAACTGGGGAGTTGCTGCATCTGATGGGAAAGGCAGGGGCCGAGGTCGTCGGCGTCGATTGGCGGGTGCCTCTGGACGAGGCAAAAAAGCGGGTCGGACCCCACAAGGCTCTCCAGGGCAATCTGGATCCCACTATCTGCTTCGCCCCGTGGTCGGTTGTAGAGGACGCCACCCGGCAGGTACTCCGGCAAGGTGGCGGTCAGGGGCACGTGTTCAATCTTGGTCACGGCGTCCTCCCCGACACCGATCCCGACGTGCTTCACCGGATCGTCGATCTCGTCCACGGTTGGCAACCGGACGCGGGCCAGAAGCACTAGAACCGCGCCACGAGTCTTCCGATGAGCGACACACAACCCCGTGACGACCGCCCGACCAGCGGCCCAGATCCAGTTGCTGCCCGTCCGTCCCCGCAGATCGACCCCTCCGAGCAGATCCGCCCTTCTGGGCAGGTCGGCCAATCCGGGCAGATCGGGGTGGTGCTCATGGCGCACGGGACCCCACCGAGCCTCGAAGAGCTTGCCCCTTTCGTCACAGAGCTACGCAGGGGTCGTCCCCCTGAGCCTCAGCTCCTGGCCGAGCTCGAGCGTCGATACCTTGCCATCGGCGGGATCTCGCCACTCGCTGAACGCAGTCGCTGGCACGCCGAGGCGCTCGCCGAGGCGCTCGAAGCCCGCGCTCCCGGTCGTTTCGTCGTCGAGCTGGGCTACAAGTACGCGGCCCCGAGAATCGAAGACGCGGTCAAGGCGCTCGGCCGAAGAGGCGTGACCAAAGCCGTCGGGCTTGTTCTCGCACCGCACTACTCGGTGATGAGTATCGGCGACTATGCCAAGCGCGCTTCAGATGCCGGGGCAATGCTTGACCCGCCGATCGAAGTGTCGACTGTGCATCAGTGGTATCTGGCGCCCGGGTTCGTCCCCCTGGTAGCGGAGCTCGTGAGAAAGGCGATAACCGAGCTTCCCGAAAACGAACGGTTCGCTGCAACGGCGGTTTTCACCGCCCACAGCCTTCCGGAGCGAATCCTCGATATCGGAGATCCCTACCGGGATCAGCTACTCGAATCTGCTGCGGCGATCGCAGCCGCCGCAGACGTGGAACGTTTCATGGCTGCATGGCAATCCGCGGGTAGAAGCGCAGAAAAGTGGCTCGGTCCCGACGTGGTCGACGTCATCGCCGAACTTCCGGCTACGGGCACTACGGCGGTCGTGATCTGTCCGGTCGGATTCGTATCGGAGCACCTTGAGGTTCTCTTCGACCTCGACGTCGAGGCTCGCGCTGCTGCCGAGAGAGCCGGGATCCGCTACATGAGGACCGCTTCTTTGGACTACGACCCCCGCCTGTCAGAGGTGCTCGCAGGTGTCATTACCGACACTGCCAATGCACTGGAAGCCAAAGCACTGGAAACAGGATCCGCAGTGCAACCAGACACCAAGAATCAGCTCGCAGACAAGTGAGCGTGGCGCAGAAGAACCACAAGACCGTTGCTGTCATAGGCGCAGGAATATCCGGTTTGTCTGCCGCGTGGGAGCTTGCCAACTCTGCACCGGCAGGCACGCGCATCGTCGTCATCGAAGCCACGGATCGCGTCGGAGGACTGCTGCGGTCGATCGATGTCGACGGGCAGACTGTCGATGCGGGCGCCGATGCGTTTCTCGCCAGAAGGCCCGAGGCGATCGAGCTGTGCCAACAGATCGGGATAAGGGAATCCCTGGTTGCTCCTTCCGCCTCGTCGGCCTGCGTCTGGTCACGAGGAGCGTTGCGCCGGCTGCCGGACGGTCTGGTGCTCGGCGTGCCGACGAAACTCGGTCCTCTCGCTGAGTCGGGAATCCTTTCTACAAAGGGCCTCGGCAGAGCCGCGCTGGATCTCGTTCTTCCATCCACCGAGTGGTCAGACGCCGAGGATCACTCGGTCGGCGAACTCGTAGAGGGCCGGTTGGGTGAAGAGGTCAAGGATCTACTAACGGGACCACTGGTCGGCGGGATCAATGCCGGGCGCATCGATGAGCTGAGCGCGGAAGCGGTCTTTCCGGCTCTGGCCGAAGCCATACGAAAAGGCGGGAGTCTGATGCTCGCGCTACGTCCCGACTCCAAGCCGTCGACAGGACCGACTCCATCCACCGCGCCTCCTCCTGTATTCCTCGCGCCGGGCAAGGGTATGTGGAGCCTTCCCGATGATCTCCGCACGGCCCTGATTGCCCGAGGTGTCGAAATCTCCACCTCGGAGAAAGTCGAACGACTTAGCCGTACGACAAACCCCGACTCTCACGACCAAGTCAGTGCGTCTGACGACATGGACCCTGTGTCGAACGATCAAAGCAGTTTGTCGAGCACTCACCGCGGAGAACGAGGTGACACGTGGAAACTGACCACCACATCGAGGACGCTCGAGTGTGACGCGTTGATCATCTCGACTCCGGCGTCTGATGCTTCACGACTGATCAGTGAAGTCGAACCCGAGTTGGCGTCGACCTTGTCCGAGATCAAGACCGCATCCGTGGCCCTCGTCACCTTCCTGCTCGCACGCGAGTCACCATCTGCGTTGATGGAAGGAAGTGGCTTCCTAGTTCCTCAGCTCCATTCCGACCGGATGGTGACGGCGTGCACGTTCATGTCCCAAAAGTGGGCGCATTTGAATCGTGCCGGAATGACACTTATGCGAGCTTCGCTCGGAAGGTCCGGAGATGAGCGCATCATCCAAATGAGCGACCGACAAGTGGAGAATGCCGCTCAAAAGGAGTTGGAAAGCATGCTCGGCTCGATCGGGAAGGTCGTGGCGAGCGTCGTAAGCAGGTTCGACAGGTCCTTTCCGCAATACACGGTCGGCCACCTCGACAGAGTCGACACGATCGAGGAATCCACTTCCAAGCTGCGTCCTCCGGTCGCATTGGCCGGATCGTCATATCGGGGAATCGGGGTTCCAGCCTGCATAGCAAGTGGACGTCGGGCCGCACGCCGAGTTTCGGAGGCGTTGGCGTGAGGGTCCGAAAACGAGTGGTCTCCTTTTCGCGCAACAGCCTCCCCGCCCTGGTTGGTGGCTTCGGGCTCGCTCTTTCGATCCCGCCGTGGGGATTCTGGATATTGGCGTTTCCCGGAGCGGCGCTGTTGTGGTGGAGGCTCGGCGGAGGACTCAACCCTGACGAGCCGCCGCGCCTTCGCTCCAGGTTGTGGCTCGGCTGGGTCGCCGGAATAGGGCTCTACGGACCGGGACTTTTCTGGGCAACTTCGTTCAATCTGTATGGCGGGATCATCATGATCCTCATCGAGTCGTTAGCGCTCGGCCTCGCATGTGCAGCCTGTGGAACGGGACGAGGAAGGCTCCTAGCTCTACCCGGGGCGATGATCTTGGCCGAGTGGTTGCGCGAAATATGGCCGTTCGGCGGACTTCCATTGGGGGGAGTTGCTCTTGGCCAGGTGGCCGGACCCCTGGGGGTGGCGGCCCGTATCGGCGGACCCCTGTTGCTTACCGGTCTTGTGTGGCTGGCCGGAGCGGGGCTCGGATCGCTCGTCATGGGCCTGATCGGGAACCGACGCAGTACCCGCCCAGGACCAAGCGGTACGGCATCGGGCAACACAGAGGACGCCTGCGCCATAGACGCCGACGGCATAAGCGGACGAATCGACACCGATACGCCTGCAACTGGACACGATCGCAAGAAGTTGACCGCGGGAGTGATCGGCATCGCTGTGGTCGTCGTGATCTGCGCCTATGGGGTGGTTGCACCGAACGGAGGCCCGTCTCTGAAGACGCTGCACGTCGCTTCGGTGCAAGGCGGAGGAACCAGAGGCCTTCGAAAGGCTCAGGTCAATCCGCAGATCGTCTACGACGCGCAGTTGGAAGCGACCGCGGAGCTGTCCGAACCGAAGTACTCATTCGGAAAGAAATACGGCGATGCACCCGACGACAATCTCGTCGTGTGGCCGGAGGACGTCGTGTCGCTCAACGGTCCTCTCGTCGGGACGACGACCCAGGGCCAGCTGGCACAGATCGCTCGTAGCGTGGGTGCCAGCCTGCTCGTCGGGGTCACCTACACGGTCACTCCTTCGACATTCAGGAACGAAGTGGTGGCATTCGCTCCGTCTGGTTCGATCGTCGGAACCTACGAAAAGGTCCACCGCGTTCCGTTCGGTGAGTATGTGCCTTACCGCGGCTTCTTCAAACATTTCGCCAACCTTTCCGGCGTTCCGCAAGATGCGATTCCGGGAACACGCCCGGGGTACATCCGGACACCAAGTGCACCGGTGGGTTTGATGGTCTCTTACGAGGTTTTCTTTGCGGATTCCGGACGATCCGCAACCCGCGCAGGAGCGGAGCTGCTGGTCGTCCCGACGAATACGTCTTCATATTCGACGAGCCAGGTACCCACTCAGGAGGTGGCTGCAGCGCGTCTCCAGGCGATCGAGGAGGGCCGCGATCTCATTCAGACTGCACCCACCGGATACAGCGCGATCATCAACAACGACGGGCAGGTTCTACAACGGTCCGTTCTCGGTGCGCGACAGGTTCTCATCGCAAATGTCTCTCTCAGAGATGGCGCAACTATCTACGAAAGAATCGGTGATCTGCCGATCTTGTTGCTAGCCCTTTTGTGCCTGATCCTCGGGTGGGCACTCGATCTGGCCAAGCGACGCCCGCGGGCTCAGTCGTAGTAACCCGAGTGGATATAGATGCAGGGAACCCCTTCTGCACGAAACATGTCCCTGTTGCGGGGATCATCTTCGAACGAGAGCTGAAGGTCAAAGCCGTAGTCACGCAAGTCATGCACCGCACGTCTCTTGAAGGACGACACCTGTGCGTAATCCCCACGGTCGCGCATGACAAGAAGGTCCCAGCGCAGTCGGTAGTGGTGCAGCCACGCGAGAGTCTGAGGCATCACCCGAAACGGCCTACCGGTGAGAAGGACTATCCGCAGGGCGGGCTCGAGAAGTCCGAGCAGATGGGCCACGTCCTCGACAAGAGGATCTTCGCCGCAAGCCTCGAAGAACGCGTTCCAATCCTGCCTTCCGGATTCGATGAAATGCTGGCGCCCGGCGGCATCGGACAGAACCCCGTCGATGTCGAAGACGACCGTGCGTCCCGGCTCGACGGGATCGGTGCGCCAGTGCCAGTTGGGGTGAATTTGATCGAACATACCGCTACGGGAGTCCGACTCAGACCGGGCGATGACGCGATCCGATCCACCACGTCTCGAGTCTCCCGTCACATTCCGCAGCGTAGGTCGAGCAGACCGCAGCCGAGAGTGAGGCAATTGCCCGGACTATCAACCGACACTGTCGCTTTCGAGGCGACACCCATTCTGTTTTTGCATTCGGGCCTGATCACCTGTGTGGAAGCGGGTAAGGGGCTCGACAATGGCAGGATTGAGGGTGCATGTCTGACCTGAGCCTCGCTGCCCGGGGGGTCGTTGGCATTTCGGGCACAGAAGAGCTCGAAGAGGTACTGCTGGTACCCGAAAGCCAGACCGATCCCCGAACGATCGAAGCAGAGATCGGGATAGGCCGCAGGGTGGTAGTTCTCGCCAATCTGGGCCTCGCTCCTGACGCCTCTCCGGTCTCATTACAAGCCGGGTCAGTCGTTGCCGATGCCCTCGACTCCTGGCAGGGGCCGGGAACGGTTGTTATCGCGGGGAACTTTCTGGATCTCCGGCGATGCCAGGACGCCGACAGCGGCGTTACTGCGCAACCCGATGCCGACGCTTCCACGACCAAACAGGCCCTCGACACTCACTCGCGACTCAGCAAGTCGCTTCGCGACTTCGCGTCAGGGCCTGAGAGGCGTCTGATCTGCCTGCCCGGGAGCACCGACTCAGCGATACAGACGGACCCGCAAGTGAGGGCGGCCATCGAGAAGCTCGGCGCCAACGTCGCACCGGCAGTCGACCTCGTGTGCGAAACCACGGCAGGGGCGAAACGGGTGAGGGTGCTCCCCGGTCCTGTGTCGGGAGCAAAGGGTGATGATTTTGCGACTTCGCCGGAGCCCGAGCCCGAAGTCGGTTGGCAAGGCGGGATGGATCGCCTGGCGGACGCCTCGGCGCTCGAACGTCTGGTCAAGTCACGAACCGTCTACCGATGGCTGAGCGGTCACGCGTGGCTGTTCGCAATTCCGTTCCTGATTGTCCTCGTTCTGAGCCTGCCCGCGACGTCGTGGGTCTTCAGCCACGTGCTACCGACACATCCGGGGCCCGTTAAGGCCCTACACCGCGTGCGCGACACGCGCCTCGGCGCCAGGCTGCTGGTAGCTGTTCTGGTAGCGATCGTCGAGATCGCGGCGGCCGGCATAGTCCTGCTCTTCGTTGGCAGGAGACGCTGGTCACGCGTCGGTGGAGAACGCCTGGAGCGGGTGTTCGGGTTCGACGAATTCCATTCAGGGGCCACGGGCAACGACGAAGCTCGCGACACTGCGACAGCCCTTGTCTCTGCCGGATATGCCGGTGTCGTATCGGGCGCCACGCTTCAGGCGGAACTGACTCACTTGGGAACCGGGTTCTTCGCATGCCCCGGGACCGCCGGTGAGGTGGTCGAGGAGTATCCCGGCCGGATGGGCCTCCCTCCTGTTTTCCTCGCGCACCGACAGGTCGCCTGGGTGGAGCTCGAAACGGGAGCCGATCTTCACGCCCGACTCCTTTTGGCTCGATCCGACATCCCGGCGGCGACACTCCTCGAGCGCATCGCTGCACGGCATCATGCGGAACACGAGACAACCCCGGTCGTGGTCGCTGCCCACCCGAGCGGCGGATCGTGGCCACCGGCCCCCGACCTCTCCTCGACCAGAAGGCGCTCGCGCAGAGCACGTCGACTTGCGTCAGTTTCCATTGCGATCGCCGGTCTGCTCGACCTCATCACTTCGGTAACCCCTCCACTTAGAAGTCACTTGCACCTGGTGAGGCAGGTACTTCCTCTTGGTGCGACCCAGGCCGCGGGTGCCCTGGTGGCACTTGCGGGGCTTGGCCTTCTTGCTCTGGCAAGAGGGGTCCGGCGCGGACAGCACAGGGCTTGGGCTATTTCCGTAGGAGTCCTCGCGAGCACCCTCGTGCTTCACATTGCACGAGGAGCGGACATAACCGCATGGGTCGTCTCAGCGGTCGTTCTGGCCATACTTCTGGTGTTCCGCCAGGAGTTTCAAGGTGCTTCCGACCGTCCGTCCCTACGGTCGGCGATCATCGCTCTGGTCGGAGGAGTCGTAGGTATCACCATCGTCGCGACGATCGCGGCTCAAATTGCGATGCTTCTGCATCACGACCGTCGCGTGAGTTTCTGGACGACCGGCGAAGCCGTAGCGGAGCGCTTGGTGGGCGTTCAGACGATTGTGTTGCCGAAAGGCCTGAACGGCTTCCTTGCACCAAGCCTGGCCACGATCGGGGTGAGCCTCGCCGCCATAGCCCTGTGGCTGGCTACGCGGCCTGTCGTAGACAGACACACCACTGGGCGATCCGCAGAGGCCAGAGCGCGCGACATCGTCCGGCGCCACGGAGCCGGCACGCTCGACTATTTCGCCTTACGGAGCGACAAGAAGCGCTTCTTTCATCGCGACAGCGTGGTGGCTTACGCCATCTACGGAGGTGTTTGCCTGGTCTCTCCTGACCCGATAGGTCCTCTGACTGAGCGGGCACAGACATGGGCCGCGTTCCGGAGATTCGCCGACAGTCGTGGATGGGTGCTCGCGATCATGGGTGCTTCGGAAGAGTGGCTGCCGATCTACAGGGCGACCGGCATGCACGAGATCTATATCGGCGATGAGGCGGTCGTAGACGTCCAGAAGTTCTCGCTCGCCGGGGGACACATGAAGGGACTCCGGCAGGCCGCGAACCGCATCGCCAAGTACGGCTACACGGCAACATTCCACGATCCTGCGACCCTCGACCAGACAACCGGAGCAAAGCTCGCAACTCTGATGGCGCAGAGCCGCCGCGGCGAGATGGAGCGCGGTTTCTCCATGACGCTCGGCCGCATATTCGATCCCAGAGACGAGGGGCTCGTTCTGTGCGCGGTGTGGGCACCGGACGGGACTCCTGCGGCGATGTGCCAGTTCGTCCGGGCATCGGGAATCGGCGGCTACTCACTGGACCTGATGAGGCGCGATCGCGGTGAGCACCCGAACGGCCTTGTCGACTTCGCACTCGTTTCGACGATTGAGTACCTGCGCGAGAAGGGAGCGCGCGGGCTCAGTCTCAACTTCGCCGCGATGCGCTCGATCCTCGATGGGGAACGCGGCGACGGCGTGGCCCAGCGAGTCGAACGCTGGGCACTCAAGAAGATGTCCTCGTTTCTCCAGATCGAGACCCTTTGGCGCTTCAACTCGAAGTACGGACCGTCGTGGATTCCCCGCTATATCGTCTACGACACTCCGGAGCACCTGGTACCCGCAGTGCTTGCCATTCTTCGGGCCGAGTCGCTGTGGGAGGTGCCGGTCATCGGCAAGATGCTCGGCGCAGCGGAGCGCAGGATTCACACCGATCCGGAGGACCCCGTCTCACAAAGGATCGGAACAGAAGATCTCGCGTAGCGCGAGCCAGGTATGGCTACATGTTGCGCAAACTGGCGGCCGGCCACAAAGGTCCCCGCTTTCGGCCACGAGCACGCGAACCTCTCTATAGGCCCCCGCCTGTGGCCTGCGTTCGAATGAGAACCCTGACCATCCTGTTATTTTTGAGCCGTGATCGATCTGCCCCTGCTCCTCGATATGGCCGTATCGAACGACCCCGGTCGGACTGCAGTGACCGGTCCGGATGGCCGGAGCCTCACGGGCCTTCAGCTCTCGGAAACGGCTAAGGCTGCTTCATCTCTCTTCTCGACGCTTGAAGGAACACACATCGGGTTTTGTGGAACCAGCGGCGTTGCATTTCCGGTGTCACTGTTCGGCGCTTCTATGGCGGGCCGGCCCTTCGTTCCATTGAACTACCGACTGGGAGATGATCAGCTCGGCCTGATCATCCAATCCCATGATCTCGCTGTCGTTGCCGATCCGGTCCAAGCCGTGCGACTCAGGAATCTCGGTGTGGAACGCATCTTGGAAGTTGATGAGCTTCTGGGCGCCTCGTCCGCAGCCAGCCTGGAATCACCGTTGTCGCCGGTCAGTCCAGATGACGTTGCGCTCGTGCTCTATACGAGTGGTACTACTTCGAGGCCCAAGGCCGCGATCCTCCGTCATCGGCACCTGACGACCTACATCTTGAACACCATCGAACTCGGAGCCTCGACTCCCGAAGACGCCGCGTTACTGGCCGTTCCGCCGTACCACATCGCTGGCGTCATGAACCTTCTATCGAACCTCTATATGGGCCGCAGGATCGTTTACATGAGCGACTTCGACGCGGCACGATGGCTCGATCTGGTGGAGAGCGACGCAATAACCCACGCCATGCTTGTCCCTACGATGCTCTCGCGGATCGTGGCCACGCTTGGAGACTCTCGCGTACAAAACACCAGTCTTCGCACCATTTCCTACGGTGGCGCAAAGATGCCGATGCCCGTCATCAGAGCCGCCCTCGAACTGTTCCCGGCGGTCGACTTCTCGAATGCTTACGGACTCACAGAGACAAGCTCAACTGTTTCGGTTCTGGGCTCGGAGGATCACCGGGTCGCCTTTCAATCCGACGATCCAGTCCTAAGAGCGCGCCTCGGGTCCGCAGGTCAGCTTCTGCCAGGCGTTGAGGTCGAAATCCGTGACGATCATGGAACTGTCTTGCCAACCGCAGAGACCGGGGAGATTTTCGTCAGAGGTGAACAGATCGCCGGTGAGTACCTGGAAGGCAGTCGGTTAGATGACAAGTGGTTCGCAACCCGCGATCGGGGCTACATCGACAGTGACGGATATCTCTTCATCGAGGGTCGTGCAGACGACACGATCATCCGAGGTGGAGAGAACATTGCCCCTGCAGAGATCGAGGACGTCTTGCGAGAGCATGGAGACGTCGTTGATTGCGCGGTGGTTGGTATCGACGACGAAGAGTGGGGTGAGAAGGTGGGGGCTGCGGTCGTGCTGGCCCAAGGAGCGAAATCATCACCGGAGGATCTGAAGGCGTTTGCACGTCTTCACCTGAGGACCTCTAAGACTCCGGACTCGATCGTGATCGTCGATGCTTTGCCATTCACGGAAACGGGAAAGCTTCTCCGACGCAAGGTGCGTGAGGAAGTATTCGGCCAGCTCTGAGCATGGCTCGGCGAAGGCAGGGCCATCTCTGGACGGCGGAGGAGAGATCGCCCGAAAGAGGCCGCGGCCACGAGGCTCCCGACGACCAGTTCGTCACCGCTCCACGATTTCCGGTCCCCCGCCGCGGCGGGCGATGCCCGTTCGAAACTCGCTGCACACCCCAATGGTCGGAGGAGCATCTGGTTCGTTCGGTCCTGAATTCAAGCGCAAATCTACGAAGGACCCGGCCTCCCATAAGAGGCCGGGTCCTTCGTGTTCAGTAAGTTCTAGGACTTACTTTTCGCTCTTTGCCTTTGAGTCAGTTGTTGCCATCACCGTCGGTTGTGGTGATTCGGCAGTAGCCGTCGTCACCCGAAGGCGTTGGCTCCGCTGCCGCATATCCCGCGTCATACCCCGACTGAGAGGGGTCCGGCGGAGTCGCAATCGACCCGTCACCCATATTGCCCTCGGGGATCGGGAAGAAACCGTTGGTCGTAATGATCGATTGAATCTCCTGTCCGTACGTTTGACCGGTCGGACTAATCGGGTCAGTCACCGCAAAGCTCGACGGGTTGCAGAGGAACCCGTACGTGCCGACGAAGTTCTGCACCGCCTGACTCGTTACGGGTGGTAACGATCCCGAGTTCGCGAAAGGAAGATTCGCGTTCGAGCCGTCCGAGTAGACGTTGTAGAGCTGACGGTCCGTGAAGTAGGAGCCGTTCTGGATTGTCGTCTGGTCAGCGGTGACACCGTTGATCTCTCCGAGTTTTGACTTGGACCCCTTTCCGGGACCACTCGCCGGCTCTCCCACGCATTTGCCACTCGGGCAAAGGATCGAGTACTTCCCGTAAGAGAAGAAGAAGATCGCGTTGCATGCGACGTCCTGGCTGAAGGCGTCAGGGTTGGAGAAGATGTCACTGACCTCGTTCTCGAAGATCTCGAAGTCGCTGACGGGCAACCCCAACCTTGTGGCCGTTGCGGAAGCACCACCGTAGGGGTACGAACCCGAAAGCCCGAGATCCGTTGCCCATGTCGATTCCGTGCCGGAACCAGACTGCGCAATGAAGACGTCGATCGGAGCGCTTGAGCCACCTACTGTCGACCAGTTAGTGGTGTTGCCCTCGTAGATGCTCGCCAGCTGGGTGTTCGTCAAGCTCGTGATGGTCTTGGACGGCGTCGACGTCGATCCGGTGCTGCAGGTCGTGCCCTTGACCGTCGTGAAGTGGAACCACGGAACTGCGTCTTCTGCATAGGCGACGAAGTTCAGGCCACTCTTGTCAGGCGTGGAGCCTGTGGTGATAGCTGCTCTTGACGAACGCGCGAAGTCGACCTGAGCGATTTCGTTGTTAGGAGGACTGGTTGGAGTATCGGCCCCCTCAAGCTCGAGCTCCTTGATGCCGTTGCCGGAGCCCAGAGCAGATTCCTGCCAGACGACGTCGTTGTAAGGGTTCAAAGGAGGAGTAAGGGTATATCCGTTCTCCCCGCCAGTCGCTGCGGTCGAGTAGCTCGACGCACAGGCGTAGTTGAGCTCTTGGTTGTTGCTGTTCGCCGTAAGCAGGTTACAGCCCGGCGAGGAGTTGTAGAGGTCCGACAACTGCTGCATCATCGCGTAGGTCGTGTAAGACCCACCGCCGTTGAGCACAGTGTTGGCCGGAGCCACGGTCGTAGCACCGGCGGGTACTGCCGTCGCAAGAACAATCATTGATGCCGCAACTGCGGCGCTCAACACGACGGCTCCCCTCCGGTACCTCCGAAGCATCATGCGCATACTTTTGAGCCTCCTTGGTTGGCAATTCGCGTGGACGGGCCGCGACCACCTGTCGCAGGCATGGCTGTCCACGAGGCGCACGTTACGAAGCGAAAGTGAACTCCACGTGACTGTTTGGTCCCATGAAGGCAAACTCTTGTCAATTACTAGGTGCACGTAATTACTAGGTGCAATCAACGCCTTTTGCGCCACACACTTGAAGCCACACGTTCAACGTTTCTCCCGTTCGCAACATAAAATTCTTTCGATTCCACTCCATACCGTCACGTCGCAGTACGCAGTTCAACGGTGGCATGGGCCAACGACTGCAGGGAAGCTGCGGGAAGCGCCGCTCCTGAAAGGTGCCTCAGCTGCTGGTTGGGGTCGTTAACGGAGTCGGGTACTGAAGAACCAGCAATCCGTGGAAACCCGAGGCTGAATGGTAAGTATTGCTTCCCCCGAAATTTGGTTTCCATACAAAGGACCAATGCGGTGGAATGGTCTGCGAACTAACCGGTATGTGGTCGAATACGACCTTTTGGGGCACCGAACTGAGGTTTATCCAGGTCACGGCCACTTGGTCATTGGCGTAAAGGGTTTCGGGCCAAAAGCCACTTGATTCGATCAGGATCGTATTTCCGGAACCCTGATCCTGCGTTATTGGAATGTCATGGTTGTTGCCTTCTCCAGGCTTGGTGGTAGGAGTGCTCGGAGGGGCGACCAATTGTCCTTGCGGATACGGATTGGTCGTGCTCGTCGTACTGCCGGTGCCCCCGTTTGTGGTCGAAGTCGTCGAGCCAGAGGCCTTACCGGAACTTCCGCCGCAGGCAGAGATGCAGCTTACGAACGTGATTACTGCCAAAAGGACGCCGAGGCGGCGCAACATATAAATCAGATCTTTCCGGTACTCAAAGGGTTGATGGGAGACACCTCGCGAGAGTCTCGCAAGCGAAGAGCCCGCAAGCCAGCAAGAGAGGAGATGCGAGCAGCCATGATACCCACGGCTGGCGCCACTTTCTGATCGAGAACATCATGAAGCCGAGGATGAAAATGAAGGCGATGGCCCACAACGCGGCAAGGATCCCCGCCGCGTTGTCTCCGACGAAGCTCGGAATGGTTACCGCTCTGGACGCTTTCCCGCTCCCTACTGGCTGACCGTCGAGACGAGCTACGACCACGGATCGGCCGGTTGGAAGCCATGCCGAGTTGGAGGTGACCAGTACGAGCCAGCTGCGGCCGTATCTGGGGGTCGAAATCGTCCCCTGCGAAATAGTCTCCACGTTGGTCACGGAGTAGCTGAAGTCGCCTGCGCCGTCGATCACTTGAATGGTGTCTCCGGGTTGAAGACTCGAGATGCCTCTGAAGGCGCCTCCGAAGCTCACGCGTCGACCGGCGATAACCGTGTTGCCAGGCTCACCGGGAACGATGAACTTTCCCCCTGAAGCTTCGGCAAGGCCCGGACCCATTTGGAGGTCTGCAGATGAGGTTCCGTTTACAACAGCCTGGTGAACCCCGAGGACAGGAATGTTGAGCACCGCAACCGGCGCTCCGTTCTTCGGAGCATTTCCTTCCGCAAGGCTGAACACGGCCCGGGGGTCGCTGCTCAAGGTGTGCAGGAGCCTGTTCTGGCTCCGAGCGGCGCTGAGACCGGAGAAGACATAGAGGTAAAGGATGAACATGGCGAGCAACACGCCGGCCAGGGTCATGGCCAGTCCGATGAGCTCGACCCGTCGGCTCTTCGGTCCGCCGGAAGCCTTCGCTCCTTCTGTGGAAGTGAGGTTGTCGGGAACCTCGGCCAAATGAAGTCTGTCGTGGTTTGAACCGGCAACTTCATCTGGCGGGAACTGGCGTACAGGATCCCGTTCGAGAGGTAGCGAGGACGCGATCGTTTCACTCATGTTTGTACGTGCGCTTTCCTGAGTCTGCGTCGAGCCCTCGGAGCGAGGACGAGCAGTGGTCCGACGATTAGACCGAGCAGGGCGGCTCCACCGAGACCGGCGACGATCCACCGTTCCGTCCCCTGAGCTAGGGCGAGGACCTCAGGCTCGAAGCCCTTACCCGGGCCTTTGGGTGGTGGAGTAGAGGCAGAAGACCTGATCACCGGTTTCGAAGTCACCGGCGGTGCGGTCACCGGGCTAGTCGAAGGAGTCGAAACCGGCGTGGTGGCGACGACCCCGCTCGTGATCGGAGTCGTCGTATTGACGCGAGTGGTGGGGATCGGAGTCCTAGGAGCGGTCGGCGTTGTCGTTTTTTTCCCAGTGGATCCGCTGGAGCTTCCCGGAAGAGCCGGAGGAGTTCCGTTGCAGGACGACTCCGTGTAAGGGAACGTGCTCGAGATTGTTTGTCGGGCCTGGTTGTAGAGACTTTGAGTCAACGGCACGTATCCGGTAGGCATGGGGACACTGCTCGTTCCACCCTCGTACGAGTAGCAAACGAGGTTCGTTAGGAGGTCCCCTTCCGCTTGCGAATTCGCGGGTGTCTGAGCGGATGTAGGAACGACGGCGTAGGTGACTAGCGGCATCGGGTAAGCGAGGGGATCCCCGGTGTCGTCGTAGTTGTACGCCAAAACGCCATTCGATCCAACCGTCGCATCTCCAAGGGCCGCGTCGATGGATTTCTGTGAAGGAGTTACGAAAACCCCGGCGGCATTTTGAATCGCCGCGGAGTTCAGGCCGAGGTACGAAGCCTCTGACCAGTCGAGCGCTCCAAACCCTGCGGTGGGGTGTTGGGTTCCCGTGGGAGGTGCTGCACCACCGGAAAAGACATAGCCGCGCAGCCGGTACGCCTGCAGCTCGGGTGTCGAGTCGAATTGATATTGATCAGTCGCCGACGCAAGCACCGGCAGATCTGAGTAGGGAGTGCACGACGTGTAAGGCCAAACCGCGCTGCCATTGCCGTTAGGAGGGGGCCACGCCACCCCGGCTGTGGGCGGGGTCACAAGTGTCGTCGTCGCGACATTCGGATCGGTGACGCTTTCGGGAGTCGGCACCGGTTGGCCGTGCACTTTCAGGGGAACCGTTACCGTTATCGGAACATTCGGAGCACTGCAGGCCCAGTTCGTCACCTGGTAGCTCGAACCGCTCGCGGTGCTCGAGAAGAACATCCCGAAGGCGCCCGGCGCCAATGTACCGGAAGGAACCGGGTTCAGAAGATCGAACGTGTCGTAATTATCGGGACCGGTGGTGTCTCCCGACTTTGTTCCACACTCGTAAATCTTGTTGCAGTCCAGGGGAGGCATTACCAGATCGGACCCATAACCCTCCGCGTACGTACTGGTTATGAGCCCGGCAACCATGTTCGGTGTCAGCTCGTAGGTGCTCACGGGGAACGATTGGGAATCTGCCTGATCAAAGTCACCGTCCAGGAATCCCATCACGGTCGCTGATACCGCGATAGGGATGTATTTCACGCTCATACCCGAAAGCGTCTGTTGTTGGGCCGTGTCTTGTGGCTCGTCGGTAAAAGCGACGGGGACCGTCCCGGTAGAAAAGTCAGAGATGACCTGGTCGGTGTTGGTGGCGACGTTCAGGGCGGATACACCGCCGGCGCCGGTACATGTGGCGTCGACGGCAGCAGGAAGGAAATGTTCGACACTGAACGCGCTTTCGGTCTGGATCTGCGGATCTGAGGTCGGACACCCGTTGGTCGTTGATGCGAACGTTATGGGAATTATCGCCGTGTTGGCAGAGGTCTCGTCAGTGCTCGTGGCGCCATTCGGCAGGTCCTCAACTTCGATGCCACAGTAGTCAGGTCCGTTGTCACAGTAGAACGGCACCTTTGGATCTGCGTTCGAGATGATCGGATCGGCCGGCAAGGGCGCGTTCCCATCCCCCGACGGTTGAAACTGGGTCGGGTAGCTGGCAGTCGCCGTGCCGTCCGGCTCCACGGGAATCGCGATCGGACTGAACGAAACCTGATCGGGATCGAGACCATTTGCACATTGCGGGTCGCCGCCGGGAACGATCTCGGGCGGATCTGTTATCGGGCAGTACGCGACTCTCACGAAATCGGTCGTCGGGAAGTTCGTCATGTCTATGTATACGTACTCACCGTTCCCGACGTTGGTGGTCGGGCCGATGGTTACCGTGGGACAAGACGAGGAGCAACCCGAGCCGATTTGGACGGTCACGCATTGCGACACACCGCCCGGGCAGTTCTGTGGCGTGTCTGCGACGGCGGCGGAGTTGAAGACGTTGCCCGCAGGAGTGGAGAAGAGCACCGCGGAGAACACGAACAGCGCGATGCCGTAGCGCACTAAGCGGACGCTGTTGAAGGTAGACGCACCGGGGCGAGCAGGGTGTGACCTGCGCTCAGGGCCCCGCACCTTTTGGTGCAACCCCTTCGTGCGCTTGAAGCGGATATTGAAGAACATCTGCCTCACCCGGCCGCCTTCGTGGAGGGACGTCGCCTTCGACGGCCGAGGATGAAGACCGGCAGGAAAACTGCGGCAAGGAACACGATGCACCAGCAGGCGATCTGGACTGCAGGTGAAGAGAAGCCGAGTGCGGTCGCCGCGCCGGCCCTGAAATCTGCAGATCGCGCGTAGATACTCGGGCCACTCGTCTTCTCGACCTTCTTGAGATGCTTTAGGTACTTCTGAGCGGCGGCCGCGGCGGGCGACGTGGTAGCGGTGGTCGATCCTTTGCCCCCAGTCGAGGGGTTCGTATCTCCTGGGGTCGTCGTACCCGTCGATCCGCCCGGACCGTTGGTGCCGGTACTTCCCGGATTGGATCCACTCGTAGTCGTAGAAGTATGGCTGCCGGACTTACCCTCCCCACCCCCACCAGATGGCACCGTCTGGTTGGTAGTCGGAGGATTACCCCCGATGATCGAAGGTTCGCCCGGAAGGACGGTCTGTCCATCGACATATGGATTCTTGCAATCCGCCGAAGACACTTGCGGGGGCTGTTGTCCGCCGTTCATCCGGCCAATGGCGTTGAAGTCCTCCTGCACCAGGTTGGGTGGCAGCGGCGAATAGCCCAATACGGCCATCTGCTGCTGCCCCGCGCACGCCAGGAATTGGACGAATTGGCCCAGAGCTTGACCCTTTACAGCCGGGAACGGGGATGAAGCTCCGGTGCCGCTGCACTTGGTCGTCGAACCCGCCGCCACCAAATTCGGAGAACACGGCGTGACCAGGTAGCTGTACGAGGAAAGGGGGTAGGCGTTGGGAAGAGGGTTCGTATAGACGCTGGCGAGGTTCTGAGTCAGGTCGGCATATAGAACGGCATCCTCGAGCGCGGTTGCGTCGTTGACCGAGGTCGGTTGCACGGGGTTTCCATCGGCATTCACGACGGACGCCACCGGGTCGCTGTGCTGAATTGCGTAAGCGGTCTCGACATAGGTGATCGCGCCATTGCTCGAAGCAGCTGCCACATAGTTGGCAGCGTTGTCCGATCCGCTCTGTCCTTGCAGGTTGTTATTCGTCCAACCCGGGTAGCCAGGAGGCACTACGGTTCCGGGGGGCGGCGTCGGCCACGTCGCCGACGGAGCGTCGATCGGCGACGCCTGCATCGCATTCTGGTAGGCAACGAAGTCCGAGTTGTCCTCGTGAAGCAGGTAGTCGGAAAGAAGGTAATTCTCACCTGACGCATCAACCCGATACACGGGGATGATGGTGGTGCACGGCATGTTTCCCTGTATCGAAGGGGGCTGGATCTGGACGATCTGGGGAGCGCACCACGTGGTGATGACGCCGGTGAAGATCTCCTCGATCACCTGCGTCGTCAGAACGAGGCTCTTGATCTGCGTTCCCGATTGGGACCCTTGAAGGTTGTACATGAAGGCCAAGGCGCCGGCGACGTCCGGCAGGTACTGATAAGGCTGATTCGGCTCTTCGAGGGCCTGGCCGGAGCTGTAAGGAATGTCGGAGGCACCGAAGTCGATCTGGTTCTCGGCGAAGTCGTCCAGACCGACCACAGAAGAAGAAACCTGAAAGTTGATGCTGAGCCCGTAAAGCGTGGACGCCTCACCGATCCATTGTTCGATCGCCACGCCGGCGAAGCTGGAGCCGGTCGACTCGAGAGCGGGTGAAGCGGCGGCCTGGGTGGCCGGAGCAAGCGCGGCAAACAGCCCGACCGCGTTCACTGCAATGAACGTGGCCAGCCACTTGATACGGCGAATCCGGGTGCGGCGGAGTTTCATCACAGTCTCACCTCGGCTGCTAATGCTGCGCTTAGCCGAAACGGCCATTGACATAGTCGTCAGTTCTAGGATCCGAGGGGCTCTCGAACATCATCGTGGTCGGTCCGCTTTCTACGATCCCCCCAGGCTGGTTCTCGGCGGCAAGGAAAAAGGCGCAGTAGTTCGAGACCCTGTGCGCCTGCTGCATGTTGTGCGTGACGATGACGATCGTCACCTCGTCGGCGATTTCGACGATCGTCTCTTCGATGCGGCGGGTGGACGTTGGGTCGAGTGCGGAACAGGGTTCGTCCATGAGCAGCACCCTGGGGCGGACCGCAAGTGCCCGGGCGATGCACAGACGCTGCTGCTGACCGCCGGAAAGAGCGCCCCCCAACTCACCGAGGCGGTCTTTGACCTCGTTCCACAAACTCGCCTTCGTGAGCATCTCTTCGATCAGGGAGTCCTTGTCGCGAACGGATGTCCGGCTGAACTTGAGCCCAGAAAGGACGTTGTCTGCGATCGTCATCGCCGGAAAGGGATTCGGCTTCTGAAACACCATCCCAATCTGACGTCTGGTGTCGGTAGCACGTTGGCCCGGCCCGTAGATGTTGTCTCCGTCCAGTTCGACAGTGCCGGCGAGCTGTGCTCCGGGAATCATTTCGTGCATGCGATTCAAGATGCGAAGAAAGGTCGACTTCCCACAACCCGACGGCCCGATCAGCGCCGTAACTTTTGAGCGGTCCATCGTCAGGTCAACAGAGTCCAGCACCAATCGTCCCGAAAACCATGCGCATACCCCGGTTGCGTCGAGCTGCGCGGCTCCATACCCCACGCCCGGCGCCCCTGGCCTTGTTTCAAATGCTGTCGAAGTCATCTGCGCTCTCTCTTGTCGCTTCCGTTCATCAAATGTCTGTCCGTGAATCGTCGTCACCGAGCAACGCCAGAATGTCGGAGTCAACGGCGGCCATCACCGGAGTTCTGGCGTCCTTGCGTCGTGAACTCAACTTCAGTCGCTTTCCACCGCGGGTGCGGCCTGCGATCCGTGCCAAGACGAAAAGGATGAGAACTAACGAGATCAAGACGAACCCGGATTGATAGGCGAGGTCGATCAGAACCGGCTGGGCTTGGCGGACGTTCGTGTAAACCTCCAAGGGGAGGCTCTCTTGGGGATTGTGGAACACATTGGCGTTCATGATCTGAGATCCGAAGGCTGTGAAGAGAAGCGGTGCCGTCTCGCCGACGATTCTGGCGATCCCGAGGAGTACAGCGGTCACGACACCCGAACGCGCCGTCGGTAGAACAACCGACCAGACCGTCCTCCACTCTGGCGCGCCTAGCGCTGCTGATGCTTCTCTAAGTCCGGAAGGAACGACCCTGAGGACCTCCTCTGTCGTCCTCGTTACTGCCGGGAGGAGCAGCACGAACAGAGCGAGGGAGGCGGCGATGCCGGAGTAGCTGAGCCAGTGATTGATTATGAAGATCGAATAGATGAACAGTCCGGCGACGATGGAGGGGAGGCCGCTCATTGCGGTAACGACGGTCCGGACCATCCGCGTGCCGCGCCCCCCTACCTCGTTCAAGAACACTGCCGTCGCCACCGCTATCGGAACGCCGATCACCGCGGCCACGCCTACTTCTTCAAGAGTCCCGACAATCGCATGTTCGATTCCGACGTGTGCCAAAGCGTTGGGCTCCGCCGGTTCGAAGCCTTTCTGCGTCTTTGTGAAGAGCGCTCCCCAGTGGATGTGTCCGATTGCCTTCAAGAAGACGTAGACGATGATGAAGATGACGAGACCGATGACGATTGCCGCCCCGGTCGTCATGATGACCGTGACGATCCGGTCCGTAGCCATCTGGGATTCAGTCAGCTTGGCCGTCACGATCCAGTACAGGACCAGGAATGCGAAGTACCAGCACAACAGGAAGCCGAAGCCGCCCGAAAGAAGGGTCAGCTGGTAGAAGAGCACCCAAACGAAAGCAAAGGCCGAAAGGGCCGAAAGCAGCAGCAGGGCGACGTCGGACCTGGTGAAGTTCTTCGGTCTGATCGGCGACGACCGCGTTGGCCTGGGTGGCCGCGCTGTCGGCGGGACTGCAGGAGGCGCACTGTCAGTTGTTACGCCACCAGTCGCGCCTTCTGGCGGGTTTAGGAGCTGCGTCACAGTTCGACCCCAGCTCCACTGCGACTGCGGTTGACGATCGCCGATGCGATGAGGTTCACGACGAGCGTCAGGGCGAACAGGACGAAGCCGCACATCAGAAGGTCCTCGAGACCATGCTGTCCGCCGGAGCCGAAGTTGATGGCGATGAGACTGGCGATCGTCGAACCGCCGTGGCCGAGAATGTGTGGCGAGATGACGAACGCCTGACCGAGGATGATCGACACGGCGATCGTCTCTTCGAGCGCGCGGCCCATGCCGAGCATCACCGCTCCGATCATTCCGCCTTTGCCGAATGGCAGCACGACCGTCCTGATCATCTGCCAACGGCTCGCTCCGAGCGCCATCGCGGCCTCACGCTCGCCGGCAGGCGCTAGAGAGAAGACCTCGCGGCTGACCGAGGCCACGATCGGAACGATCATCAGGCCGACGACCAGTCCCGCGATGAAAAGCGAGGCGTTGTACGGAGGGTGCAGGACCTTGAAGATCGGGATGAACCCAAGATGGTTGGACATCCATGAGCTGATGCCGACCACGTTCGGCTGGAGCTCGAAAAAGCCCCATAGCCCGTAGATGACCGACGGGATGGCCGCGGCCAGGTCGACCAGGGCGATCAGAGTGCGCCTGCTCCACGGGGGGGCGTATTCGCTCAGGAACAGGGCGGTCGTGAGTGCTACAGGCACTCCGACTACGAGAGCGACCAGAGCCACGACGACGGTCCCGTAGAGGGAGGCGAGTACTCCGAAAGTGGGATGGGCCCCGAGCGTCTGGTATCCCGAGGTGGTGAAGAACTTGAACCCGCGAACCTTGATGGCCGGGAGTCCGTGGATCAGGAGGAACAGCCCGATCAGGAACAAGAGGATCAGCGCGCCGTATCCGGCCCCGCGCACAGTCCCGCGATAGATCCGATCTTCCTTGGACCGCAGGTTCTTGAGTGTTATGGGGCGCGGCCCTAGGGGCGACGCCGCCCGTGGCAAATCAGCTGTCTGTGACACGAATTCCCCGCCTACCTGCCCGGTGGTCCCAGAGATGTATTTGTCGTAGGCGCCGGCTGTGTCGCCGGCTCGGCTATCAAGCTCGTAGTCATGTGACTGCAGAACTGAACGTCAGGGACGCTAGGTCTCGGAGGTTAACTAAACGCGAACTTTTCGTGACCTGCCGATGATCCCTGCATGAAACTCTAGAAGTAGACGAGTTCGCGTTTTATCGACTCAATGTGCTGGGAGTACTCGAAAGCCGCGCATTGTGTTTGCATCGACACAAAGACACGTCGGGCTATTCGGGGCGACTGGCGCGCACTTTATTAACCCAAGCAAGAATATTGCGCCTGCCGACCTCGATGTCACGTAGAGCTGAACCCGGAAGAACCATGGCTGGATCAGATGCACATTAGAGAAGCGACTCCTGAGGACGCGTTGGCGATCGCGGACGTCCACGTGCGGTCTTGGAAGTCGGCATACCCGGGTCTGCTCCCTCAGGACTACCTCGACCAGCTGCGCCCAGAGCACCGTGTGGCCCAATGGGAGACCACACTGGCTTCGACTCACTGGCCGGGTAGCGGAATGTTCGTTCTCGTGGACGGTGCAGACGGGATACGGGCCGACGGGATACGGGCCGACGGGATACGGGCCGACGGGATGCACGGGATTGCGGCTGACGAAAAACAGGACGTGAAAGGGTTCTCGCACCTGTGCCCGACGCGTGACGATGATCTCGATCCTGCGACCACGGGAGAGATCACGTCCATTTACCTCGCCCCGGAAGCCTGGGGCGGAGGAAATGGAGTTGCCCTGATCAAACGATCGCTCGACCAACTGGCGACTGCCGGCTACGAGACCGCGACCTTGTGGGCACTCGACACCAACACCAAGGCTCGCCGCTTCTACGAGATCGGTGGATGGCGGCATGACGGAACCACCAAGATTCATGACTGGGGGCAATTCGTCTGTACAGATGTTCGCTATGTACTCGATCTGACCGACTGGCCTACCCGAATCTGAGAGCATTCGGCGCGTGGCGCCCTAACGAATCGGCGCTCGGCGCGCTGCCCATCGGCCGTGCTGCTTGGCGCGCTACCCGATCAGTGGAAGAGCAGTGTGGCGCCGTGGGCGAAGTTGATGATCGGAGAGGGCCACACCCCGAACAACACGGTCACCAGAGCACATAGGAAGATGCCCGTGGCGATCGAAAGGGGGATCGGCAATGCCGCCGCCGCCTGGGTCCGAATCGTGGTCAGCACGGTCGCTCCGCCGACATCAGCAGCTGCAAGGACTGGTGATCCCACAACCACTGCACCGCCCGAGCCTCGGTTCCCCAAGCCGGCTGGGCCTTCGTCGGCAACATCAACGTCAACGACGTCACCTATGTCACCCTGAGCCGCATTCGGGTTCTGGACCATGTAGAGCACCAGGCGCAGGTAGAAGAACCCGGCGATGACGGCCGAGACCATGGCGATGATCGACAGGGCTATGCCTCCCGGCGTGCCCGTTGCCCCCTCGATCACATAGATCTTCGCCCAGAGACCCGTCGTGGCCGGCATGCCCGCCTGTGCGAGCAGGAAGATGATCATCGGCACCGCCAACCAGGGTTGTCGGAAGGCCAGGCCTCTCCAGCTGTCGAGGTCGTGGTTGGCATCACCGAGGCCCGCGACCACGGTTACCACGCCGAAGCTCCCCATCACCATGAACGAATAGGTGAAGAGGTAGTAGAGGGACCCGGACACGCCTCTCTGTGTGGCGAGGTACAGGCCCAGAAGGATGAAGCCGGCGTGGTTTATGGACGAGTACGCCAGCATGCGCTTCACGTCGCGCTGCACGACACCTACGACCGCGCCGAACAGCAGGGTGATCACAGCCAGCACCCAGATGATCGGCTGCCAATCAGCTCGAACCGTCGGAAAGGAGGACACGAAGACGCGGAGCAACGCCGCGAACCCCCCGGTCTTCGCCACCGCGGCCATGAAGCCGGTGACCGGGCTGGGCGATCCCTGGTACACGTCGGGTGTCCACAGATGGAACGGCACTGCGGCGATCTTGAACGCGAAGCCGACGAGCAGCAGTGCGATGCCGGCCAGTAACAGCCCGTTGTGCAGAAGGATGTTCTTCGAAAGGAAGTCGGCGATCTGGGCCAGGTTGGTAGACCCTGTGGCTCCGTAGACGAGGGCCATGCCGTAGAGGAAGACGGCCGAAGAGAACGAGCCGAGGACGAAGTACTTGAGCGCCGCTTCGCCGGACTCTTCCCTGCGGGCGTTACCCGCAGCCAGCACGTACAGGGCGATCGACATGATCTCGAGACCGAGGAACACTAGGATCAGGTCATTCGCCTCGCCCATGAGCATGGCGCCCATGGCGGAAACGAGCATAAGGGCGTGCATCTCCGGTCCGTCGCTCTTCTCGCGTACCAGCCAGCCCTGGCCGATGAACGCAGTGACGATCACCGCGCACGACACCAGGATGGTGATGAATGCGCTGAAGCCGTCCTGGATGACAGAAGAGTCGATCGTTACGTGGGCACCATGGGCTGTGGTGTTGATCCATTGCCCGACGCCGGCTATGAGGCTGGCCGACCCGGTGAGGATCGTGAGGCTCGCTGCAGTCGTCGCCTCCATCCGCTTGCGTAGAAGCGCGGAGCTTCCGAGCATCACAAGGGCGCCACCCAAGGTGAGCAACTCGGGGAGGATCGCCAGGTAGGTGATCGAAGGAAGCTTCAGATGCTGAGCGCTTGCCGCGTTAGCAGTGGTGGCGAACGCCGCAGTGGCGAGAAACGACAGGCTCATCGCACCTCACCCTGGTCCGCCAGATCGCGGACGATGCGTCCGGCGGCCATTCCCTCCCGGTTCGACACACCCGAGACGTAGAAGCTCTGCAGCCGGTAGACGCCGGCCAGAGAGCTCACGTGCAGGTTCTTCGGTTGAGCGATCCCTGAAGAGCCCGACGTCGAAGATCCCGTTGACGCTGCCGTGGCGGCGGGGGCCGAGGGGGTCTGCGATCCCGGGTCCGGCTGGTGGGTGTTGTCCTGCTGATCGATACGGTTCACGAGCGCTGTCACAGTGGGATTGATCCGGTCGAGAACCGGCTTCGGATACACCCCGAGGAAGATGATCAGCCCTACGAGCGGCACCATCACGGCGCCTTCACGCCAGTTCAGGTCGCGCGTCTTGGCGTTCTTCTCGTCAGGGCGGTGATGGAACACCTGCTGGTATGCCCACAGGACGTATATCGCAGAGAACACGACGCCGATCGTTGCCACGACCGCCCACCACCGGTGGGTGATGAACGTCCCTGAGAGGATCAGGAACTCCCCTACGAAACTATTGAGACCCGGCAGACCCAAAGAGGCCATCATCACCAGGGTGAACACCGCCGCGAGGAGCGGAGCGGGGCGTTGGATCCCTCGCAACTCCGTCGTCTGCCAGCTGCGCCTTCGCTCGTAGATCCATCCGATCAGGATGAACAGAGCCGCGGTGACCAACCCGTGGTTGACCATCTGAAGGACGCTTCCGGACAACGCCTGGGTGGTCAGTGCGAAGGTCCCGAGGATGATGAACCCGAGGTGCGCCAGTGACGAGTACGCCACAAGTCGCTTGAGGTCGCGCTGCACGCAGGCCACGATCGCCCCGTAGAGGATCCCGATGACTCCGAGCGTCAGCAGCAGCGGCGCCAGATCGACGGCCGCCCTCGGGAACAACGTCAGGTCGAACCGGATGATCCCGTACGTCCCGAGTTTGGCCATGACCGACGCGAGAATTACTGAGCCGCTCGCGGGGGCCTCTGAGTAGGCGTCGGGAGACCACGTATGGAACGGGAAGATCGGAGCTTTGACCGCGAACGCCGCGGTGAATGCCAGGAACAACAGGACCTGAGCCGTGGTGCCCAGATGAGTCGAGCTGAGTGAAACCAGGTCGAAGGTGAGCTTGCCGGTCTGCTGATCGTGAAGGACCGCCAGGGTCACGATCCCGACCAGCAAAAAGGCGGACCCGAAGAACGTGTAGAGGAAGAACTTGACCGCCGCCGCACCCCGGTTCTGGAATCCCCATCCGGCGATGATGAAGTAGACGGGAATGAGCGTGAGCTCGAAGAACAGGAAGAACAGAACCAGGTCGAGTGACACGAAGCTCCCGAGGCACGCGGCCTCGAGCAGCAGCATCCACACGACGAACGAACGCGGATCGCGCTTGACCCTGGCGCCGGCCAGAGCGATCGGGAACAGCACCGCGGACATGAGGATCAGGAACAGCGATATCCCGTCCACTCCGAGGTGCCAGCCGATGCCCAGCTGTCCGGTCCACGAGTGGTTGCTCACCATCTGGAAGCCACCGTCGCCGGTGTGGAAACGCACCGCGATGGTGATGGCCAGAGCAAGCGTGGCGAGCATCGACACCGCCGCGATCAGCTCGACCACCAATCGCTGACGGTTGCCCGACGAACGAGGCACGAGAGCGGTCAAAAGCGCCGCCCCGGCGGGGAGCAGCACCAGCACCGTCAGGAACGGGAACGAGGTGTCCGTGATTCCGGGGCTCACCGCGTCACCACGCCTTCAACAGCATGAAGGCGAGGAGCAGGACCGCGCCGAGCACGATGCCGAGCGCGTACTGCCTCACGAATCCGGTCTGAACCTTGCGCAGCCCCGCACCGATGCGTTGAGTGAGACCGGCGATGCCCATCACGGCGCCGTCGATCACGCGCTTGTCGAACAGCGATGCGGCTTGCGCGACCGAAACGCTCGGCTTCGCGATGAACTCGTCGAAGCTCGAGTCGATGTACCAGGCGTTGCTCAGGAAGGCGGGCTCGAGCGCGGGCTGATCGGCCTTGCGCCGCCACAGAGCCCATGCCACCGCGATGCCGCCTATGGCGATGATGCCGTCAGCCACCGAAAGGATGATCCTGGTGGCGACAGAGCCGCCCGGCAGGTGCTGGTGCAACCCGAGTACGGGGTCCAACCAGGAAAGCGGGGCACCGATCCCGGAGTGGGCCCAAGGTAGGTCGAGCAGGCCGCCGAGCAGCGACAAGGCGGCCAGGACGATCAGCGGGATCGTCATGACCCACGGTGACTCGTGCGGGTCGCCCGGGGCATGCACGTCACGGTGGGCGCCGTGATCCGACCGGGATACTGCCGGTGCGGTTGACCGGGCTGCGGTTGCGGTCGACCGCGATGGCGATCCCGAGGCCATGGCCTCCTGCCAGCGCGGGTCGCCGTCGAACGCCAGTACGTAGAGACGCGTCATGTAATACGCGGTCAACAGCGCAGTGACGATACCGATGGCCCACAGCGCTGGGAACCTCTCGAAGGCGTTGGACAGCACGTCGCCCTTCGCCCAGAAGCCCGCCAGCGGGAACATGCCGGCGATGGCGAGCCAGCCGAACACGAAAGTTGCCGCGGTGATCGGCATGAAGGCACGGAGTCCACCCATGCGTTTCAGGTCCTGCTCGTCGTGCATGCCGTGGATGACCGAGCCCGCGCCCAAGAAGAGCTGACCCTTGAAGAACGCATGGGCGACCATCAAGAAGATGGCCGCTATGTACGCGCCCGAGCCGACGGCGAGGAACATGTACCCGAGCTGAGAGATGGTCGAGTACGCGAGGACCTTCTTGATGTCGTTCTGAGCACACGCGATCGTCCCCGCGATGAACGCCGTCGCCACACCGATGCTCGCTATGACGATCTGGGCATCGTAACTGAGCGCGAGCAGAGCGTTCATGCGCGCCAACAGGTAGACACCCGAGGTGACCATCGTCGCCGCGTGGATGAGAGCGGATACAGGAGTCGGGCCTTCCATGGCGTCTGCCAGCCACGGGAAAAGGGGTATCTGGGCAGACTTGCCGGCTGCGCCGAGGAACAGGAGCAGGACGGTCCCTGTCGCGGCGGCCGGGCCGAACTTATCCAGGTTGCTGAAGATGACCGTGTACTGGAGCGAGCCGGTCTTCGAATAGATCAGGAACATGGCCAGCAGAAAGCCGACGTCCCCGATCCTGTTGTAGATGAAGGCCTTCTTGCCGGCACTGGCGGCGCTGTCGCGCTCGAACCAGAAAGCGACGAGCCAGTAGGAACAGGCACCCACACCTTCCCAACCGACAAAGGTGAACAACAGGTTGCCCGACAGGACGAGCACGAGCATGGAGAAGACGAACAGGTTCAGGTACAGGAAGAATTTGGCGAAGTCCGGATCGCCCTTCATGTAGCCGATCGAGTACAGGTGGATCAGGAAGCTGATCCCGGTGATGAACAGCGCCATCGTCATCGACAGCGGATCGACGAGCAGCGAAACGCTCACGTGCAGGGGACCGGTCGAGATCCAGTTGTAGATGTTCTCCGTCACCTCACGACCGGGTCCGGCGTGGCGTCCGAGCAGGCCGATGAAGCTGATCAGGGTCAGAACGAACGAGCCGCCCACCGCGGTCGTGCCGATGATCCCCGCCCACGGCTCGCCAATGCGCCGGCCCGCGACCACGAGGATCGCGAAGCCGATGAGCGGCAGGAGGATTATCTCTGGAGCGGCGTAGACCATCTGCCGGCGGTCAGCCCTTCATCACGTTGAGATCGTCGGCCGTGGCGCCCTTGCGCCGCCTGAACACCGAAACCGTTATTCCGAGGCCGACGACGACTTCGGCAGCCGCGACCACAAGGACGAAGAAGACGATCGCCTCGCCACCAATGTCGTTGAGCATCCTCGACATGGCCACGAACGCGATGTTGGCCGCATTGAGCATCAGCTCCACGCACATGAACATCACGAGCACGTTGCGGCGTAGAAGAAGGCCGAGAGCGCCGATCGAGAAAAGGATCGCCGACAAAACCAGGTACCAGGAACCGGGAACGCTCATGCCTTCACCTCCTCGTCTTTCGTCTCGTCAGGGGCTGTGAGCTCCCTGATGGATTCCGCTTCGATCGCGATGTCCTGCGCTTCATCCTCGGGGGAGATCAGATCCTTCGCCGTATCTGTGCCCTGGCCCGCAGTGCCGCCTGACGGGCCGCCGTCTCCGTCCGAGTCCTCCGTTTCCGGTGACGCCGCAGACGACGTGGACGTCGAATCGAGCGGACCGGACTGCCTGGAGAGAACAACTGCACCGACGACGGCGATCACCAGAAGAGCGGCGGTGACTTCGAACGGGAAAAGGTACGTCGTGAAGACGGATCTGCCCAATGCGGCAACGTCGCCGCCGGTCTGGTTGCGAGGTCCGGCCACGGAATGCGCGCCAACGGACCAGTGTGTTTCGAAGCCCAGGCCGAGCACGCCGCCGAGCGCCAAGGCCACCAACGCGACGGCTATCGGCCTCTGGCCCCGCAAAGGCTCTTTCTCCAGGTTCTCTTTTTTATCGACGCCGAGGAGCATGATCACGAACAGGAACAGAACGACTATCGCCCCGGCGTACACGATCACCTGCACCGCGGCCAGAAAGTTGGCCTGAAGCTCGATGAAGATGATCGCAACCCCGAAGAGGGTCATGACGAGCATCAAGGCCGAGTGCACGGGGTTGCGCGCGATCACCACTCCGAGCGCCCCGAAGATGATGATGACCGACGACCATACGAAGGTGAGCGCGTCGGGCCGTGTGGCTCCGACCAAGGGCAGGAGGTGGATCATCTCCCCCCTCGTTTTCCGGGCCTGGGAATGCTGTCTCTGAAGATCTCGGCCTTCTTGCGGGTGCGGGCGATCATTCCGGGAATACCGCGTTGCGCTGCCGGCCTCTCGGAGTCGTCCAGGTGCATCGCCATGGTGTCGCGCAGCTGGATGTTGCCGGTGGCGGCGTCATCACGATTGCCTGACTGCCCCCCTTCAGGCGCACGGATCCCGTAGCCCAGCTCGGCGGACCACTGCACAGTGCCTTCGTAGTCCGCCGCGCCACCTGGAGAGGTCGCCCGCATCCACGATGACGTGTTGCGGTCGTCGCCCTGGCGCCAGTCCTCCCAGGGGAGCTGACGAGGCTTGCCGTCGTCGTCGACCAGGAGCTCGCGCTTTGTGTAGATGGCGTCGGCGCGGTTGGTGAACGAGAACTCGAACATCTTGGACTCGGTGATCGCTTCCGTCGGGCATGCCTCCACGCACATGTCGCAATGGATGCACCGCAGGAAGTTGATCTCATACACGAAGCCGTAGCGCTCACCGGGTGAGACCGGGTGATCGGGAGGATTGTCCGCCCCGCGCACGTAGATGCAGTCGGCCGGACACACACCGGCGCACAGCTCGCAGCCGATGCACTTCTCCATGCCGTCTTCGTAGCGGTTGAGAACGTGTCGGCCATGGGCGCGAGGCGGCTTGACGTGCTTCTCCCGCGGATACTGAACGGTGATGCGCGGGCGCGACATCTGCTCGAGGGTCACTTTGAAGCCACCGAGGAACTTGACGGGGTCGAAACGGTCCATTGCGGCTACCGATGCCCTTCTCCGCCGGTCACTCCGAACGGTGCTGGTGAGCTCGGGCCACCATCAGATCCGTCGCGCACGCGTCCGACCCGTACGGCCCGGAACAGAAGGCCTCCGGCCAGGATCACGATCCCGACCGTGGCCCAGAACTGCCAGCCGGCGCCGAAGATCTCGGCGACGGCCACGAACAGCAGCCATGCCAGTGACACCGGGATCAGGAACTTCCAGCCCAGATCCATCAGCTGGTCGTACCGCAGCCGCGGCAGTGCGGCGCGGAGCCACACGTATATGAAGAGGAAGACTCCCGTCTTTCCGAGGAACCACAGGATCGGGAACACCCAACGAAGGATCTGGACGTGGGGTGCCGGTCCGTCCGGACCGCCGAAGAAGAGGGTCACCACGACCGCCGACATCGTGATGGTGTTCATGAACTCCGCCATGAAGAACAGAGCGAACCGGATCGACGAGTACTCCGTGTGGAATCCTCCGACGAGTTCGGTGTCGGCCTCGGCAAGGTCGAAGGGCGGTCGTTGCAGCTCGGCTGTGATGGCCACCAGGAATATGACGAAGGGCACGATGCCGAGGCGCAGGACGTTCCAGTCCCAGAAATGGGCGCCCTGGCTCTGGACGATCGCCCTCGTCGACAGGGACCCCACGGTCACCGCGGTCCCGGTGACGATGATCGTGGTCACGATTGCGAGCCCGAGCGCAGCTTCGTAGGAGATCATCTGCGCGCTGGCTCTGACCGAACCGAGCAGCGGGTACTTGGAACCGGAAGCCCATCCGGCCAACATCACTCCGTACACGGAGACCGAAGACATGGCCAGCAGAAGCAGGATCCCGATCGGCGGGTCGGCGACCTGCAGCTCGAAGGTGTGGCGGCTGATGGTCAGATAACCGCCCACCGGAACGATCGTGAACGCGACCAGCGCGGGGATGATCGACAGGTAAGGCGCCAGGTTGAAGACGAATGTGTCCGCCTTCTTCGGTTGCAGGTCTTCCTTGAAGAACAGCTTGATTCCGTCGGCGAGCGTCTGTAGGAGTCCGAACGGACCGGCTCGGTTGGGCCCGATGCGGTCCTGCATGTCCGAGATCAGCTTGCGCTCGAACCAGATCATCAGCGTTACAGAGCCGAGCAGTGCTCCGAACGCGACGAGCACCCTTACGACGATCACGAGCAACTCGGCCCAGTGCATGCCCTGGTCGAGCAGCGGGTCACCGGCTTGGGCGATGAACGAGCCGAAGAAAGAAGTGAGCGCGGTCATGCGCGCTCCAACTGAAGTTCGGTTACGACGTCCTCGATGCTCGTAAGGCGCGCGGCTGACTCGTCGTCGCCGCGGCTCGGCCTGATGTTCGCGCTGACCTCGACTACGCCCGGTAGGACGCCGGAGTCGCCGACCACCTCGATCTCGAGGGATGAGGCGCCGGAGCGGAGTCGGACACTCGAGCCGGAGGAGATCTCCCGCGAGGAGAGCTCGGACGGATTGACCTTGGCAACCAATTTCTCGACCATCCCGGCCAGAAATTCGCTTTCGAGCATCTGCACACCGTGGTCGTAGAGACGCCTGGGAGAGACGAGCCTGAGCGATCCGTCTGCACGTTCCGGCACCGATACCGGCATCGAAGATCCATCGCCGGCCTTCGCCTTCGCCAGCTGGATCATCGCCGGGCGCTTCTGGGCGCCGTTACCTGCTGCGGTGGAACCTGCGTCGCTACCGGCCGCGTTTCCGGTTGACTCGGCGGATGAGTCAGCGGTTGGCTCGGTGGCTGAGTCAGCTGGTTCTGCGTTCTGAACCCTGGCAATGGGACCTTGCACCTCGACCGATTCGATGCCCGGAGTGGCCATCGGGTCGAACCGGGCGTCGGGAGCGGGAGCGGGAGCAGGACCGTGACCGGGAGCGTCCTCGCCCGATGCATCTGAGCCGCCGGCACCACCTCGACGCCCGATGACAACCTTGTGCGCCTTCAACGGGACCACCACACCGTCGCGGGCACCGGGAGCGTCGAGCAGATCGTGGGTCAGCCCGGCGTGAGATGACGCCAGCCTTTCGATCTCGTCCCAGATCTCGGCGATGGAAAAGAGTCCCAGATCGGCACCCATTCGTGCCGCCAGCTCCGAAGCCACCATCCAGTCCGGCCAGCACAAGACGGGCGGGGTGAGCTTCTGACCGACCCTCAGGACCCGGCCTTCGATGTTGGTGGTCGTACCGGGGCGTTCGTGGTGCATGGCTGCCGGAAGAACCACGTGGGCGTGCTTTACGGACTGAGAATTAAGCCCGTCGACCGCGATGACGAGATCGGCCGCCTCGAGAGCTGCCGAGGCAAGACCCAGATCGGGAAAGTCGCCGAGAGGATCGGCGCCAATCAGGATCACGGCCTTCATCGAACCGTCGGCCAGTCCCTGGAGTATCCCCGTCGTGTCGCGGCCACGCCCGGTCGGAAGGGCGGACCACCCGGAGCTCGAGGAGCTCGAGGAGCTCGAGGAGCTCGAGGAGCCTGAGGAACTCGAAGAGCTCGAGGAGCTCGAGGAGCCCGAAGAGACGAACCACTCCCGTCCGGCTTCGAGAGAAACGCGACCGGGCAGCACCCCGGGAGCGAGACCCATGTCGAGTGCACCCATCACGTTTCCGCGCCGGAGAGCAGGAAGGAAACGGGCTTCCGGGTACGCCTCGGCCAGCACCGCAGCTGCCTCGGCCACGACAGATTCGGACTCGGCCACCGATCCCCGCCCGACCACGATCACCAGGCCGGCACCGCCGCCCACTGCGCCACCGGCACCAACTGCGCCGAGCGCGGTTCGAACCGCGGACCACACACCGTCAGAAACTCCGTCAGGCGCCGGTCCCTGCGCTCCCCCCACCAACGCGCGAGCAATCGTCGCGGCCGCACCAGGTGCGGTCGGCACCGTCGCCGCGGCGCTACGGCTCAGGTGCGTCGTGCGCGGAGACAGTTCGATGATCGGCAAGCCGGCTTCCTCCGCTGCGGCCCGCAGCCGGAGGAACAGGATGGGAAGCTCCTCGTACAGGTCGCCAGACAGGGTGATCAGGCACTTGGCATCGCACGCCTCGTCGATGGTGGCTCGAGGAAGACCGAGCACCAGCTCTGCGGGCAGGCCGTCGCCGAGTTGAGCATCGACCGAATCGGTTCCGATGATCCCCTTGGCGAACTTCGCCCACGCATAGGCGTCTTCGTTGGTCAAACGCGCGCCGCCGATGACTCCGATCGATTCCGGGCCGGTGGCGCTTCTGATGGCCGACAACCGGTCAGAAGCGAATGACAGCGCCTCTGACCACGACACCGTCTCCAGATCACCGGAGCCCGAGCCGGAGCCCGCGCCCGCTCCGGCGCCAGAGCCTGAACGGGACCCGGAAACGCGCCTGATCTTCGGCTCGGTCAGCCGGTTCGGAGAGTTGACCGCCTCGTAGCCGTAGCGGCCCTTGTCGCACAACCAACTCTGGTTGACCGGATCGGCGTCCATACCAAGAAGCCGGGTGACACGGTTCGATGACGACTGCACCGCAGCACGGCACCCGACTGAGCAGGTGGTGCAGGTCGACTCCACCTGGTCCAAGTCCCACGGGCGCGCGGTGAACCGGTATGGCGTCGACGTCAGCGCACCAACCGGGCAGATCTGAACCGTGTTGCCGCTGAACGGTGAGCTGAAGACGTGCCCCTCGGCTATCGAGACCTCGATCTCGTCACCGCGGCCCAAAAAGTCGATCATCGGCTCGCCGGCCACCTCGAGGGCGAAGCGCGTGCAGCGCCCGCACTGGATGCAGCGCTCCCGGTCGAGCAGAACGAGCGGTGAAAGAGCGATCGGCTTTGCGAAGTGGCGCTTCTCCTCCATGAACCGGCTCTCGCCCGGGCCGTACGCGAGCGTCTGGTCCTGGAGGGGACACTCGCCGCCCTTGTCGCACACCGGACAGTCGAGGGGGTGGTTGACCAGAAGGAACTCCAGAACGCCGTCCTGGGCCTTTTTCACCCGGTCGTTCGTCGTGTCCACGACCATGCCTTCGGCAACCGGCATGTAACAGGCGGGCTGCAGCGTCGCTCCGCGCGGACCGGTTATGTCGACCAGGCACATGCGGCACATACCGACGGGCTTCATGCGGGGGTGGTAACAGAAGCGCGGGATGAAGACGCCGTTGTCTTCGGCCGCGGCGATGAGGAACTGTCCCGCCGGAACGGTCAGCTCGCGACCGTCGAGTGTTATCGACACCGTTGCGCCGGGCTCGGCCTTGGGGGCGATCCCGTGGTGAGAGGTAACGGTGGGATCAGCCACGGGTGCACCCTCCGTGCTTCACGTGCTCGAGGAACTCGTCGCGGAACATCCTGATCCCCGACGCTATGGAAGACGGGATCGAAGGACCGAGCACACAGATCGTCGTCTGCTGTGGGGGCCAGTTGACTCCGGGGGAGAGGTTGTCGCACAGGTCCATCAGCAGATCGACGTCCATATCGCGTCCAGTTCCAGTTTCGATGCGGGCCAGGATGTTCTCCAGCCATCCGGCACCTTCACGGCACGGCGTGCACTGGCCGCACGACTCGCGGTGGAAGAAGCGCGTGATCCTCCATGCCGCCCGGACGATGCAGGTCGAGTCGTCCATGGCCACGATCGAGCCCGATCCGAGCATCGATCCGGCCGCGCCGACCTCGTCCTGTCCCAACGGCAGGTCGAGCTGGTCCGGTCCGAACCACGGAGCCGACACGCCACCGGGAATGATGGCCTTGAGCGAACGGCCACCGGGGATGCCTCCACCGAGCGAGGGGTCGAAGATCAGGTCCCTGAAGGTCGTCTTCACCATCTCGATCTCGTATACGCCGGGATTCTCGACGTGGCCGGCCAGTGCGAACAACCGGGTGCCGCACGACCGGCCTTCACCGAGGGCGGCAAATGCGGCGCCACCGTTTTGAATGATCCACGGCAGGTTGGACATCGTCTCGACGTTGTTGACCACGGTCGGCTCGCCATACAACCCGATAGCGGCCGGAAAGTACGGCGGCTTGATCCGCGGAAATCCGCGCTTTCCTTCCAGACTCTCCAACAGCGCAGTCTCTTCTCCGCAGATGTAGGCACCGGCTCCAGGGTGCACGACCAGGTCGATGCTGAGCTCGGACCCGAAGATGTTCCGCCCCACCGCGCCGTATTCGTAGGCCTCGTTCAAAGCGGCCTGCATCCGCTCCAGCCCGAGTGCGAACTCACCGCGTATGTAGATGAATGCCTGCGCCGCTCCGATCGCGTACGAGCAGATGAGAACACCCTCGATGATCTGGTGTGGATCACGCTCGATGAGGAGATGGTCCTTGAACGTCGCGGGCTCGCTCTCGTCTCCGTTTATGACGAGGTACGTGGTCGGGGCCTTGCGGAGCATCGACCATTTGCGCCCCGCGGGGAAACCGGCTCCTCCCCGTCCTAGAAGGCTCGCCGCGTCGACCTCGGCCGCGACCTCCTCGCGGGTCATGGTCAACGCCTTGCGCAGTCCTTCGTAACCACCGGTCGCCAGGTATCTCGTGATCGTGTACGAGTCGTCGAAGCCCAGGCGCGATGTGACGATCTTCGGCGCTTCAGTGATCGTCACGAGCCGCCCTTCTCCGCGCCCGCGTGCCCTGCACCCGCGTGTCCCGCTCCGGCGTGCCCTGCTCCGGCGTGCCCCGCTCCCGGCGTCACCTCGAGCCCACCCTTGCGCCTGACCCTGACCAACGTCCCGTGCTGCGGAACGTCATCGGCCAGGCGACCGGCGGCAAGGTCACCGGTCAACTTGTCGAAGTCGTCGTTGGTGACGTTTCCGAAGAAGCGGTGATTCACCTGCAGACACGGGGCTCTTCCGCAGTCCGCGATGCACTCCGCCTCTTCGAGTGTGAAATTCCCGTCCGCAGTCGTTCCGCCGGTACGCACACCGAGATGCTCTTCGGCGTGCTCCATCAACTCGTACGCTCCGCGCAGCATGCACGCGATGTTCGTGCAGATCGACACCAGGTACTTGCCAACCGGCTCGACGTGGAGCATGTCGTAGAACGACGCGGTCCCCACGACCTCCGCCGGCGCGATGTCGAGCATGTCGGCTATCTCTTCCACGGCTTCTGGGGTGAGCCAGCCGTCCTGCTCCTGCGCCAGGTGGCAGATGGGGATGAGCGCGGAGCGCTTGTGCGGGTAGAGACCGATGATCTGCTTGGCCTGTTCGACTATCTCGTCAGAAAGGTGACCGCTCAACGGTCCACCTCCCCCATCACAGGATCGACCGACGAGATGGTGGCTATCGCGTCCGCGATCAGACCCTTGTGCATCATGACGGCCGCGCTCTGCAGGTTCACGAAAGATGGCGCACGGATGTGCATGCGGTAGGGCTTGGCGGAGCCGTCAGAGACCAGGTAGCAACCGAGCTCGCCCCGCGGCGACTCGATCGCGACATAGACCTCACCTTCTGGAACCTTGAATCCTTCGGTGAAGATCTTGAAGTGGTGGATCAATGCCTCCATCGACTGGTCGATGCGTGCGCGTGGCGGCGGCGTGACCTTCTTGTCCTGGACGCGGTAGTCGCCTGCCGGCATCCGCTCGAGAGCCTGGCGGACGATCTTGATCGACTCGCGGACCTCGTTGAAGCGACAGGCGTAGCGGTCGAAGTTGTCGCCGTAGGTCCCGACGATCACGTCGAAGTCGACCTGGTCGTAGGCGAGGTAAGGAATTGAGCGACGCAGGTCCCACGCCACACCGGTAGACCGCAGGATCGGTCCCGTAGCGGACAAGGCGAGAGCCTCTTCAGAAGTGATGGCTCCGACACCTTCCATGCGCTGGCGGAAGATCGGTTGACCTGTGATCAGCTCGTCGTACTCATCGAGGCGCGTCTCGACGTTGTCACAGATGACCTTGACGTCGTCTTCCCACCCGTCGGGCAGATCCGCGGCCGTTCCACCGGGACGGATGAAGTTGTGGTTCATCCGCAGACCGGTCGTCTTCTCGAAGAACGCCAAGATGAGCTCGCGTTCGCGGAACCCGAAGATCATCATCGTGGTCGAGCCGAGGTCCATGCCGTTCGTGGCGAGCCACATCAGATGCGAGGACATCCGCTGCATCTCGGAAAGAAGCATCCGGATCCAGATCGCTCGCGGCGGCAGCTCGACTCCCAACAGTGCTTCTGTCGCCATCGAGAACACGAGCTCGTTGTTGAGCGGCGACAGGTAGTCCATGCGGGTGACGTTCGTGCACCCCTGGACATAGGTGAGCTCTTCGCCGGTCTTCTCCATACCGGTGTGGAGGTAGCCGATTATCGGTTTGGTGCGCAGCACCGTTTCGCCATCGAGCTCGATCATGAGACGCAGCACACCGTGGGTGGACGGGTGCTGCGGACCCATGTTGATGATCATCGTCTCGTCGTCTGTGACCTCGATGTCGACTTCCGCGTCGGAGCCGCGACCACCTTCGGGGAGGCGGAGCACCGCGCCGATCTCGCGCCGCAGCTCATCGGGCGGAGTCGCAGAACGCGGCGCTATCTCCTGGGAACCTTCGGCCGTCTCCGCGAGCAGGCGCTCGGCCCCGGCGTCCTCTGCATCAAGGGCCAGTTCGGCGGCAGTCTCCTCGGAGTCGTCGTCCACGTCGGCATCCGCCTCGCCGGCGCCGTTGTCAATGTCAGAAGGCGTCGTCATCGTGAACCCGCCGTCATCGTGAACCCGCCGTCATCGTGGGCCCGGGGATTCTTTGAATTGCACCGGAACCCGTCCGACGCTGTAGTCCTTGCGGAGCGGGAAGCCTTCCCAGTCCTCGGGCATCAGGATGCGGGTGAGATCCGGGTGACCCTCGAAGGTGATCCCCATCATGTCGAAGGCCTCGCGCTCCATGGCCTCGACCCCGGGGTACAGATCCCACAGAGAGTCGAGTCTGCAATCGTTCTCCGGCACTTGGACGCGAACACGTGACTTCTTCCTCTGCGACACCGAAGTCATGACAACTTCGATCTCGAAGCGCTCTGCGTCGACGCCTTCAGGCAACGTACGGCCCGGATGCGTCAGATAGTCGACCGCGACGAGATCCGACAGGAGTTCGAATCCTTCGTCGCGCATCCGGCTGACCGCGTCGTGATACTCGCTTCGCGCAACGAACCGAACGTCTACCGAACTCACTTGGGGGTGCCCAGCCGCACGGCGTCGGGAACCTCCGGGACCCAACCGGCCAACTCAGGTGTACCCGTGGCCTTCTCCGGCCTGCGGGTGATCTCGCCCGTACGGATCTTCTCGTGGAGGGTGAGGATGGCGTGAAGCAACGTCTCGGGGGCGGGAGGACAACCGGGCGCATACACGTCGACCGGCACGATCTGGTCGACGCCCTGGATGATGGCGTAGTTGTTGAACATGCCGCCGGTGGATGCGCATACGCCCATCGAGATGACCCACTTGGGCTCCATCATCTGGTCGTAGACCTGACGGAGAACGGGGGCCATCTTCTGAGAGACGCGCCCGGCGACGATCATCAGGTCCGCCTGGCGGGGAGAGGCCCTGAAGACCTCCATCCCGAAGCGGCTGATGTCGTAATCGGCGGTACCGACGGCCATCATCTCGATGGCGCAACAGGCCAGACCGAAGGTGGCCGGCCACACGCTGTTACGGCGCGCCCATTTGACCAGGTCTTCAAGCCTGCCGGTCAGAAAGTTGTGGTGGAGATCCTCGAGCCCCACTTCCAGCTCCTAGGCGGCTTCTTCGGCTTCGGCCTCAGGCCCTACGCGCACCACGGTCGAGCGCGTCGTACGGGTCTGAGTCGAGCCGGCTGGACGGAGGCGCTTGACCGGTCCCCAGTTCAGGGCACCGTTGCTCACCAGATAAAGGAAGGAGATGAAGACGGCTCCCGCGAAGACCAGGATCTCGACGAAGCCGAACGAGTGAAGCTGCCGGTAGACGACGGCCCACGGGTAGAGGAAGACGATCTCGATGTCGAAGATGATGAAGATCATCGCTATGAGGTAGAAGCGGACTGGAAAACGCTCCGCCGGCTCGCGGTCGGGAACGATGCCGCACTCGTAAGGAGCCAGCTTCGCGTCGGTCGGCTTTCTCCTGGGACCCAGCGTCACCGAGGCCACCAGCGAGCCGGCCGCGAAAAGGAAGCCCAGCACGACCATTATGAAAACCGGCAGATAAGAGTCCATGAGCAATTCGGTTCTACCACGGGTGCGTTACCGGGAGCACATTTACCGGCGTCCACCTAGCATCGGTTGTTGTGACGTTTGAACCCAACCCCGGAACGGTCCATGACGTGGTCGTCATCGGAGGCGGTCCATCGGGGTCTTCGTGTGCCTACTGGCTCGCAGATGCCGGCTGGGACGTCGTTTTGGTCGAGAAGAAGAGGTTCCCGCGAGACAAGACCTGTGGGGACGGCCTCACCCCGCGGGCGGTGCGCCAAATCGAGGACATGGGTCTCGGCGGGGCTATGGCCGGTTCTCACAAATATGTGGGCCTCCGCTCTTGTGCATTTGGGAAAACGCTCGAGATGCATTGGCCGGAGCATCCGTCCTTCCCGTCGTACGGATACACGATCACCCGAAGGAATCTCGACCAACTGGTGGCCGAAAGAGCAGCAAAGGCCGGTGCCCACGTTCTGCAGGGCACAGAGGCAAACGAGGTTCTGCGGGCCGCGCCCGGTAACGGCCACACGGTCGGCCTCACGGCCCGCGATACGGCTACGGCCGACTCCCGCTCGATTCCCGTGCTGGACGGGGTCCGCGTCTCCGAGGTGGCCTCCAAGGAGACCGGCGAGATCAAGGCCCGTTACGTCGTGATCGCCGACGGCTCGAATTCCCGCATCGGGAGGTCCCTCGGGACCAGCCGTGACCGCAACCTCCCGCTCGGGATGGCCTTGCGGGGCTACTACAACTCTCCCCGCCACGACGATCCGTACATCGAGTCCCACCTCGAGATCCGTGACGCCGACGGCGAGCTCGTCCCCGGCTACGGCTGGATCTTCCCGTTGGGCGACGGACGTGTGAACGTCGGGGTCGGGCTTCTGACGGTCAACGGAAGGTGGAAGGGCGTCAACACGACCCGGCTGATGGACGCCTTCGTAGCCAGGGCCCCCGGATCATGGGGACTTTCCGAGGCCACGTCATGTGGTCCCCCGACCGGGGGGAAGCTCCCGATGGGCCTGGCGCTTCGGCCGAGGACGGGACCGAATGCGATCTGCATCGGGGACGCCGCCGGCTCGATCAACCCGTTCAACGGCGAGGGGATCGCCTACGGGTACGAGACCGGCAGGCTCGCTGCCGCGTGCATCAGCAATGCCCTCGCCGGTCGCAAGACCTCGGTGGGTGAGGATTACGAAAGAAGGCTCCACGAGGCGTACGGCGATTACTACAGGGTCGCCCGGGCCTTCGTGAAGCTGATCAGCAATCCTCAGGTGCTCAGGGCCTGCGTGCAGACCGGGATGCACGTTCCGCCGGTGATGAACGGATTGCTCAGGATCATGGCCAACCTGATGCGCCCCGACTCGGCGCACCTCCCCGAGATGTCTTATAGAGCCATGGAAGCAGTCGGTCGCCGCCTGCCGGACGCCTCGGACGACTGAGGCCCGAGACCCGAAGGCCGGCCCCTCAGACTGAGGCCCGGTTCCCGTCGGAGTGCATGACCTGAATCGCCGGCACAGATCCGTGGTTGGTACGCCCGCTGTTCGAGTTGTGATTCAGGAAGAAGAAGACCAGCACCAGTTCCGCCAGAAGGATCACGATCACCAGCGCGATCAACGCCACCAGCGTGTGCAGCATGCGCAGGTCACGCTTGTCGGCACTATCGCTCCCCTCGGTATCGCTTTCCACGCCGGCTACGACGTCGGCCTCGTGATTCTGGTTGACCGCCACCGGCTTCTTCGCCGGCTCAACGACGGCTTGCTCTTCGACAGCGTCCTCCTCGACAGCGTCCTCTTCGAAAGCCAGCTCAACGACATCGGGCTGTGCGACAACGACCGACGCCTGGGAGACAGCCGATCGCGGATCATCAGCATGCTCATTATTTGGAATTTCCCTGGGCGCCGGAGCAGTGGTGGTGCTCTGGACCTTCGGTGCCGTAGGAGGCTGAACGGATCGGACCGGCTCGCGAGACTCGCGAGGAATGACCGGCTCCCTCGTAGGGGGTGCCTGCTCCCTCGTAGGCGGTGCCTGTTCCCTCGGAGGCGGCGCCGGCAGCTGAGTCTCCCGCTGCAGTGAAACCGGGCCCGAAGCGCCGTTGGTCGTCGCTCCGACGGCAGAAACCATGGGTTGCAGTACCGCTTCGGCAGCCGCCATTTGGTGGGTGTCGGCGGGTATCTCCTCTTTCACCGGGACGGTGATCCTCGGGCCGGCATCGGCCATCAAGCTTTGAGCCACCTCCTCGACCAAGGCCTGATCGGCCTCGGGGGAGCGGCGGAACCGGTTCGACATGGCCGAGAGCTCGGTCTCGACCACCAGGGTCTCGCTAGGAGGGACCAGGCTGACCGGAAGCAGGAGCTGCAGCGTGCGGCCGTTGGCCAAGCCGATCTCGAGAACCGTCGCCGGCGAGCCGTCTCGCAGCCTGGTCGGCTGATGACAGCTGAACCTGGTGGTCTGGCTCCACGGGATCGTCCGCTCGGTGACCGTGTTAGCTCCCGCAATCGTCAGGCCGCGCGAGTCGGCCGTCACCGACAGCCCGGGGACCTGCCACGGACCTTCGGGGGAGTCGGTCGAGAGCCACACTCCGTCCAGCTCAAGAACCCTCTGACCGGGCCTGCCCGGCATTGTGGTCATTGCTTCACCCGCCCTCTGTGAGGCGCCAGCCGTTTCTTCACGACTGAGCCGCCACGCTTTGCTGGACGCCTGCCAACAGGTGTGCCGCCGTGGTCGCCGGGAAAGGTTGCTGAGACATCGTCTCGAGAGCGGCGATGATGCGACCTCCCCCGACCAGGTTCACGTTCTCGGAGTAGAGCCCTTTACCGATCCCTGCCGTCTTGTCGAACACCATTCCGATCTGGATCGTCTCGGCCGTGCTCACGGGGTTGCCCGCCGCGACCGACCCCGTACCGGCCGACCCGGCGCCCGTAGACACAGTCGACCCGGCGCCCGTAGGCCCAGTCGCCCCGGCGCCGGCACCCGCGGTGACCTTCGGAGGTGTGATGAAGATCGCTCCCACGGTTCCTCCCGAAAGCGGCCCTCCGACAAGTGCCGGGATCACCGACACCAGGTAGGCGCGGTAACAGGTGGAGAAGACAGGGTCGGCGAGCATCGACAGGTCAGCGGTCTCGTCAGGAATCGACTGAAGGACGATCGCCGAAGACTCCGCCGAGGTCGAGACGACCGACGGATCCTCGTAGAGCAGCGAGGTCGACTGCGCAGTCATCTCGGGCTCCACTGACAGTCCGTCCGAAAATCCGAGGACTGCCAGAACCGGATCCACGTCGCCGGCGGTCAGGCTCGTGCATTTGGCGAACGCCGCCGCCGCGGTGACGGTCACCGAGCCGGTGGTCCCTACTGCGCTGCTGAGTCCACTGGCCCCGAGCGCCCCGCCCATGGTGCCCGGAACACCCTTCCAGCCGGGTAGGTCCCCCGGTGTGATGTTCGCCGCCGCGGCGGCAGTGGCGTCCGCGGCGGACGATCCCGAAGATGAGCTCTTGTGCTTCACGAAGTAGTAGCCGGCGCCTCCCACGACGATCGCCACCACTACGACCACAGCGGCGATCCGCTTTCCGCCGCGACCGCGCCTGACCTTTTTGGGCTTCACGTACTGACCGCCGGCGTGACTTCCCAGACCGGTCAGGGTCCCGCCCGCAGCAGGAGCAAGGGTGTTGACACCGTTTTGCAACCCGTTTCCGCCCGCCGCATCGGTAATCGGCCCACTCGATGGTGCCTGGACGCCCGGTGGAAGTCCGCCACCTGATGGCGCAGCCTGCACTCCGGGAGGAAGTCCGCCGCCCGATGCCGCTGCCTGAACCGCCGGATCGGGGGAGCCGATCGGGATCCGCGCCAGGCCGGCAAGATGCGCCTCGAGCATCTCAGCTCCCTGCGGCCCCAGATCGACCGATGGCACCAAGAACCTCAGAGACAGACCATCGATGGCGATCTCGACCGAGACCGCGTCGCGTCCATCGGGCAGCTGCGCTGACCGGCGGCAGGCGATCGTTGTCGCCCTGGTCCAGGGGATGGTCCTGACCGACGAGGGCTCAGGACCGAGAACCGCGAGCCCGCGTTGGTCAGCCGTCAGGGCGAGACCGCCCACGACCGCCGGACCTCCGGCCGTGGCGCCCGACAGGTACACCTCGTCGAGATGAACCTGCCCGCCTCCGATCGCCACGGGTGCGGTCACCTGGTGCCCACCTTGGACATCACCCGGTCCCTGACATCCCGACTACCGGCTTGTGGAGGACCATGTTCCCGGTCGAACCCCGGAAGAAGGCGTCTCCGAACGAGAAGATCCCGCCATCAGCGGCGACCAGCCAGTAGCCGTCGCCGTCGGACGTGGAGGACATCCCCACGACAGGCTTGACCAACCTCATGGCGCCGGTCGATCCGTAGAAGTGGGGACCGAAGGAGAAGATCCCTCCGTCGGACGCCACCTCCCAGTAGCCGGCTCCGGTCGGGTCAGAGGCCATACCGACGATCGGATCGTTCAGGTGTTTCCCGCCCATGGAACCGTCGAAATGAGCACCGGGTCCGAACGAGAAGATCCCTCCGTCGGAAGCGACGAGCCAGTAGCCATCTCCACCAGGCGCGACGGCCATACCGACGATGGGTTTGTTCAGATGCTTGCCACCCATGGACCCGTAGAACTGGGCGTCGCCGAAGGCGAAGATCCCGCCGTCAGACGCGACCTCCCAATAGCCGCCGCCGTTCGGTGTGCTGGCCATCCCCACTATCGGCGCGGTCAGGTGCTTGCCGCCCATGGATCCGTGGAACAGAGCGCTACCGAACGAGAAGATCCCGCCGTCGGACGCGACCTCCCAATAGCCGCCGTCGTTTGGAGCCTCGGCCATCCCTACGACCGGTTTGGCCAGGGGCTTGCCTCCCATCGACCCGGCGTAGGTCGCGGTCCCGAACGCGAAGATCCCGCCGTCTGAGGCGTCCAGCTGGTAGCCCTCGATGCTGCAGGGGGGAACGTCGGGGTTGCACGTTCCCGGCGGCACGGGCGGCGCAGCAGTTGCGATCGTGCTCCCGGTGAGCTGCGGGTCGTGGTGGAACTCGGGCCATGCGTTGGCGCCGACCGAGTTGGACCCCCCGGTGACCTGGTAGTCGGCGATGAATCCCTGGGTGTTGTCCCCGCCGGTGCCGGCGTAGCTCCCGGCGACTATCACGTCGACCCCGTTGCCCGACGGGTCGGCTACGACGAGCGGCGAGTTCGACATGGCCAGGTTCGCTGGTGTCTGTCCGGGCCAGGTGATGTTGAGACCGTTGGCCGGGTACAAGCTCCCCGAACGCCCGTCGATGATGTACCAGCCGAGCCCTGTTGCAGCCACCACGTCTTGGTAGCCCCCGCCGAAGTCGGCGGTCGCCACGCTGCCGGCGATCGTCGTGTTGCCGGGGGTGACCGGACCCCACAGCTTCTGACCGATGGGGTTGAACGCGTACACCGCTCCGCCCGTGGTCGAGCCTGTGGCCGTCCAAGTCGGCTCGACCACGTCGAGCTGATCGTTGCCGAGCAGGTCCGCCAGAGCGGGGGTGGCCCGGGTGTACCCGTTGAGGTACTCCTCCCACTCCTTCGCTCCGTTGGTGGCGTTGTCTGCGGTAAGGCCGGTGTCGTCGCTAGAACCCCAGTAGTGACCGTGCCCGTACACAGCGACAGGGCCGGCACCGTCGAGGTTCCCGACCACTGGTGAAGACGTGACGACCTCGTTCGACTGCGCCGTCCACAGGGTCCCGCCGTTCGCGTTCATCAACCGGACCGATCCACCGTTCCAGTTGTTCAGAGCTCCCGGACCGGCGGTCGAGTCGCTGGCCGCCACGATCTGCTGGGTGTTGTTCACATTGGCGATCGATGCTGTCGCAAACGTGGTGTCCGCGGTCTTCTGCGGCCAACCGGGCTCGGTCGCACCGTTGGTCGGGTTGATGGCGTAGAGCGACTGGCTGATTCCCCCCACCACGATCTCGGGAGAACCGTTTCCGAGGGCTCCGATGGTCGGGGAGGCGAAGATCGGAGGATGCGCGCCCTCGCCCCCGAATTTGTCGGGGAGGTAGCGGCTCCAGATCGTGTTTCCTGAAGGACCGAACGCGTACAGGGCGCCGATGCAGTTCGCCTCGTCAGAACCGCACGTCTCGTTGTAGACGGGGGGCTCCTCTCCCGGTGTGTCGCCGGTCGACACGTAGACGTTGTCCAGCCCGTCAGAGGACGGATATACCGACGGGGTCGAGTCGATGCCGGCATCGGTGCACTGCGGCCAGCCCGGCGTGGTGCTCCCGTTCGCCAGGTGGACGGCGTACACGCAGCCGTTGCCGCGCGAGCCCACCACGATCGAGGATCCGTCGTTGTCGAGGGTCGCCAGCGTGGGCGACGATTCGACGATCTGCGTGTTGTCCCCGAGCAGCCTTTCCCACTTCAGGGTGACGGTCAGCGCCTGCGGGCTGAGTTGTTGATTGCTCTGGGCGGACGACAGAGCCGCAGTGGTGGTACCAGCTCCAAGACACAACGCAGCAACAAGTCCAATGGATCCGACAAGGCCTGCGGCGATGCGCCCCTTCGAACGGGATCCAGCGATGCGCCCCTTCGAACGCTTAATGGGGTTCTGGATACGGCCGCGCAAAGGCGAAGATGAGGTCATCACTACTCCAGTTCGTCGGCGCAGGCCGACTTCTTGAGGCCCTCTGCTCGGCAATTGCCCACTACTTGTGGTTCGTGGGCTCAATTGCCCCGCGCTTGTTGTGAGCTACTCCGGGAGAGGCCTTCGGACATTTGTAAGTCGTGAGGACCTACCCGAAAGTGCCTTGGAGGTTGGACAACAAACGAGCTACAAAAAAGCGACCATCAGAAGAATCTTCGGATCGACACTACGAACGTTGCGCAAACTGCACGAGCTGCATCGGCTCGTAATACGGCCCGGGATCAAGCGGCACCACTTCATGTTCGACCAGATTCGGGTCCGCGCTGAGCGCTGATTGGATCTTTTGACACTTGCTGCCGAACGTGGCGTAACCAGGGGCCCAGACGTACCAGATCGAGTGGCCGGATCCGGCCATCTGCTCCAGACGGTCGGAGAATGCCGAGACAGAAGCCGATTCCGACACGTGCGCGTAGTTGACCCAGTCGACGAAGTCCGGGCTTCCCCCGCGCGGAAATGTGATCTGTTGGTACTTCTGATCAAGTAGCAGGCGGCTGGCGTCGGGACCCAGCTGGTCCGGACAGTACGCGACCACGTCTCCGGTTTGACCCGACCGGTCGAGCGCAGCTGCGATCTGGACCGCCTGACTGCGCTGCGTCCAGATGTTCGGTATCGCCTGATCGAAGCCCCACCAACCGGCCACGACAAGAACGACGCAAGCGATCCGCTTGTCGGAAAACGTGTTGATTCCCATCGCCACCAACAACAGCAGCGGGACGAAGATCACAGACGCGTAGCGTGGCGAGAGAGTGGCCTTGCCGAAGTAGCTGAAGATGACGGCGGCCGTGGCGGTCCCGACTACCGCGATGGCCAATCCTCGGGCCTTCGGGTTCCCACGTAGATCGACAAGTATCTGTGAGCGGTTCCGCGCGAACCCGAATATCCCGAGCAGCGCTATTGCGAAGTAGAGCATCGTCAGGGCGAAACCCGGATCGCTCGGCCCGCCCCCGAACGTGATGAACGCCCAGATGAGATCGGCGAAGTTCGCGGGCGTGGCCCAAGGCGTGCCTGTGTGTTGCGACTGGTAGATGAAAGTCGGCACCCAGGGAACGAAGAGAACGCATCCGACCACCATGGCCGCCAGTGACATGCGCGCCGCGTGGCGCTTCTGTGCCGGAGCGCGCCATGCGCGGTAGATCACCAATAGACCGGTCACCCCGACGAGATAAAGGCTCCAGTAGTGCGCGTAAAGCAGCAGTGCCGTAATCGCGCCTACCGCGATCAGGTTCCACTTGGTCGGCTTGCGAAGTGAATTATCAAGCGCCAGAAAACCCGCTGCGGTGAGGAAGGCGACAAGCGAGTACATGCGCGCTTCGGTGCCGTAGTAAACGGCAAATGGAGAAGTAACCACCAGAACCGTGACCGACACCGCCACGGTTCGGCCGCCCAGACGTCTCCCGGCGAGCCACACGCACGGCAATGTGGCCACGCTGAACACGCCGGAGAGAGCTCGGATCGCAGCGTTCGAAGTGCCGAACGCCGTCATCCAGAAATGCAGCAGGTAGTAGTAGAGAGGCGGCGAACCGTCCCTCATCAGGTAGCTATGGATCTCGGTGACCGGGAGGCTCGCGATGTTGACCGTCAGCGCCTCGTCCAGCCACATGTCCGAGCTGGTCCAGAAACGCAGCACTATCCCGAAACAGATGACGGGGACTGCGATCCACAGTGCCAGGTCCGCAGGTGGCCATCTGGAATCCAGGCTCCGCCAGGAGGCGAAACGAGACGAACGACCCGGAGGGGGCTCGTGGCGTGGGCTGCTCGACCCCGCCGGGGGGACGAGCACAGCAGTAGAAGGTGCGTCGTCCACCACGTCCATCGACCGCGAAGGTTACGCAATCGATAGCCTCCCGCAGGTGCCAGCCGCCGACGACACACCGACAAGCGCTGCCTCCGACCTGGATGATCGCCAGCCGAACGCCCGTGATCTGAAGGAGAAGATCGCCGCCATCTCGTGGTACCACTCGATCGACCTGGGCCGGGCAGGCGGCGGGATCGTCACTCCGGGTAACCCACCCGACCAGAAGGTCGTCAGCGGCGGGCTGCCCGACCTTGCCGGCAAGACCGTCTTGGACATCGGCGCCTGGGACGGGTTCTGGTCGTTCCTGGCCGAGAAACGGGGAGCTTCCGAGGTAAAGGCGATGGACCACTACGCCTGGTGCGTCGACTTCGCCACGCGCCTGGAGTACTGGGAACGGTGCGAAGCCGAGGGCAGAACACCGGACTACCGCTTCGACTTCACGGAGTTCTGGCGTCCCGACACCATGCCCGGGAGGGCGGGGTTCGACCTGGCGCGCAGCGTCCTATCGAGCTCAGTCGAACCGATCGTCGCGGACTTCATGACGGCGGACCCCGCGGATGTAGGGACCTTCGACGTCGTGCTGTTCCTCGGGGTGCTCTACCACCTGCGCGAACCACTCACCGCTCTGGAACGGGTGAGGATGCTCACCCGCGAGGTGGCTGTCATCGAGACAGAGGCGATAGCCGTCTTGGGGTTGCCCGGAGCGAGGTTCCTCGAGTTCCACGAGTCGGGCGGCCTGAGGGGCGATTACACGAACTGGTTCGTGCCAACCGAAAGGGCGCTCCACGCCCTGTGCGACGCGGCCGGCTTTACGCGAACGGTCACCAAGGTCGGCCCGCCGGCCACCTCGCGGCTGGTCAAGTCGGCGGCCCGGCGCATGACCGATCGCTCGCCCGATCCCGACCGGCGAAGCCGCGACACTTCGGGCGCGGCGGTGACCCGTTACCGGATCGTGGTCCATGCCTTTCCGTAGCGGCGGTAAAAGTCCGGCTCAGACGAGCTAGAGGACGACTGACGCGATAACTGAAACCAAAGGCCAACGCGTCGAATTCGATTTCCCAGGGACATTGGATGAGCGACCGCGCGTTTGGCGACGAAGTACCTCGATTGGTCTACGGCCTTTCCGAGACGAGCTGAATCGCTGCGGAGGCTGCGGCTTCCACGACGATGTCGAGCTCTTCGGTCCCATGCGCCATCCCCGGGAAGAGCGCCTCGTATGGTCCGGGAGCGAGAGCCACGTCGCGCTCGAGCATGGCGGTGAAGAACCGCTTGTACTTGCCGTTCGACGCAACGCCCTTGGCTTCGTGGTAATCGTTCACCGGCAGCCCTGAGAAGAAGATTCCGACCAACGGGCCGACGACGGGAACCTGCACCTCGACACCGGCCGATTCGATCGCCGCCCGAAGGTCCTTCGCGAACGCCGAGACGCGGGCCGCAAGATCTTCGTAGTCGGACGGGCCCACAGCCTCGATGGCAGCGAGTCCCGCGGACATCGTCACCGGGTTAGCGGACAACGTTCCCGCCTGGTACACGGGACCGTTCGGCGCCAGCACGTCGAGAATGTCGCGCCTTCCGCCGAATGCGCCCACTGGAAGACCGCCTCCGATCACCTTGCCGAAACACCACAGATCAGGCGTCACACCGGTCAGCATCGACGCCCCGCCGGGCCCGACCCGGAATCCGGTGATCACCTCGTCGAAGATGAGCAGAGCGCCGGCGTCGTCGCACGCTTTTCTGAGGCCCTCCAAAAAGCCGTCTTTCGGAGCGACGAGTCCCATGTTGGCTGCGAACGGCTCGACGATCACGCACGCGACCTGTTCGTCGAGATCCGGTACGACGTTGTAGGGAGCCACGATCGTGTTCTCGACCGCACTACGGGGCACGCCGGCCGAATCCGGCAGGCCGAGCGTCGCCACGCCGCTTCCACCCCCGGCGAGGAGTTGATCGGAGTGCCCGTGATAGCAGCCGTCGAACTTCACCACGCGGTCGCGGCCGGTGAAGCCACGTGCGACGCGTAGCGCGCTCATCGCCGCCTCGGTGCCGGAGGACACGAACCTGACCTGTTCGCAGCCGTCGACGCGTTTGCAGATGGCCTCTGCCAGCAGCACCTCCGACGGGGTCGGCGCCCCGAACGTGGTCCCGCGTGCCGCGGCACGGTCGATGGCGTCGTTGATTACCGGATTCGCATGCCCGAGCAGCACTGCACCGTAGGACTGGACCAGGTCCAGGTATCTCCGCCCTTCGACATCGAAAACGTAAGCCCCCTCGGCGTGCTCGACGACATACGGGATGCCACCGACGGAACGAAATGATCGAACGGGCGAGCTGACCCCTCCGGGAATCACCTCGAGAGCGCGCTCGAACCATTCACGATTGGTTTCCACGGGACCTGCTCCTACCTGTCAGCGAGAAGTTCAGCGACGCGCGCCGAGAAGTAGGTGAGCACCGCGCTCGCACCGGCCCGCTTGATGGCGGTCAACTGCTCGATGGCGGCCGCGTCAGCGTCTATCCACCCGCGCTCCGCGGCGGCTTGGACCATCGAGTACTCGCCTGACACCTGGTATGCGGTCACAGGAACGTCCACGGTTGCCGCGGCGGCTGAGATCACGTCGAGGTAAGGCAGCGCCGGCTTGATCATCACCATGTCCGCACCTTCTGCGATGTCGAGAGCGATCTCGGCCAGCGCTTCGCGGATGTTGCGAGGGTCCTGCTGGTACGCCCGACGGTCACCACCGTCTGCGATCGTCACCTGCACCGCGTCGCGGAACGGCCCGTAGTAGGCGGACGCGTACTTGGCGGCGTAGGCCAGGATCGCAACGTCAGTGTGGCCGCCGGAGTCGAGCGCGTCCCTGATTGATGCGACCTGACCGTCCATCATGCCGCTCGGGGCCACCATCTCAGCGCCGGCAGTGGCCTGAGCGAGAGCGACCCTTTCGTAAAGCGCCAGGGTGGCGTCGTTGTCGACGTTCCCGTTCTTGTCGAGGACCCCGCAGTGCCCGTGGTCGGTGTACTCGTCCAGGCACAGATCGGCGATCACGACCATGTCGTCTCCGACCGAGGAACGGATCTCCGACAGCGCGACCTGCGCGACGCCGTCCGGATCCCAGGCCCCTGAGCCGATCGCATCCTTGTTCTCCGGCACGCCGAACACCACGACGGCCGGGATACCGAGACTCGCCAGGTGCTTGGTCTCGGCCACTACCGATGCCACGGTGTGCTGGAACTGCCCGGGCATCGATTTGATCGGGACCGGCTCGTCAATCCCCTCGCGCACGAACAGGGGTGCGATGAGGTCGTCTACGTGAAGCGACGTCTCCGCGACGAGACGCCGTACGGCGGGAGTCCTGCGCAGACGGCGCATGCGGCGAACCGGGAAGGCCGGGCCTCCTGACAAGGTGGGACTCACTGCTTCGAGCCTATGCCGCCCCCGGATTCCCCTTCGATCGACTGCACGGGCTTGGTACGGGATCCGATCACCGCCGCGATCAGACCGTCATTGTCGGGACTTTTAGCGGTCACCACCTCTTCGAAACCCGAGGATCTCGCTTCGGCTGCCGTCGTCGCACCGATGCACACCGCGATCTTCGGGATCCCGCTTCGCTCCAGCAGCGACACGAAGCTCCGCACCGCGGTGGGCGACGCGAACACCACCGCGTCCGCGCCGCGAGCGCGGGTCACCGAATGGTGCGTCACGCCCTCGTTGGGACCGGCTTTGACCGTGCTGTAGGCCTCCACCTCGTCGACGGTCCAGCCCTTCAGCCGCAATCCCTCCGCAAGCGTGGGAAGGGCGTCGGCGGCACGACAGAACAGGACCCTTCCCCCTCTCGCTGGGCCTGCTCTATCCGGGCCATCGGGTTGTGGATGCGGCTCGCCGATCGAGGCCACCAGGCCCGCCGCGGACGGCTCTCGGGCGACGAGATCGGCGATCAGGTGACACGAGCGCAGTGCCGCCGCGGTCGAGTTCCCTACCGCGGCGAGCTTCACCCCGGCCAGATCGCGCGCGTCGCGCATGGCGGCAACGAAACGTTCCACCGCATTCGAAGACGTGAACGCGATCCACTCGTAGTCACGAACGGTGGCAACAGCTTTGGCCAGAGCCCGGCCCCCATCGGCAGGACCGCTTATGGCGATGGAGGGCAGGGTCACCACCGACGCTCCGGCCAGCCGCAGTCCTGCCACAAGGCCCTGCGCCTTCTTCCTGGGACGGGTGACCACGACCGTCCAGCCGGCGAGCGGTTCCGAACCGAGCCAAGCCAGATCAAGGCCGGCGACGGGACCGACCACGATCGTGGCCGGGGAACCGAGGTCGACCGCATTCAGCCCGGTGAGGGTGGTGCGCGCGATGCGCTGCATGGCGGTCGTGCCCCACTCCACGACGACGACAGGCGTAGCGGCGTCGAGGCCGCCTTCGATCAGCCTCTGCGCGATCTCGCCGCGCGTCGCCATGCCCATCAGGATCACCAGGGTGCCTCCGGCTTTCGCCAACGCATCCCAATTGACGCCTCCGGGAGCGGTCGGATCGCCGACGTGACCCGTTACGACTGTGACCGCGGTGGAAAGCCCGCGATGAGTCACCGGGATCCCGGCATAAGCGGGCACCGCGAACGCCGAGGTGACGCCGGGAACCACCTCCACGCGGATGCCCGCGGCGAGGAGGGCTTCTACCTCTTCTCCGCCGCGGCCGAAAAGAAAGGGGTCGCCCCCCTTCAGGCGCACGACGGACTCGTTGGTCCGTCCGAGGTCGACCAACAACTCCGAGATCTCGTTCTGATCGCGCGACGCACCGGGCACCTTGCCGACATCGATGAGCTTGGCCCCCGGGGGGGCGAGGTCGATCAACGACGGATCGACGAGCCGGTCGAACACCACGACGTCCGCCCGTTCGAGGATCTCGGAGCCGCGGACTGTTATCAATCCCGGATCTCCTGGCCCCGCTCCGACCAGGTAGACGGTCATATGTCGAGCATCTTTCCACCGGCTTCACGGATGAGCTCCTGAGCGAGGCGAGTCCCGACTTCAACCGGATTCGTTCCCGACGCTGTGCGTCTGAGCACGATCCTTCCGTCGTGGCTGGCGATCATCCCTTCGAGAGAGATGACGTTCTTGGTCACCTGTGCAAAGGCCGCGACCGGGACGTTGCAACCGCCACCGAGCTGAGCGAGAAACGCCCGCTCCGCGTCCACCGCGAGCCTGGCGATGCGGTCCTCTGCCGCGCCGAGCAATTCGCGCACTTCTCCGTCGTCTGCTCTGCACTCCACCGCGATGGCGCCCTGGGCCACTTGGGGCAGCATGACCGTCGGCTCGAACACGTAGGCGACCCTGTCGGTGATACCGAGACGTACGGCTGCCGCCATTGCCACCACACCCGCACCGATCTCGACCGATTTGTCGACGCGCGTCGAGATGCTGCCGCGCAGTTCGCGGAACGTCAGATCGGGACGCAGCCACGCCAGCTGGGCGCGACGTCGCGGTGATCCTGTGGCCACCGTCGCCCCCGGCCTCAGCTCATCGAACGACATTCCTACGAGCGCATCGCGTGGATCGGCGCGCTCGGGCACGCACGCGATCACGAGACCGTCCGGCGTGAAAGAGGGAAGGTCCTTCGCGGAGTGCACGGCGCAGTCGGCGCGGCCGTCGAGCACCGCCTGCTGGATCTCTTTGACGAATACGCCCTGCCCGCCGATGGACGACAGCGGCGCCCGGGCGTCGATGTCGCCGCGGGTGCTCATCACCACCAGCTCGACTTTCAACGACTGACCGGCACGGCCGGCGCGATCCGACAGGATCGATCCGACCCGTTCGGCCTGCCACAGTGCGAGGGGCGAGCCTCGCGTCGCCAGTCGGACGGTAGGCCCCACGGTCAGGCCATCCCGGCTCTACAGATCGAAGAGCGCGCGGATGGCCTCGAGAAGCCGCTCGCCACGCGGCGTTCCCGCCGCATCTTTGAGTGCGACGGTGGGGCGATGAAGGAGTTTCGCTAGAACGGCGCGGGTCGCTTCGTCCACCTTGGACCACTGCTCGTCCGTCATGTCACCCGAACGGCGCATCAACTTTTCGATCTCGTCGCGGCGCATCTCGTCCAGCGTGTTTCTGAGCATCGCAACCTGTGACGCTGCCCCTCGAGCTCTCGAATCCTCGCGGTAACGGTCGAGTTCTTCCCGGACAATTTTCTCGGCAAGCTCGAGCTCCCCGCGCCTTCCGGCGATCGCCCGGTCAGCGAGAGCTCGAAGCGTGACAACGTCCGCCAGCTCGACACCTCCGAGAGCGGCCACCGACGGGTCCACGTTTCGGGGCACGCTCAGGTCGACGATGACGAGCGGATCGAGCCGACGGCCCACCCGTGCGGACGTGGCGGAAAGAACACTCTCCCGGTCGACCACGGGCGCAGGCGCAGACGTGGTGACGATCACCGCGTCGGCGTCGGCCATGGCACCTATGAGCGAATCGAGACCGAGCCCCAGGCCCCCGACCAGGGATGCCAGTTCGACCGCTCTTTCCGTGGTGCGGTTGACGACACGGACCCGGTCACCGGTGATCCCCTTGGACTTGAGGCTGTTGACCACCCCCCGACCCATGGCCCCGGCGCCCACGACGACCACACTGGCCGAGGCGAACCTGCCGGCCAGACGGTCAGACGCAAGATCCACGGCAAGGTTGGAAAGCGACGTGGTCCCCTGCCCGATCGCGGTCTCCGTCCGGACCCGCCTACCGGCTTTGACCGCTCTTTCGAAAAGACCGGACAGCACCGGTCCAGAGGCCCTCTCCTCCTCCGCCTTCCGGCCCGCGGTCCGCACCTGACCGAGCACCTCGTGCTCGCCGGGGACGGCCGATCTGAGCCCGGCGGCGACCTCGAAAAGATGCAGGGCCACCGCGTCGTCGAAATGGACTGTGAGCTGTTCGGAAAGCTGCTCGACTCTCATCCCCACCGATCCGGCCAGGTGCTCTTGGAGATCGGCCACGCCTTCGTGAAACCGCTCGACCACCGCATAGAGCTCGGTGCGAAGGCAGGTCGACAGTACGACGACCTCCAGCAGGTTCGAACGGTCGCTGAGCGAGGCCAGGGTCTTGGGCAGATCCTGGTCAGAGACGGTTGCCCGCTCGAGCACGTCGAGTGGCGTCCTGTGATATTCGAGGCCTACGACAACAACGGACACGGTTCACACCAGGATGCCGGTCCTGGCGGAATTGCGCCAGGCAGGGCCGGATAGGGTACAGACGGCGACGGTACCGGGCCGGGGGCCGGAGCCTGCTCAGGATCGCCGGCCGGCTCAGGCCGGTTGATCGACGCTCGTCACGCCGACCGCCTGCAGCAGTGCGGTGCCCGGCACGGTGCCTGCACCATCGTTCTCGCGGTGAGACAGGAAGAAGCTCATCACCTGCAGCTCCATTGACAGGTCGACGTATCTGAGCAGGACCGTGGGAGGAACCCGGAGGACCCGCGGGGCGAAGTTGAGGATGGAACCGGCGCCGGCTTCGACAAGGCGATCGGCAACCTCTTGCGCGACTGAGGCAGGAGCGGTGATCACTCCTATGGCCGGCGGGTCACCGGCTGTGGCCTCTTTCAGCTCGGTCACGTGGCGCACAACCACGCCGCGCAGCGTCTGGCCGACCAGCGCAGGGTCGACGTCGAACAGCCCGGCGACCCTAAAGCCGCGCGAGGTGAAGCCCGGTGAATTCGCAAGCGCTGTGCCCAGATTGCCGAGGCCGATGACGACGACGGGCCAGTCCCCGCCCAGCCCGAGCTCGCGGTCCATCTGCCCGGCGAGGAACGCGGTGTCGTACCCCGACCCGCGGGTCCCGAACGAACCGAGGAACGAAAGGTCCTTGCGCACCTTGGACGCGTTTACGTGAGCCAGGTCGGCGAGCTGCTCCGAGGAGACGGTCGTCGTGCCTGCCCGTACGAGCTCATGAAGGATGCGTTGGTACACAGGCAGACGCGTCACCGTCGCTTCTGGTATCCGGCGATGTGACCCCGGGGGTGCCATGGCGCGGATCGTACCGACTTCGTGCCTCCGAGCACCAAAGCGGCACCAATCGGCATTTTTCCGCTCAGGGCCCCGGGCCTAATTTGCCGCTTCGCGTGCCCCCCGCCTGAGGGCCTTACCGGCCAGACCGTGAGGGAGCGAGCCGACGAAGCGAACCGTCTCGGGGACCTTGTAGTGGGCCAGGTGCGCCCGCGCCGCCTCGATCACGTCTGATTCGGTCAAGTGGGACCCGGGATCGGCCACGACGACCGCTTCGACGGTTTCACCGGTACGAGGTGCGTCACGGCCGATGACGACGACGTCGTTCACCCCGTCTATCGCCCTCACGACGCGCTCCACCTCTGCGGGGATCACGTTGAACCCGGACACGATGATGATGTCCTTCAGCCGGTCCACCACGTGAAGCTCGCCCGCGTCGTCGAGCACCCCCACATCGCCGGTGTGGAGCCATTCGTCAGAGTCGAGGACCCGAGCCGTCGCCTCCTCATCGCGCCAGTAGCCGCTGAAGACGTTCGGGCCGCGAACCCATATCTCTCCCGGATCGTCGAAGAGGGCGTCCTCGCCCGACTCGTCCACGAGGCGCATGTCGATCCCGGGAAGCGGCCGTCCGACCGAGCCCGGTGTAGGAAATTCGAGCCCCACCGAGGTCGAGACGACTGGTGAGGCTTCCGTAAGCCCATAGCCCTCGTGGATCGGCAACCCGAACTTCGCCTTGAAGCGCTCAGCGGTCTCGACACCGAGAGCGGACGCCCCTGAAACGAGCAGCCTGACGTTGGCGAAAGCCGTGCCGTCCGAGCTGGTGAGGTCGACCCAGTCGGCGAACATCGGAGGAGCGCCCGCCACGACGGTGACGCCGCTCGTTTCCACGAAGCCGAGCGCCTCTGCCGGGTCGAAGCGCTCTTCGCACACCAGGCCCGCCCCCGTTGCAAGCGTCAAGCCCAGCACCACGTTGAGACCGAACACGTGGAAGAACGGGACCGCGGCGAGGCCCACGTCCTCTGCGGCGAGCAAGGTCCCAGGTACCGCGAGCATCTGGCGGAGGTTGGAAGTCAGATTCCCGTGCGACAGAACCGCGACGTGAGCAGATGCCGAGGTGCCCGAAGTGAAGAGCATCACCGCGGGATCGTCGTCCGACCTTTCAACGATGGCCAGGCTGTCGGCTCCCGCGCCGGAGCTGGCTTCTGCACTTGCAGCGGCCACTGCCTCAGCGACGTATCCGGCTGTGATCGTGAGCGACGGTTCGATAAAGGCGGTCTGCGGCTCTTTCTCAGATGACGGGCTCGACGGGTTGAGCGGCGCCACCACGGCGCCGGCTGCCAGGGCCCCCAGGTAGCCGACCACGAACTCGATCGACGTGGGCAACGAGAGAGCGACCCGGTCTCCTGGCCCAATGCCCTTTCCAGCGAGTGCGGTGGAAACTGCTTGTGCGCGCCTTCGGACCTCAGACCAGTCGATCCACCCAGCGGCGTCAGACAATGCGCGCCGTGATCCCGGATGTGAATTAACGAGGCTCGCAAGATTCAAGACCTGTCTCCCAGTTTCACGAGTAGCCCAATTTCACCAGTGGCCCCAATTTCACCGTTAGCCCAATCTCACCGCTGGCGGAGTGTCACGAGCTGTCCACAAGCGAGTCCGAGGGTAAGTGCCGCCGACACCCTGTTGCCAGCCAGTGCCAGATGACCGTTGGCGTCGACCAAGATTCCGACCTCTCCGGCTCGCACCTCTTCGAATGCCCGGACCCGCTTGGCGATGAGTCCTTTGTTGCCGGAGTCAGTTCCGATCTCGACCGCGACTGACTCTCCGAGTCCCGCCGCCGTTGCATCAGCGTCGCGAGCGGAGAACTGCACATTCCCGAACCGGTCCACCCACTGCACTTCGGTCTCGATGGTGCCGTGAACCACGAACAACGCCGGCCGGGCGATTCGGACCAGGCGGCCAGGTTCGACCGGCGATCCGAGGTCCGTCATCCCGGTTCCATTCCAAAGCGCCGCGGCTGTAGGCGCGAACAGATCGCGTCCGTCGAAAGTGGACGCCCACGTTTCGGTAACCGTCGCTCCCGGAACCGCTTCGGGCGACAGGATGACCGCGCTGACTGCTCCTCCGAGCAGATCGGCCGCAAAGAGGAGAAGCCCGTTGTCGGGTCCGACCAGATGGCGCGGACCATCGGCTGAGCGCGTTTCTATGGCGAGCGCCCGACGCGCGCCCGCGACACCTGGATCCACGACACCGCAGATGACACCAGGACCGAGATGAGGGGTTGCTCGTTCCAAGGTCAGCGCTCCTGCGCGCACATCGAACGCAGGTACGTCGTGGGTCAGGTCGACTATCGGTGCGCCGGGTGCCAGCCTCGCCACCACCGCCCGGAGCACTCCCGCGAATTCGTCGATCTGCCCGTAATCGGTAAGCAGAAAGACGCATCGTGGGGCGCGTTCTGTCACGACGGGATCCCCGCCGCTTCCAGTCGTCTCCCCCCGCGCGGTCTGTTCGGGCGGTTGCTGCTCAGACGGCCTGCGTGTACCGCTCCGCCAGGTACCGGTTCAGGTCGTCCTCGAGTACTCGGAACGACTTCCCGATCCTGACCGCCGGCAAGTTCCCCCCGTTAATGAGCCGGTAAACGGTCATCGTGGAGACGCGTAGATATGTCGCCACCTCGCGTACCGTCAGGTAACGCGGGCTTGTTTGGTCGTCGCTTGTCAGTTGAATCACCCCTCTCCGCCAGTGACGACTGTACGCCAGTGCGGCGCCTGCGGAAAGGGGTATTTGTTGTGACTAATGATTTTTTTATGCCTGAGGGGGCTCCTGAAGCCTGGCGGTGAGCTCCTGGCCCATCTCGGCGGCCCGATCGGCCGCCGCGGCCACCGCTACGCGTAGGGCCTCCTCGAATCCGTGAGCCTCGAGCGCGGCGATCCCGGCTTCAGTAGTTCCGCCAGGAGAGGTCACCTGTGCACGGAGAAATTCGGGCTCCTGATCGGACTCGGCCAACAGCTTCGCAGCGCCTACGACGGTCTGACGTGCGAGAACGCGGCTCACTTCAGCCGGGAGGCCCGCGGCTACCCCTGCTTTCACCAGAGCTTCGGTGGCGAGGAAGACATAGGCCGGACCCGAGCCCGACAGGCCGGTGACGGCGTCAAGCAAGCTCTCGTCCACCGCCACAACCTCGCCGACGGCATTCAGGATTCCGAGACCCCACTCGAGATCCTCTTTCATGGCGGACGATCCACCGGCCAGGGCCGTCACCCCGGCACCGACGAGCGCCGGAGTGTTGGGCATGGCCCTCAGCACGGCAGGGCCGGCACCGAGCCAGGTCTCGAGGGCCCGGATCGGGACTCCCGCCATGATCGAAAGCACGCGGCAACTCGTTGCTGCCTTGGCGATGGCGCAGGCCTCCTCGGCTTGAGCCGGCTTGACTGCGAGGATCGCGGCGCGAGCAGACAGGCCTTCTCCGATCGACTCCATCACGTATGTGCCGGGGAGCAGATCCACCAGCTCGCTTCTTCGGCTTTCGTCCTTCTCCACAATGGCTATGACGCCGGAAGCCTTTCCTGATCCCAACAGGCCGCTCACCAAGGCGGCGCCCATGCGTCCACCACCGATGATCAACAGGTCAGTCCGGCTCGGCACGAAGAGCGAGGCTAGTTGGGCTTCGGTTGGGCATCCGTCGTGGAAATTCCGTGTCGCTGCGTGACAACATGACCACACCATGTAGTGACGCCGCTATGTCGGATTCTCCTTTCGGGAAAAGAGGAATTTCCCTTTTGACCCCTGCGACCAGGAGCGTGACTTGACCTCGGAAGTACCCCCAAAAGGCAAAACCACGAAACTCCCTCGACTCTCAGACCGTTGGGCCAAATGCTCAGAAGGCCGGGACGCAAGCGAATACTCGACCTCTTCAGAGGCCCGATCCCTGGCTTCAGAAGTCGAGACCTCACTCAGCCACGGAAAAGCCACATCCGACCTCAGTCGGACCGCCAAGACCTGGGGTAGAACCCTCCCCAGCCCGACGGCGGTGGTATCCGCGGTGGCCGCTCTTCGCGAAGCAGTTTCGAGACGTTCAGAAGGTGACCAGGCGATCCGCCCCGGGGTTCTGCGCATCCTCGACGACGTGCTCGCAGGAGCGATCGACGGTGTGTCCGCCGGTCTGCGCGAGGCGGCACTGGTGGACCCGCTCACCGGCTGCTCCAATCGCCGTGCGCTCAAGGAGGACCTCGAGCGTGCCGCAGCCGGTAGCAGGCGAACCGGACTCGACGTGGCTGTCGCCGTTGTCGACCTCGACGGCCTGAAGCAGATCAACGACACCTACGGGCACGCCGCGGGCGATGCGACGCTCAAGCACGTAGCGGAGTCTCTGCGCTCTGTGATCAGGGACACCGATGTCGTTTACCGCGTGGGCGGAGACGAGTTTGTGGTGGTGATCCCTTACAGCAGCGCGACCGGCGCGGCCGCGGCGATGAGGCGCGCTCTGGCCGAAGGGGCGCCGATGTTCAGCTGGGGAGTCGCAAGCCTCGGCATGCTGGAACCGGGGACCGACATCGAGAAATTGATCGAGCTCGCCGACGCCTCGCTCTACGCGAACCGAAGAAACGTGAGGCCGATCGCCCACTCTCCTCACCGCCGTCGCCGAAAGGCTCTCGTGGTCGGAGCAGCCGCAGCAACCCTCGGTATCGGCTTGTCCGCTTACGCGCTCGAGGTTCCGACGGAACACGGAGCCGTCGGTGCCCCTTCAACCAACGGATCGGTGACTGGGCCCACGACAACAAGCGGCACCGGCTCCGGCGCAGAGTCTCGCCATCAACCCCGATCGCATACCCCCGCGCACGCGACCTCGGTCCCACCGCCTGTTTCCGGTAGCCCCCCCGCGCCGGGAAAGGCGGTTGGGACCGGGGGCTCTCAGACGGGAGCGCAGACCGGGTCGCAAGTGACCGGATCCGGGGCCGGCACCGTCTCGGCCACCACCCCACCCAGTGGGACGACGACTTCCGCATCGATACCCATCGTGTTGACCGCGGTGGCGTTGCCGACGACGGCGTCGCCGAAGAAGAAACCGAAAACCGTGTCCGTGTCCGCGCCAGTGTCTGCGACCACTACGCCGACGAGCACCACAACCACGACGACAGGCCCGCCGCCCACCACAACGACGACGGCTCCACCGCCTGTGGTCTGGCCTCCCGCTACGTCGGTAGTCAAACCCGGTTCAAGCCGACCACCCTGGAACGGAGGTGGTCACCACGGAGGTGGTCACCACGGAGGTGGTCATCAAGCGAGTGGCCATGGCAGTCCGCCTTCATGGGGGTGGCACGGCCATCCAGAAACCGGATCAGCCGGGAATCCTTCTCCGGGTGGGCCTTGTGGCAACAGCTCTGGGGCCGGCAACAGTTACGGGGCTGGCAACGGTTACGGGACCAGCAGTTGGGTAGCCAACGATTGGCACAGCGAGGGCTTCGGTACGCAACGGCCGTAAGGCTGGGTTGAGATTCTGCAGATACCTCAGTGCCGCCGCGGACGTCTCTTGTACATGCCTTCGTAACCGAGCGTCATAGCGGCGGGGAAGCAGGCATCCACGTACTCGAGGGCGGTGCCGACGATCCGGTCGATCTCGTCTTCTGTGACGGCGGCGACCGGGATCTCACCGACCAGGAACACCGCGTCTTCTGTACCCAGACAGAAGCGCATCGCGTACAGCTGAGCGTTTCTGCGTAACAGGTACTCGTACGTCTCACAGACGTTCGTCTCGGGCGCCGGCATGAAATGCGTCTCGTGACGCAGGGTCCTTTGACGGATCGTCAACCAGATCGTGACGACGTCCTTCTCCTCGCCCTTCAGGCGGATGTACCAACGCGAGATGGATGGATCGCTCTCGACCGCGAGGACACCCTGCGCTGTGCCGTTCGGCTCGCCCACTCCGGCAGAACTCGCCCACGCCGCGATGGCCGCGTCGCACTTGTCGCGGTCTTCTTTAGTGGCGATCGGAGATTCGGGCACGCGTCGCCGAACGCAGACGGTCAGCGGTTGGCCCGCGCTACACGCAGGCCACGAGGGGCTCTCGCGCGAGCTCCTCGTAGGTGGAACGCAGAAGGCTCGCCGCGTGCGCCCAGGTGAAGCTGCGGGCACGCTCTACAGCGTTGGCCGCGAGCTCACAGGACTGTGACGGATCGTCGACCAGCTTGGCCACCGCGTCGGCGAACCCGTCGACATCATGGCCCTCGACAAGAAATCCGGTCCAACCATCTTCGACCAGAGTGGTCAGACCGCCCACCGCAGATGCCACGACGGGTGTTCCGCATGCCGCGGCTTCGAGTGCCACCAAACCGAACGACTCCGACCTGCTCGGAACCAGACACACGTCTGCTGCCCGGTAGTAAGTCGAGAGCAGCTCGTGAGGCTGTGGCGCCACGAAGCGCACCTTGGCGCTCAACCCACGTTCCGCGACATATCTGTGAAGCCCGTCCAGATGCGCGGGGCCGTGGGGGCCGCTCGGTCCTCCGACGACCACCAGGCTTGCGTCGGCAAACCGGTCCCTCAACCTTTCGAGGACCTTGAGAGCGATGTCGGCACCTTTGAGCGGCTGGATCCTGCCCACGAACGCGAGCAGCGGCCCGTCACTCGGGAGTCCGACCGCACGCCGCGCCTGTGGACGGTGCCCGGGCGCGAAGAACGCGTGATCGACTCCGGGCGGGACGATCCTGATGCGTTCGGGGTCCACCCCGTACAGGTCGACCAGCTGGCTTGCTTCGACGCTGCACGACGCGAGCACCACTTCTGAGCAGGCCATGATGGCCGCTTCGGCTTCCGCCCTTCTGTGGGGCTCGTCGGCGGAGACCTCTTCTGGGCTCGACTCCGCCTTCACCCGGTCGAGGGTGTGGAACGTCGAGACGAGGGGCACGTCGAGCTCGTGCTTCAGGCGGTGCCCGGCCAGTCCGGACAGCCAGTAATTCGCGTGGATGGCGTCGTAGGGGATGTCGACGGCATCGGGAGCGCACATCCTCGATCGCACGCCGTCGGCGAACTCGTCGACGATCGCAGGAAGGCTCTCCTTCGCCAGCGGGGCGAGCGGTCCCGCGGCGATGTGATGGACCCGAAACCCCGGCTCGACCTTGACCATCGCGGGGAGATCGTCCGACCACGTCCGGGTGAAGACGTCGCATTCGACTCCGGCGCGGGCGAGGGCACTGGACAGCTCCCTCACGTAGACGTTCATTCCGCCGCCGTCGCCCGTCCCCGGCTGCGCGAGAGGAGACGTGTGAAGGGAGAGAACTGCTAGACGGCGCACCGTCTGAGCAGCCTACTGGGAGGCCCCTCCGGTTCCATTCGGCGCCTACGGCTCGGGTATGGCTCTGAGCTGGGTGACAGAGCTGCTGGCCTGGTCGTATTCAAGCCCGCCGGCCTCGTAGTCGTCGTACTCGTCGACCCCTTCAGCCTCACCTGACACCGCGTTTTGCCCTGGCGCTTCGTCTTCGGCCAACACGGCGTCTTTGGACCCGCCTTGTGCGCTTTGGCGTTCCTCCGCATCGGATTCGTTCTCGTGGAGGAACGAGGCATATATCCGAAGGAGGGTCTGCTTGTGCTCCTCTGACAGATTTGCGTCCGCAAGCACTGCCCGTTGCACGTCGTCTGAACCTGTCGGCTCGAGGATCCCGGCTTGGACATAAAGCGTCTCGGCTGAGATTCGTAGCGCCTTGGCGATCTGTTGGAGGATCTCCGCCGAGGGCTTGCGGAGCCCTCTTTCGATCTGGCTCAGGTACGGGTTGGAGATGCCGGCGAGCTCCGACAGGCGCCTGAGCGACAGGCGGGCGGTGGATCTCTGCTCCCGGATGAAGTCTCCGAGCTCACGCCAGTGGTCGGGCAGGGGAAGCTGCCTGGGCACGCCTGGCCCCTTATTGAGTCAACAAGCCGTCGACGGTCGCCCGGCCCGTCTTGTAGCGGCTGACGATCTCAGCTTGGATCTGGTCGATCAGCTCGTGGAGCGCCCTGCGCTGGGCGGAGATCCGCCTCTCCATGTCTGCAAGACCGTCTGCGATGTCCTTGAGCTCCGCGTCATCCAGGGATTCGAGCTCACTCATCCTGTCGGCTCCGAGGACCGCATCGAGCTCGACCGACAGATCCTCGGGGTGGGCATCAGGGAACCTGGTGCCGGGAAGACGAGATGGCGCAGTGGTGGTTCGCGGCGCAGGACCCGCGGCGATTATCGAGGGCAGGTCATCGAGGAAGGCCCGCAGGTCACCGATATCGGTGTGCGACCGGCGGTCCAGGTAGGCATGGATGAGGTCGAGCCGCCCCTGGGCCATGCGCCGGAGGAAGGAGACCGAGGTCTCGATCTCCTCACACTCGGAACGCATCAGGCGCACCTCGTCGAGGGGCTTGTCGGATATTCCGTCGAGGTAATGGGGGCCGAGAACGCGCCCGAGCTGGTCGTCCAACCACGTCATTACACGAATCGTACCGCGGGCTTCCGGGTGGACCCGGGGCTCAGAACGCAGATGCCGCCGAATGCTCCTCGCAGGTCCTGGTCGTCGGCCTCTCCTCGAGCACCGAATCAAGGATTTCGGACCCGCACACCTCGCATGTCCCGTATGTGCCGGAGTCGAGCCGTTCCAAGGCAGCTTGAACGTCACCAAGGCCCGAAGTCAGCTCGTCAAGAAGTCCCAGGTCAACGCCGGATCCGCCGTCTGCAGGGGCGTCGAATTCGTACTCGTCAGCGGCTGCGGGCGGTGCCTCGAAGTAGGTCACCCGCCGATGGTACCGAGCCCGGCAGCCGATCCGTGAAATGGTCCGGAGGGCTGCGGCCCCCCCAAGCCGCAGCCCTCCGAACGAACTTGGTGCCTTTACGCCATGGATCCGCGAAATGGCACGTCGAAGCTGAAG
>JBAPRR010000429.1:0-2934 GCA_049281195.1 Acidimicrobiales bacterium
CGGTTTCGCCGAGACCTGCGGCAAGACAATCGTCGAGGTAAAGGACCAGGCGGGCTTCATCGTGAACGCCCTTTTGTTCCCGTACCTGAACAACGCAGTGCGCCTTCTCGAGACCGGTGTCGCCTCCAAGGAAGACATCGACACCGCCATGAAGGGCGGATGCAACTTTCCTATGGGGCCCTTCGCACTTCTCGACCTGGTCGGGATCGATACAAGCCTGGCGATCCTCGATGCGCTCTACGACGAATTCAAGGACCCCAACTACGCCGCGGTCCCGCTTCTACGCCGAATGGTCTCAGCCGAACTTCTCGGCAGGAAGTCCGGGCACGGCTTTTACGAGTACCGGAAGTAAGTACCTCGTGATTCCGGTCAGGTCTGGTGATGGATAGACCTGGTTTCGTGGGCAAGATAGTGAGGTGAGCGCTATGGCGCGACCGGAGGACTCTGGCCCTTCGCATGAATCCCCGGATCGGCCCTGGGTCTTCCGCACGTACTCGGGCCACTCTTCAGCGCGCGCATCGAACGCGCTGTTCCGTAGCAACCTGACGAAGGGCCAAACCGGACTTTCGATCGCGTTCGACCTCCCCACACAGACCGGCTACGACCCGGATGCCCCCGAGGCAGCAGCGGAGGTCGGGAAGGTCGGTGTCCCGGTCGCTCATCTCGGTCACATGGCCGAGTTGATGGACGGGATCCCCGCCGCGGACATGAACACGTCGATGACGATCAACGCCACAGCGGCATGGTTGCTCGGCTTGTACATCGCCAATGCGGAGCGCTCGGGAGCTGACACAACTCGCCTGCAGGGCACCACCCAGAACGACATCGTGAAGGAGTACCTGTCGCGCGGCACGTACATCTTTCCGCCCGAGCCGAGCCGCCGGTTGATCGTCGACATGATCGCCCACACGGTGCACCACGTTCCGAAATGGAACCCGATCAACGTCTGCTCGTACCACCTGCAGGAGGCCGGAGCTACCCCGACTCAGGAGATCGCTTACGCGCTCGCAACCGCGATCGGTGTCCTTGACGCCGTCAGAGACTCCGGCAAGGTCGATCCCGACGAGATCCCTTCGGTCGTCGGCCGCATCTCGTTCTTCTGCAACGCAGGCATCCGGTTCGTAGAAGAGACCTGCAAGATGCGCGTATTCACGGACCTGTGGGACCGCATCTGCTCCGAGCGTTACGGCGTGACCGATTCACGACTGCGCAGATTCCGCTACGGCGTCCAGGTGAATTCGCTCGGTCTCACCGAGTCGCAGCCCGAGAACAACGTCCAGCGGATCGTGCTCGAGATGCTCGGCGTCACGTTGTCGAGAAACTCCCGGGCCCGTGCAATCCAGCTGCCCGCTTGGAACGAAGCCCTGGGACTCCCTCGCCCCTGGGACCAGCAGTGGTCGCTTCGAATCCAGCAGGTGCTGGCCTACGAAACAGACCTGCTCGAGTACCCGGACCTGCTGGATGGCTCGGTCGCGATCAAGCGGATCACCGAAGAGCTCAGTGACTCCGCGTGGACCGAGCTCGAAGACGTTCTGTCCCTGGGTGGCGCGTTCGAAGCGGTGGACGAATTGAAGGGGCGCCTGGTTGCCAGCCAGTCCGAGCGCGTGCGACGGATTGAATCCGGCGACCTCAAGGTCATCGGCGTGAACAGCTTCACCGAGTCGGAGCCCTCGCCTCTGGCCGAAGGCCCGGGCGCAGACGGGATCGGCGCGGTTATGAAGGTGGACCCGGCGATCGAAGCGGAGCTCATCGCCGAGGTAAAGGTCTGGCGGTCCTCACGCGATTCCGGCGCTGTGTCCGACGCTCTCTCCGAATTGCGCAAAGCAGCCAAGAACGAGTCGGCCAACATCATGGGACCGACCATTGCTCTGGCTCACGCCCGCGGCACCACGGGCGAATGGGCAACAGTTCTTCGCGAGATCTTCGGGGAGTACCGCGCCCCGACCGGTGTCGCCGGCGCGGTGGGCCATCGCACCGTTGGCTCCCTGGCCTCGGCCACCGCGATCGTCCGGAAGATCACGGCCGAAACCGAAGGCGGCCCACCACGGCTTCTCGTCGCCAAACCCGGACTCGATGGACACTCGAACGGCGCGGAACAGATTGCTGTGGCTGCTCGGGATGCCGGTTTTGAGGTCATCTACCAGGGGATCCGGCTGAGTCCGGCTGAGATCGCAGCCACCGCGAGAGACGAGGACGTCGACGTGGTCGGCCTGTCGATCCTGTCCGGGAGCCACCTCGATCTGATTCCGGAAGTCCTGGATCTGCTACGCAGCGCCGGCGTGGATGCCCCCGTTGTCCTCGGTGGGATCATCCCCGCCGAAGACGCCGAGATCCTCAAGGGCAAGGGCATCGCCGAGGTTTTCACCCCGAAGGACTTCCAGATGGCGGAAATCATGTCTCGGCTCGCGTACCTTGCTGCCGAGCACAGGAAGAGTCAGCAGAAGAGCGGGGCTGGTTGATGGACGGGGCTGGTTGATGGACGGGACAGGTTGATGGACAGGGCTGGTTGATGGACGAGGGTGATTTCAAGTCACAGATCGAGGCGCTGCCGCCTGGCATGCGCTTCGTCGTCGGTCACGTCGTCCAACTGTCGTTGGGCGTCATCACCTTGTTCGGTGGTCTGCTGATCGCAGCTCTGGTCACGCATGAGAAGGCCCGCACCGACATCGCCGTTTTCTGCATTGTCGCCATCGTTCTCGCCATAGGAAACATGCTCGTTTTCCGCAGAGCCAGAAGGCGCTTGATGGGCGAGTAGGGCCGCGGAGCTACAGGTACTTGCGAAAGCCTTTCACCGGGGCATCGAACCCAAGGCCTTCGTAGAACTCGTGCGCGCCGGACCGGCGTGCATTTGAAATGAGTTGCACCTTGTAGCAACCGGCTTCGCGGGCGATCTCCTCGGCTCGATTCACGAGGTCCGTCGCGATACCCATCTTC
>JBAPRR010000430.1:0-2508 GCA_049281195.1 Acidimicrobiales bacterium
TGTCAGACCTGAACAAGCACAACCTCGTTTACTTCGAGAATCCTTCCATGCGCGGACTGTATGACTGCATGGAAGAGTGGCAGCGAGATAACAACAGACGCTTGCTGTCCATCAGCGTTCAGCAAGATGGCGGTAACTACTGCTGCATCGCTCTTACCAACCCGACCGAAGTCGTGATAACTAACGCCGATGGCAAGCGGCATGCACAGGTGACACCTGCTGGGAGCCTAAAGGTTACGGGTATCGTCAGCACTGGCGGACCTATCCCGGGTCTCCCAGCCGGTCGACGCTGATAGCTCTCAAGCCCATGCACCATGCCGCGCTGCACATGGGCTACCGGCCGACGGTCCGCATCATCAAGACACGCCGCACGGCAATCATCGGCGGCTGCTCGCCGTGCATCGACGAGGTCGAAGGGGTCGGTGGTTTTCATCGAAGCCGAGCGCATGGCTCCAGACGACGCTGACGCGCAGGCAATCCAGGCCGAGCTCGCGATGCTGGTTGAATCCCTGGGGGTTGGGACCACCCGCACCACCGAGACATGTGATTCCCTCGTGCACGGCGATGGCGTGGTTCCAGATTGAAGATCGCTGGGCAAGCCTTAGCGGGTGCGACTGACGCGGCGTTCGTCCCATACGGGCTCGGAGGTCTCACGGACCACGCCGTCGGCACCGAAGATGAGGAAGCGGTCGAAGGTGCGGGCGAACCAGCGGTCGTGGGTCACTGCGAGCACGGTTCCCTCGTAGGACTCCAAGCCGTATTGGAGTGCCTCGGCCGACTCTAGGTCAAGGTTGTCCGTCGGCTCATCGAGGACGAGTGCGGTCGCTCCCTGCAATTCGAGCAGCAAAATCTGGAACCGCGCCTGCTGCCCGCCAGATAGCCTGCCGAACACTTGGTCGCCTTGACGTTCCAGTTCGTACCGGCGAAGCACGCTCATCGCAGCGCCACGGTCCTTGGCGTAGGAGTCCCACAGGATGCCGGTGAGCGTCCGCCCCTCCAGTTCCGGGTGGGCGTGGGTCTGGGCGAAGAAGCCTGGGACGACACGCGCGCCGAGCTTCCAGGTACCGGTATGCGCTACTTCCTGTCCGGCGAGGAGCCGCAGGAAGTGGGACTTGCCTGATCCGTTGGAGCCGAGCACGGCCACCCGTTCGCTGAAGAAGACCTCTAGGTCAAACGGCTTCATAAGCCCGGTCAGCTCGAGCCTGTGGCAGGTGATGGCCCGCGTGCCGGTTCGGCCGCCGCGCAGCCGCATCCGGATGTTCTGCTTACGCGGCGGCTCGGGTGGTGGCCCGGCCTCCTCGAACTTGCGCAGCCGGGTCTGGGCGGCGGCGTAGCGGGACGCCATTTCATCGCTGCGCGCGGCGTACTGCTGCATGTCGGCGACGAGCCGCTTGAGCTGGGCATGCTTCTCGTCCCAACGGCGGCGCAGTTCCTCGAACCGCTGGAACCGATGTTCGCGGGCCTCGTGAAACGTGGCAAACCCGCCGCCGTGCAACCACACGTCGGACCCGCCCGGGGCCGGCTCGACGCTCACGATCACCGATGCCGCCTGGGCGAGCAGCTCCCGGTCGTGCGAGACGAACAACACGGTCTTGGTCGTCTCGCGCAACTGGTCTTCCAGCCACCGCTTGCCGGGTACGTCGAGGTAGTTGTCGGGCTCGTCGAGGAGCAGCACCTCATCGGGGCTGCGTAGCAAGGCTTCGAGCACGAGGCGCTTCTGCTCGCCGCCCGACAGAGTGCGCACCTGGCGCCACTGCGCCTTCTCGTATGGCACGCCGAGCGCGGCCATCGTGCACATGTCCCAGCTGGTCTCGGCCGCGTACCCGCCCGCGTCGCCCCAGTCGGACAGTGCCTGCGCGTAAGCCATCTGGGCGGCCTCGTCGTCGCGTTCCATGATCGCGAGTTCGGCCGCGTCCACGGCCAGCGCCGCGTCCCTGACGGTCGGCCGCGCCACGGCCACCAGCAGGTCGCGGACAGTCCGCTCGTCCCGCACTGAGCCGACGAACTGCGGCATCACGCCGAGCCCGCCGCTGGTCGTGACCGTCCCCGAGTCTGGCTTCAGTTCCCCGGAGGCGAGTCTCAGCAGGGTTGTCTTGCCAGCACCGTTCGGCCCTACCAGCGCGGCCACGTCTCCCCGCCCGACCCGGAAGTTCACGTCGTTGAGCAGCAGTCGCCCGTCAGGCAGGTAGTAATCGAGGTGGGAGACTTGCACGTGGCCCATGTGATCCATCATGGCCGCCAGGGCGGGTCGCAGGGAAATGAGATAAGCATCTAACCGTTCGGGCATGACGACGGCTGGGCGCGGGAAAGCACGGCCTGGGCGGCCGAGATTACGACGCGGGCGTAGAGCCTGGCTCCGGACGGCTGCGGGTGGATTCCGTCCGGCCAGAGCAGGGACGGGTCGGCCGCGATGGCGCGGTTCCAGTCGGCCAGGTCCGAGTGTCCTCCCGGCCGGGCCGCGGCGGCAAGCACCGTGTTGACCTCGTGCTCCCACGGCATGGGCCCGAA
>JBAPRR010000431.1:0-15470 GCA_049281195.1 Acidimicrobiales bacterium
ACTCTCGGCAACATGAGGCTCGTCCCGCCCGACCATCCCCACAAAGCTGCTTCCGGATCACGCACCGATTCGAAAGCACCGAAGAAGTCCGATCCACCATCGACCACAAGACGGCGACCGAGCAAACAGACTCCGAAGCAGCAGTCACTGCTGTCTGATGACGAGAACGATCCATAGACCGCGAGTAGTTCCGCTCCGGTTCGCGCTTGGCACCGACCGACATCGCATGTGGGACGTCGGTGGATTCGCGGCGCGGTCGTGCGGTCTCGATCGAGTCGGGCGGATCAAGGTCGGGCCGGTCGGGCCGGTCGGGGCGCGGACCTTCAGTCGAGCCTTTCGTGAAGGATGACGCGCAGACCCTGGTGACCCATCGTGTGCCAACCGCGAGCGCGAAGTGTGCGGTCTGATACTTCGCTCAGGCCGGACGTCGCTCTGTCCAGCTTCCGCCGTCCCAGTAGCGCAGATCTCCCGGCGCTCCGTCTGGATCCTGGTACCACCCGGGGACAGGTGCCTGTTGCAAAGGGTCCGCCGCAAGGGGAGTAGCTCCCGCTTCAGTCGCTGCTTCAATCTGAATCTCTGGGACACTTCCGGTCCTGGCGAAGGGCTCGTCGATCGCAGATTCCACCGATGCCGACGCAACGTCTGATGCCGACGCAACGTCCGATGCCGACGCAACGTCCGACGGCGATGCCGTCCCCGACCCAACACCCGACACCGACTGCGAGTCCAAAGGAAGCAGTAGAAGGTCGAAGCCCTGCGCACCCAACGGGTGCGCTTTCGGCGAGTTCGGAATCGGAGCGACAGTGGATTGCGCACGCGCTTCACCACTCCCACCAAGCGTGATCGTGGCCGCGATCAGCTCAGGAGCAGCAGGCGACTCCGCCCAAGCGCCTGACGACCCAGCACCGACCGTTCCTGCACCGGCCATATCGGCCATATCGGCCAACGCAGATTCTGTCCCGGCAGCGTCGGTGCCGAGCATCTTGGACTCTTCTCTGGAGAGCCTCCCAAGAAGCTCAGCAAAGACCTTTCCACTCTGACCCGTCTTCCTCCGAACCTCTTCAAGAGTCGGGAAGGCGGGGTCGGGCACGTCACTCAACGAGATGTCGGGCCGGTAGCGCGGATTGGTCGAATCACGCGCACGCCCGACGCTCACCGGGTCGACGACGCGCTCCCGATCGGCGGATCTGTGGATGGCAAAGCGGCGTGGAATCGGTTCGGCGGCGACATAACGGCCGGCATGCGCGACCCGGATGGCACGCCGTTTCGACAGATGGTCGAGCAACATGAGGAGCACAACGAGGACACCGACCGCCACGCAGAACAGGACGGTGAGACCGGCGCCGTTGACGCCGAGAGTCCGTTCGAGCCAATCGATCACCTGGTCGACCGTGTGTGCGATCCCGACCACCACAGCCGCCATGTCAAGCGAAATCACCCGCTTAGGGTACAACGGCACTATTAGCAATAAGCAATGGTTGCCACATAAAAAAACCTAATAGATCAACAAACTTTTCGGAATCTCACCACAGCGGTGCGCTTCGGCCGCTGTGCTCTGGATCAGGAGTTGCGCCCGGACTCCGGCTCGGCAACGTGATTGGTCCAACCGGTGCCGTCCCAGTATCTGATCCGGCGTTGGTTGGTGTCACTCGGATCCTCGTACCAGCCCGCTGAGGTGTTGCTCGGCTTCGTCTGGGCAAGAGTCGCTGCGGCACTCGGATGGTTCGTCCGCGAGTCCGTGAATTTCTGAGCCCGCTGGCCGCGCGGGCTCCGCATGCCCACCCCGGCAAGACGTCCAGCATGCGCCCCACGTTTTGACCCGCCGTTAGACCCGCCATTCGACCCGCCATTCGGTGCCCCTTTTGAGCCTCCGTTTCGGCTCGGCACGACGAAGTCGTCTTTTTGTCCCTGGTCTCTCTGTGCCTGGTCGACCTCGCTCTTGCTGTCCCTGATCAACGAGGGTCTGCGCGGACGGGATCCTCGCCCAGCCGCAGACCCAGTGCGCCTCGCCCCACCCGCAGCCCCGGCCCCAGCCGCAGCCGGCCCGGCCCCGGCCGAGCCGTCTGTCCCATTAACAGAAGCCGGCGTTCGGACGCGCGGCGGCTCACCGGTCCTGGTGCCGAGCAGCCGTTCTGATTGTCGATCCATTTTGTTTGACCGACGTCTGGTGGCGACGGCCACAACGACAATCACCACGATGACGGCAGCGAGCAGCCCGATCCCGACCAACAACGCAGAAGGTCCGCTCTTCGCGGTGTGGGACGAAACCTGACCCTTGGTCGGAGGCTTAGGGAGCACTCGAGCAAGGTTCTGGTATTGCTGCAGGGCTAGAGCGACGACGGTGCCGGCGGCGATGGGATGGCTTCCACCGCCGTTGGGAGAATCCGAGTGGAGGGCGATGAAGTAGTTCGAGTCGGCGAAAACGACTGCTTGAACCTGCTGCGCCGGAATGCTCGTGTTCCCCGATTTGCTCGCCGGCTCGTCGATGATGAATGCAGCAGCACCCTTGATGCTCGGGATAGCGGCCCGGGTGCCGTTCGCGAGCCCCTTTGAAAGGGCCGACACGAATGCCGCGGCGTTCGCGCTCGCTTCCGCTGGATCGTGGAATCGGATGGCGATCTCGACGAGCACGTTTGTGCCGCTCGGGTCCTGCCAGGTCTTGATCCATCCTGCGAACCCCGACTGGGCCGAGTACTGGTTGAACTCCTGCTCTACCTGAGTGGGATCGCTCGAGTAGCTCCCCATCGTCTGATTCGTCAGGACTCCGTTTGTCGCCCCGGGCCCGACCAGAACGAACTTGACCAGGCCCGGCAAGGGCGCGCCGAGCATCAGAGACTCCAGAGCCTGGTCGGCGTCGGCTCCGGTCGGTCGAGAGGAGCCCGACGACTTGGATGTGGTGGCGGTCGTTCCCGAAGTCGACGTGGGCGTCGAGGTCGACGTGGAAGTCGAGGTCGAGGTCGAGGTCGAGGTCGAGGTGGTGGACGCCGTTGTGGTCGTGCTCGAGGCTGCGGCCGCGGCGATGCCTGCAGTCGACAAAACGGCGGTGCCGCTGATCAGAGAGATCAAGCAGCACAACGATGCAATGCGCGGGTAAGAAGGTTTGGTCCGCGTGAATCGAGGCGTTTTCATGCGTTGAGAGAGTTCTGCCGCTGCCAACCCGAAAATGACTTCCGCTGACAGCGCAGATTCATCAGAATGACCGTCGCGAACAGGGTATCCCCATCAACCGCGTTACACCAGGCGTCAAAACGCGGTGTGACAGGCTGGAAAACGTCGGAACTACCCGATCACGCCGGGCGCGTCTGTCCAGACCTCGTCATCGTCCAGGTGTTCGTTGTGATTGCCGTGTTCATTTGCACTCGTACCCGGAGCACTACCTGCCGGAACGGAAAGTGTCTCTACAAGTTCGAGGCTGTACAAGTTCAAGGCTCTACAAGTTCAAGGCTTTACAAGTTCGAATCTTTAGAAGTTCAAGTCGGAGCGATGCGACCGCCGGCCGCGCTCAGGACCGTCGACCCAACCAGAGCCCAGCGCCCTCAGGCGACGAAGTACTTCGCCTGTGGGTGGTGACAGATCAGAGCGAGCGTGGTCTGCTCGGGGTGGAGTTGGAAACCCTCGCTTACCTCGACGCCGATCTTCCCGCCGTCCAACAACTCGACGACCGTGGCGTTGTCCTCCAGGCTGGGGCAGGCCGGGTAGCCGAAGGAGTAGCGGCCGCCCCGGTACTGCTGTCTGAACAACCCGGTGAGCGTGGGACCGTCTTGGTCGGCGAAGCCCCATTCCTGACGGATCCTCAGGTGCCAGTACTCGGCGAGCGCTTCAGCCATCTCCACTCCGAGACCATGCAGGTGCAGGTACTCCGTGTACCGGTCCTCGGCGAAGAGCCGGGCGGCCTCCACCGAGATGGCCGATCCCATTGTCACGAGATGGAATGCAGCCCAGTCCTCGTGTTCGGGCCCATCCCCGATCGGTCGGAAGAAGTCGGCGATGCACAGCCATGGTTCCTTACCCTGGCGCGGCAGGTGGAACCGGACCCTCTCAGTCTTGCGGGACTCGTCGGTGAAGATGACGAGATCGTCCCCGTCCGAGTTTGCGGGGAAGTAGCCCCACGCCACCTGCGGAATCAACAGGTCGGCCGCCTTGGCCTTGTCGAGCTCCGCGCGGAGGACAGCGCTTATCCGTTCCTTGAAGTTCGCGTCGTCCTCCCCCTTGTCCGGACGGTAACCCCACTGGTTGCGGAAAAGCGCGGTCTGGTTGAGGAACGACGAGATGTCGTCCAAGGCGATGCCTTTTGCCATCCGCGCACCCACGAAAGGAGGCACGAATATCGTGTTGTCGGTTTCAACTTCGGGCGAGCGCGAAGGTCGATCAGGATCCGGTGCGTCTTTCTCGCTTTCGAGACGCTTGAGTTTCGAACGTTGCGCACCGAGCTTGCGCCCGAATTCAGGATCGTCGATGCCGCTCTTTGTGATCTCCATCACGCGGTCCATCGTGCGCAGCCCTTCGAAGGCGTCCTTACCGTAGAAGAGGCGGCCGTTGTAGACCTGCCGCAGGTCGTGCTCGACGTATGAACGGGTCAAAGCCGCGCCACCCAACAGCACCGGGATCTTCTCCAGGCCCTTCTGGTTCAACTCCTCGAGGTTCTCGCGCATGATCAAGGTCGACTTGACCAGCAGGCCACTCATGCCGATGGCATCTGCCTTGTGCTCGTTGACAGCCGCAACCATCTCGGAGATGGGGACCTTGATGCCCAGGTTCACGACCTGGTAGCCGTTGTTGGTGAGGATGATGTCGACCAGGTTCTTGCCGATGTCGTGCACGTCGCCGCGGACAGTCGCAAGAACGACGGTGCCCTTGCCGCCCTGATCGGACTTCTCCATGTGCGGTTCGAGGAACGCGACGGCGGACTTCATGGTCTCGGCGGACTGCAGGACGAAGGGCAGTTGCATCTCGCCCGATGCAAACTGATCGCCGACGATCTTCATGCCGGGGAGCAATACGTCGTTCACGATCTGAAGGGCGCCGCGCCCCTCTTCCAAGGCTTCGGCGAGATCGAGCTCGAGACCGTTGCGGTCCCCGTCGATGATCCTGCGCTCCAGCCTCTGTTCGACGGGCCAACCGGACCTGTCTTCTTTCACCGTCGCCACGGCCGTGGCACCTTCGAAGATCGAAAGGAGCTCTTGCAGCGGGTCGTAACCCTCCGTCCGCCGGTCGTAGATCAGATCGAGACATACCTCACGAGCGCGCTCGTCGATACGCGACAGCGGGATGATCTTGCCGGCGTGCACGATCGCCGCATCGAGCCCGGCTTCGACGCACTCGTGTAGGAACATCGAGTTGAGGACATGGCGCGCTGCCGGGTTCAGGCCGAACGACACATTGGAGAGCCCCAGGATCGTAAAGACACCAGGAAGCTCCCTCTTGATGGCCTTGATCCCCTCGAGGGTCTCGATGCCGTCCCTCCGGCTCTCTTCCATGCCGGTCGAAAGGGGAAGCGCGAGCGGGTCGAAGATGAGGTCGGACGGCTCGAGGCCGTATTTGTCGACCGCCAGATCGTGGATGGCCCTTGCCGCACGAAGCTTCCACTCCGCCGTCCTCGCCTGCCCCTCGGTGTCGATGCACGTGCAGACGACGGCAGTCCCGAACTCACGCGCCAACGAAAGGAAGCTGTCGAGTCGGGTGCCCGGCTCGGCCCCCTCCTCCAGGTTGACGGAGTTGATGATCGCTCTTCCGCCCAGCCACTCGAGTGCTGTGCGCACGACGGGTGCCTCGGTCGAGTCGACCATCAGGGGCACCGTGGCGAGAGTCGTGAAGCGGCTCGCGACTTGTTCCATGTCCGCGACGCCGTCTGATCCCGTGTAGTCCACGCATACGTCGAGCACGTGGGCGCCCTCTTTGACCTGCTCCACCGCCATCGCCACTGTGGTGTCCCACTCTTCGGCGAGCATGGCCTCGCGAAATGCCCGGGAGCCGTTCGCGTTGGTCCGTTCCCCCACGACCAGGAACGAAGTGTCCTGATGGAAGTTCACCGCGGTGTACATCGATGACGCGCCGGGTTCGGGCTGCGGATGACGAACCGCGGGTGTCAGGTTGCTGCAGCGTTCCACGACCGCCTTCAGGTGCTCGGGCGTCGTTCCGCAACAACCGCCGACCACGTTCACACCGTGCTCGACGATGAACCTCTCGAGGTGATCGGCGAGCTGTTGGGGGGTGAGGTCGTAGTGCATCGCTCCGTCGACGACCGAAGGTAGGCCGGCGTTCGGCTGGACGACGACCGGCAACAGCGTGTTCTGGGTCAGATACCTGACGGCTTCGCCCATCTCCGACGGACCGGTGGCGCAGTTGAGCCCGATGACGTCGGGACGCATCGCTTCGAGAGCGTTCACCGCGGCACCGATCTCGGTTCCCGGAAGCATGCGCCCGGTCAGCTCGATGGTCACCTGAACCTGAAGCGGCACGCGTCGGTTGGCCTCGACCATGGCACGCTTGCAGCCGTTGAGCGCGGCCTTGGCCTGAAGCAGGTCGTAGACGGTCTCCACGACGAAGAGGTCCACGCCGCCCTCGAGAAGGCCGGCCGCCTGTTCCTGGTATGCGTCGCGCAGCTGCTCGTAGCGGATCTGGCCGAGAGCGGGGAACTTGGTACCGGGGCCGAGGTTCCCGGCGACGAATCTCTGACGTTGCGGTGTGGAGAATGCGTCCGCGGCACGCCGGGCGATCTGCGCCGCGGCGACGTTGATCTCGTAAGCCCTGTCCGCGATGCCGTACTCGGCGAGAACCGTGCTGAACGCCCCGAATGCGTCGGTCTCTACAACGTCGACCCCCGCTTCGAGAAAGGAGCGATGGACTCCTTCGATCACATCGGGACGGGTGATGACGAGGAACTCGTTGCAGCCCTCGAGGTTCGGGCCTCCGAAGTCGTCAGCCGTGAGTCCGGCCATCTGAAGCGACGTGCCCATGGCCCCGTCGAAGATGACGACCCGGTCGCGAACGGCCTGCAGATAGGCCTGTCCGCGTTCATCCAGCGGCATTGCTCCAAGAGCAATGGCCGCACTCGGTGACAATTGGCCTTCCGCCTTGGACATCCGAACAAGGCTAATGCCCGATCGGGCAGCTTCTGACCGGTTTTGGCCGGGACACCATCTCCTGTGACCCGCCCGCGATCTCCCCTGACCCGCCCGTCCGCAGTCTCCTCCGACGCGGCCACTGCCCACCCGGCGTCCCACCGGTACGATCCTTCGTAGTGCCCAAGGTCTACACACGCACCGGAGACGATGGAACCACCGGACTCCTGTACGGGAAGCGGGTCAAGAAGGACCACCCGTCCATCGAGGCGAACGGAGCGGTCGACGAGGCTCAGGCGGTCATTGGAGTAGCCAGGGCGGAGACCGAGCGCGGATCAGAGCTCGACACGCTTCTTGTGGGGATCGAGCGAAGCCTGTGGGTGGTCATGGCCGAGATCGCGACGCCGCCCGAGGATCGTCACAAGCTTCACGCCGGCAAGAGCTTGGTCACCGATGAGATGGTGCGAGAGCTCGAGGTACAGATCGACGGCTTCAAGGAACTCACCGAGGTTCCTGCCGACTTCGTGGTTCCCGGTCAGGACCGGACATCCGCACTGCTGGACCAGGCGAGGACCGTGGTTCGGCGCGCCGAGCGGCTCGTGATCAGCGCTCAGGAGGACTTGGCGAACGACGATGTGTCGTTCGTCGGTCCCTATCTGAACAGGCTGTCGGATCTCATCTGGACCGTCGCCCGCTGGCAGGAAGGCGCTCACGAGCTGGCTCGACAATCCGGTAAGCCGAGGTCCCGCGGATAGTCCGCCATAACCGCGGATAGCCCGCGATAACCGCGGATAACAGCCCAGCCACCTCAGAGCCTGGGGCCTATACCCCTCGTGGCGACCTCCGACCATCTGGCGTCGGCGATGCGGGCGATCGTCACGAGCTTCTGTGTCTCGTGATCCGAGAAGTCCCATCCCGGCCGTGCCGCGCACAGAGCCGCGTCAAACCGATCGAGATCGGCCCAGACCCGGTCGGAGGTCCCGGCATCCTTCGAGTGGTCGCTTGCTGTGGCGCTCTTGCAGCTTCTGAATTCCGTGACGAGCCAGTCGGTGGATGGTGGACGGCCGGTAGAGGCGAGCACCAGCTCGGATTCAGTGTCGAGGACAGTCACCCAGGTCGCGTCGAGCTCATCTGATACCCGGACCGCCAGGGCGGCCAACAGCTCGTCCGGGGTGTGCGCCTCGAGGAGTGCGGATGCTGTCAGATACGCGTCGAGCCTTCGATCCCTGACTCCGGAACGAAGGGTGCGCACCTCTTCGACCTCGACGCCGTCGACTTCTTCGATCTCCGACAGCAATAGGGGGAGTAGATCGCCGTCGACCTCGACGATGATCTCATCCATCGCTCTTCCGTCGGCCCTGGTAAGGATCTCGATGCCGATGACGTCCGCATGGACGGCCCCGATTCGGCTTGCAACGGCTCCGAGAGCACCGGGACGGTCGGGCATGCCGACACGCAGGACGCAGGTCGCCACGGCCGACAGGCTACGACCGCAAGATGAACTGCGCGTTTCCGAAGAGCGAAAAGGGCGTTACTGAGTTGTCCCTCGCAGGGCGGAAATCTGACTGTCGGGTGAGCCGGCCTGACTGTCGAGTGAGCCGGCCTGACTGTCGGGTGAGCCGGCCTGACTGTCTGATGCACCCCCCCGCCTGTTAGGCGAGCCTCCCTGCCGCCAGGCCCAGTTAGCTGCGTCCCAGGCCAGAGCGGGGTGGAGGTGCCAGCTGAGCAGCTCGGATTCGACGGTGGCGTAGTCGTCGTCGAGGGCCATCAACCCGAGGGCGATCCGCCGGGCTCTCCACCTGAGCCGGGTCATGCCGGGGTCGATGTCTGCGAGAGCCTCGACCCACTGTCTGTGGCTTTCACCTGCGGCGGCCCCGAGCCTGATCATGTATTGGGCCGGCACCACAGGAAGAAATCGCCGCACAGCGAGATCCCCGTGTTCTGTTGCCCGCGCGATGTCGAAGCTGATGAGGCGGCGAAGGCTGCGCTGAAACGGCGAACGTCGTCCGTTTCGATCTCCCAGACCGATCTGACGAGCCGTTAACTCGAAGTCGAGCTCGAATCCTTCCGGGTTCGATTCGAAGGACAAGGCGATGTTGCGCATCATCCACACGCACGTCGGTCCGAGAAATGGCAGCCAGAACTTCTCGACATAAACAGAACGTGGGTCGTGCCCGACGTTGTCGAGCGCATCGTCGATCCAGGCCACCACCGGGATGGAATCGAGATCCTCGAGTGGTGCGCGAGACACCGGAGGAATCGGACGGGCGCGGAGTGATTCGATGGTTTGCATACCGTGAGCCTGCCGACTGGGTGTATCCGTCAAGCTTGCTGGATTCCTATCTGTCTCCCGTCTCGTCGGGATTTGCTATGACGGATCGCTATACCGGGTTCGTCGACGGGGCGGAGATCCCGACGATCGGTGCTGCCAGCGACTGCGCCGACATTGAGCCCGAGAACGGGCAGTTGTAGGCGAAAACTCCTCCGTCCGAACCGACTAGCCAGTAACCGCCCGTCATCTGGTCGACTGCGATGCCCGTGATCGGTGCGGGCGGGTCGGTGAGCGTGTTTGCACCACCCTGGTAGGTGGCGTCACCGAACGCGTAGACCGCTCCGTCGGATCCGACCAGGTAGTAACCGCCGCCACCGCCGGTCGAAGCAACGCCCACGATGTCGTCTGCGGAGACGTCCAGCCCGGGAAGGCTTCCATGGAATGGTGCATCGAAGGGATCTTTAGTGCGCTGGGAGCGGGTGGTGCAGGCCCCCCGGACGCCCCTGGGTCTGCCGATAAAAAATCGCTCCGGGGCGCAGCTGGGCGCCCCGGGGCGATCTGAACATCAAACGTTTCGAACAGGACGAAACGTCAGCACATGGAAGTGATCATCAGTGCTGGCACGGATTCCCGCTACGAGCCGGATCGTTGTAGCCGCGGTAGTAGGCGGCTACGTGCCGTCCGCGAATCCAGTAACGACGTGCCACGAAGACGCGCGGCCTGGCGACGAACGTCACCTGCTTTGTGTGAGTGGCCGTAAAGGAGGCAGTCGTTGTCGTAGACGATGGTGCCGGCTCGATGGTGACCGTCTTCTTCACGGTTACCGATGTCGTCGTTGTGGCCGGAGCCGTCGGGGTTGCAGGAGTCACGGTCGTGAGCGTGCTCACTGTGCGCTGCAGGATCACGACTGCTCCCGTCGGAAGCAGCTCGACGATGTTGGCTCCTCGGTTCGACGTGTAGACGACTTCCGGAGTCAAAAGCGTCGTTGCGGTTGCCGGTACGGACGCGGCTGAAAGTCCGCTGGACGATGTCGTTGCGAATGCCGCTGAGCTCAAGCCGAGCGCGCCGATAGTCGCGGCCAGGATGCTCAACACCCCGGCGCGGCACCACCGACGTATGGATCCCATTCTGGGAGCAGCCGCGTATGCACTTTCTGCTGAGTGTGTGGCGTGTGTCATGCCCCGGGTCTCGTCGGTTGACCGGAACCGCTTGAGGGCATTTCACGGTGTGTATATGAAGGCTTGATAAAGCAAAAATGAGGACAAGGAAAATGGCGATTTAACGCTTGTTGTTGTCAGTCTTTGGTGTTTAAAGGACCGGTCGCTATTTAGGATTCAGTGCTCCGGTGCATCGTTGCTATGCAGGTCAGCCAATGTTCCACCTGCCACGGTGCACGACCTGAGACAACGGCGGCCTCCCACGGAGCACCGAGGCTGACGGTGGGTCTTCTCCTTCCGGGTGGCCGATAAGTACCGCTCCCACGAATCGCCACGAACCCACCACTGAGCAGTTGCGCAGCAGCTCGTCCTCACCTCTGAAGTTCCCGATGAAGCATGCGCCGAGGCCTTCGTCGGTTACGGCCAGCAACATCGCCATGACCGCCGCCCCGGCGTCGAAGTACCAGTAGGGGATGGGCCACGATCCTTCGCCCCCGGCTCCGGTGCCGAGCCCCGACGTCCGCTTGTCCGGTTCGTCGTAGCGGTCGGTGTAACGGGACGGATCAGCGAGTACCACGACGACGATCGGCGCATTTGCCATTCCCCGGTACCGGCGGCCCTTCGCCCGCCACTCGGCTGTGGTGGTTGCGTCCCAATAGACCTGTGTCTGCTCCCGCCCCACAAGAAGCAGAAAGGCCCGCCCATCGGTATTCCCCGCCGACGGCGCCCGGTTCGCGAGGTCGAGGATGCGATCGATCGCCGCAGGGTCCACGGCCTCCTCGGAGAAGCACCGGACCATGCGTCTCTGTAGGGCGGCCGACTTGAGGTCCACGCGCCGGACCCTAGGCGCCGCCGGCTGGCGGTCGCGGACACGAGCTGGCGTTCCCGGACACGAGCTGGCAGCCACGGGCACCGGGGCGGGTCGGCCAGGGGCAAAGTGGGAATGTTGATGGCACAAGTAAGGTTTTAAGACAGGAAGACCCCCATTTCTGGAGGAAGAAGATGGCGACACCCCGTGACCTGCTCGTACAGGCCAAATCACAGATCCGCGAGGTAGAACCCGCCGAGGTCGAGCCGCGGCTCGGGCAGGTGACGCTTCTCGATGTGCGTGAGGCCGACGAGAACGAGCAGGGCGCCCTCCCGGGCACCATCCACCTGCCCAGGGGTTTCCTCGAGTTCCAGGTGGAGGGACGCATTCCCGACAAGGACGCACCGGTCGTCGTGTACTGCGCCGGCGGGAACCGGTCCGCGTTCGCGGCCCTCACGATGCAGGCCCTCGGCTACAAGGACGTCTCCTCTCTGATCGGCGGGTTCAACCGGTGGAAGGACGAGGGCCGGCCCTGGTCGACGCCCAGGACCCTCGATGCCGAGCAGCGCAACCGTTATCACCGCCACCTTCTTCTGCCCGAGGTCGGAGTGGCGGGTCAGCAGAAGCTTCTGGATTCGAAGGTGCTCCTCCTGGGCGCAGGTGGCCTCGGATCGCCGGCCGCTCTCTACCTGGCCGCGGCCGGGGTGGGGACGATCGGAATCATCGACATGGATGTGGTCGATGCCTCGAACCTGCAGCGCCAGATCCTCCACAACCTCGACCGCATCGGTGAGAGGAAGGTGGACTCCGCCAAAAAGACCCTGACCGCCATGAACCCCGACGTGAACGTCATCACGTACGACGTCAGGCTCGGCGCCGACAACGTCCTCGACATCATCTCCGGCTACGACGTGATCGTCGACGGCACCGACAACTTCCCGACGCGCTATCTGGTGAACGACGCGTCGTTGCTGACGCGCATTCCTGTGGTCCACGGATCGATCTTCCGCTTCGAGGGACAGGTCACGGTGTTCGATCCGTACAACGGCCCCTGCTACCGCTGCATGATCCCGGAGCCTCCTCCCCCCGAGCTCGCTCCCTCATGCGCAGAGGCGGGTGTGCTCGGAGTACTGCCGGGGATCGTGGGATCGATTCAGGCTCTCGAAGCACTCAAGCTGATTCTTGGAATTGGCGACCCGCTGATCGGGCGTCTGCTCTCGTTCGACGCTCTGGAGGAGTCGTTCCGGACCTTCAAGGTGCGTCGCGATCCGGAATGCCCGGCTTGCGGTGAGAACGCGGCACCGATCGTCATCGCCGAGTACGACGAGCTGTGCATGCCACACGCCGTTCCGGTCGCGGTGCCGGTCGGTGTGGCAGGCGCCTGAGCGGGCAGACCTGCCCACAAGGCCGCCCGGACTAGGGGACTCGGCGGGTCCGTCCCGGATTACCGGATTATTCGCCTGAACCGCCCGCACGTAGGCTTTGGAAGTGGCCCCAGAAGAAAAAGACGTGCGGACGACCGACTCAGGGATAGAGATCCGGCCGGTCTACGAAGCCGGTGATCTGGAGGGTTGGGATCCAGAGTCCAAGCTCGGAGAGCCAGGAGCGTTCCCGTACACGCGGGGAATCCACCCCACGATGTACAGGGGCCGTCTGTGGACGATGCGCCAGTACGCGGGCTTCGGCTCGGCCGAAGTCACCAATGAGCGCTTCAAGTTCCTCCTTGGCGCGGGGCAGACCGGCCTGTCTTGCGCCTTCGACCTGCCCACCCAGATGGGTTACGACTCCGACCACCCGAGAGCCGACGGGGAGGTGGGCAAGGTTGGAGTGGCCATCGATTCGTTGGAGGACATGAGGCTGCTTTTGGCGGACCTCCCCCTCGGCGAGGTCACCACCTCGATGACCATCAACGCCACCGCCGCGATCCTGCTGCTTCTGTATTCGCTCGTGGCAGAGGAAGACGGTGTCCCGCTGGGCGAGATCGGCGGAACCATCCAAAACGACATCTTGAAGGAGTACGTGGCGCGGGGGACTTACATCTACCCGCCACGCCCGTCCATGAGGATCGTCACCGACACCTTCTCGTGGTGCTCGAAGAACGTGCCTCAATGGAACACCATCTCGATCTCGGGCTACCACATCCGCGAAGCCGGCTCGACCGCGGTGCAGGAGATCGCGTTCACCATCGCGAACGGAATTGCTTACGTGGAGGCGGCAATAGCAGCGGGTCTCAAGGTCGACGACTTCGCGCCACGTCTCAGCTTCTTCTGGAACGCTCACAACAACCTGTTCGAAGAGGTTGCGAAGTTCCGGGCATCTCGGCGGATGTGGGCGAAGATCATGACCGAACGGTTCGGAGCGTTGGACAGCCGCTCTAAGACGCTTCGCTTCCACACCCAGACCGGAGGTTCGACGCTTACCGCACAGCAACCGGAGATCAACATCGTCCGGGTGGCGACGCAGGCCATGGCTGCAGTTCTGGGCGGAACCCAGAGCCTCCACACGAACGGCATCGACGAAGCGTTGGGTCTACCGACCACGAACGCGGCGAAGATCGCACTGCGAACCCAACAGGTGATCGCGAACGAGTCAGGAGTGGCCGACACGGTCGACCCACTCGCGGGGAGCTGGTTCGTCGAGTCGTTGACCGACTCCATCGAAGCGGCCGCTTTCGCGTACCTGGAGCAGATCGACAAGATGGGTGGAGCGGTCGCCGCGATCGAAGCCGGATACATGCAGGAAGAGATCGAGCAGGCGGCCTACGCGTACGCCAAGGCGATCGACAACAACGAGAAGATAATCGTGGGCGTGAATCGCTATGTGGACGCCGAGGCTCAACCGGCTGAGGTCTTTCCGATCGATCCGGCACTCGCGGTGGCACAGACCAAGCGCACCAGGAGAGTCCGGGCTGAGCGTGACCAATCGGGTGTCGACGCGGCGCTCGCAGAGGTTGCCGCAGCTGCCCGGGGATCTCAGAACCTGCTCGATCCGATGCGTGTAGCCCTCGGTCGAATGGCGACTTTGGGTGAGGTGTCCGACGTGCTTCGCGAAGCTTTCGGGGTTTATCAGCCCGGTCACTGAGCGGCGCGGTCGCCCGTGCAGCCCCAGCCGATCAGCCCTAGCCGATCCGAGCGAGCAGAGGCTCCCGGATCGCTTCGTCAGTTGCGGCGTCTATAGCTGTCCACGCCATACCGATCGCGCCGTCGAGCGTGGCGCGAACTGCGGACGGCCCCACGCAGGCTGCAGTGAATTCCGGCTGGTGGTTGACGGCGCCGTGCGTCTCTATACCGACGAGAGGATGAATCGTGGGTATCGCCAACGAGATATTGGCCATGTCCGTCGACAACGTGGGCATCGCCGCACCAGAGTCATCCGCGGCGTAGGAACGGCCCAGAGATTCAGCGTTGCGCCGCCACGAAGCCAGAAGCGACGGATTCGTCTCCATGTGGGAATAGGTCGGCGACAGCTCTTTCATGCTCCACGAGGACCCGGTGGCAATGGCACCGGCCTCGAAGCAGTTGTGCACGCGGGGCCGGAGACTCTCCAGTTGCTCCAAGGTGCGGGCGCGCAACATGTAGGTCGCCTTCGAGTGGCTAGGGATGATGTTCGTAGCGTCGCCGCCTACACGCACGATGCCGTGCACCTGGTTCCCCGGCGCCAGTTGCTGACGCAACAAGCCCACTGCAACCTGCGCTACGACGAGAGCATCGCCGGCGTTGATTCCCTGCCATGGGGCGGCGGATGCATGGGCGCTGCGGCCCGCGTAATCGATCTCGAGATGATCAACGGCGAGGCAGGCCCCGGTCAGCCAGTCCTGGGGCCACGGGTGAACCATCATCGCGGCGTGCACTCCGTCGAAGGCGCCCCGTTCCATCATGAGGATCTTTCCGCCGCCTCCTTCTTCCGCCGGCGTGCCTAGGACCGTTACGGTCAGCCCGACGTCATCTGCCACCGAGGCCAATGCGACGCCGGCTCCGACCGCAGACGCGGCGATGATGTTGTGTCCGCACGCGTGTCCGACCCCCGGCAGGGCGTCGTACTCGGCACAGATGACTATGTGCAGAGGTCCCGACCCGGCGCGGGCCGCTACCGACGTCTCGAGGCCGTAGTCGCCGATGGATACCGAGAAGCCCGCGGCGTCGAGGGCCTCTCCCACCTTTTCGGAGGCGTGA
>JBAPRR010000432.1:0-2166 GCA_049281195.1 Acidimicrobiales bacterium
GGATCTCTATGTTGGTGAGGTCTACGATGTTGCCAGGAATGGCCAGACAGAGAAGCCCTTCGGACGCGTCTTCTACACGAAAGGCAAGTCGCTGATCTTTTACGCGTACGATCTGGATCTACAGCCGGGCATCCGCGATTCGAGCACATTCCAGGCGTGGGGCAGCCGTGGCTCCGATCGGTCCGACGCGGTGAGCCTCGGCATTTTCTACGAGGACAACGCTGCCAACAAATGTTGGGTTCTCAAAGCCGAGAACGCGAAAGCGCTCAACGGTATCGACGCTGTCTTCGTCACAGCCGAGCCGCACGGGGGCAGCAGCCATCCGAGCGGCAAGTCTCTTCTCTATGCATATCTTCACGTCGAGCCCAATCATCCGTAGCTTGACTACGCGGCCACTCTGAAGTCCCTCTAGCCAGCACTGCGGAATCGCACTAGTTTCGGTCTGGATGGCTTCGTCATTCCGGAGAGATTGTCTTAAACACTCGGGCCTGGCAGAGCAGGCCTTCGGCATACCAGAGACGCGACCCCGCAAGTACGCATTTTGGCGGTCTCGGGGAAGCTCTAAAGCCCAGGCGCACAAAGGAGGCCTCCAATGCCGAGATTCCTTGTTCGCAATCGCAAAGAGACGCAAACCGACCAGTCTGCCTTGCGGCGCGCAGCGCAGTATCTCCGCATGAGCACAGACCACCAGCAATATTCCATCGCAAGTCAATCGGCCGTGATTGCTCTGTACGCAGCCGCTCATAATCTCGGAATTGTGCGCTCCTTCGTCGACGCAGGAAAGACGGGGACTACCATCAAGTGCCGGCCTGGCCTGCAGGAGTTGCTCCGAATGGTTGAGCTCGGAACCGCGGATTTCTCGGAGGTGCTGGTATACGATGTGAGCCGCTGGGGGCGATTTCTGGATTCAGATGAGGCAGCCCACTACGAATACCTGTGCAAACGGGCAGGCATCTCCGTGCACTATTGTGCCGAACAGTTTGAGAACGACAACAGCACCATTTCCAATCTCCTGAAGGCACTGAAGAGGACCATGGCCGGTGAATACAGTCGGGAGCTCTCGGTAAAGATCTCGGCTGGGCAGCGGAGGCTCGTGTCCATGGGTTTCTGGCAGGGGGGAACCCCACCTTTCGGCATGATGCGGCAAATTGTCGACCGGAATGGAAAGCCCAAATGCGTCCCCGGATTCGGTGAATGGAAGAGCGTTAGCACAGACCGTGTTGTCTTAATTCCGGGCCCGCCAGAGGCAATCCGAGCGGTTCGGCTTGCCTACGACCTTTATACAAAGCAAGGAAAGGACCGCCATGAGATCGCAAAGATCCTGAATGCGCGGCAAGTGTTTCGGGGGCCTACGCTGTGGACGGTTCAGAAGCTGCGCAATCTCTTTCTCGACCCGACCTATAAGGGCGCGTACGTGTATGGCAAGCATGACTTCAAGTTCCACAAATGGAAGGCGGTGCCGTCTGATCAGTGGTTGATCCGTGAGCACTCGTTTCCCGGCATCATCTCCGAAAAGCAGTGGAACCAGGCCAGAGATCGTATTGGCCTGGAACTGAAGCCGCTCGTTGACACAGAATTGCTCGATGGCTTGCGGCGACTCTGGAAACGAAAAGGTCGGCTCAATTCCATCGTGATAAATGCTGCAAGGGACATTCCATCTGTGCAGGCTTACCATAACCACTTTGGAGGCATCAATGAGGCCTACAGGCTCATCGGCTACCCGCTTCCCAGGGACTATTCGTACGTCGAAGCCATTCGCTTGTCACGACGCCTGCGGCGAGAAGTCTGTAATGGGATTTGCGAGCAAATCCGGGCGGTAGGTGGAACTGCTGAGAGAATGCATATCCCGGGAGTGCTGCTGATCAACCAGAGCGTAACGGTGAAGGTGTTCATCTGTAAGGGTTGGGTGCGGCCGGGTTTAAATACGATCTGGCGGCTTCTGCTGGGCAAATCGGCGGCCGCCGATCTCGTAATCGTCGGTCGTCTAAATCCACCGGAGCCTTCCATCCTCGACTATTTTGTGGTTCCTGCATTCGCGCAGATGCATGGAGCCCTGAACGTCCGAGCGAAAGATAACGACGCTTTCCTCGATATCTACCGCTGCGACGATCTCGGTACCTTCGCCAACGCATTTCGGCGAGTCCCCCTTGGATCGGAGGCTGTATG
>JBAPRR010000433.1:0-41089 GCA_049281195.1 Acidimicrobiales bacterium
CATCCCGTTGGCAGAAATGACGATTCCAGGCGACGAGAGGCAGCCCGAAAACGCTCCCTCAGAAAAGAGCCCCTTCACCGATCGATCCCCTGACAGCCGACTGGCTCTTGTCATGCTCGACACACAACGGCGTGTTTGCGACGAGTACGGCGACGCCCAGACTGTCGAGCGCCTCGGTGAGGCCCTTCGAGTCGCACGCGCCAACAAGATCAACGTGATCTTCGTCATCTTGATGTTCTCCAACGGATACCCCGAGCTCTCTCCCAGCAACTTGCAGCTCTCGGGAATCCGTTCGAGCGGACGCTTCACCTCGGAAGATCCGGGCGCATCGATCCATGAGCAGCTTCACCCCGTCGAAGGAGAGCTCGTTCTCACGAAGAAGAGGGTCAGTGCCTTCGTCGGGAGTGGACTCGACGTTGCGCTCAAGTCGCTCAGTGTTAATCAGCTGGTCCTGGGTGGCATCTCCACCAGCGGTGTAGTCCTGGCGACGATGCGCGATGCGGCGGACAGAGACTTTGAGCTGACGATTCTCTCTGACGCGTGTGCCGACCCGGATCCCGATCTGCACCGGATCTTGCTTCAGCGGGTGTTTCCGAGGCACGGGAAGGTCGAACCTGTCTCGGAGTGGGCTTCTCGCCTCGAAACCCCGGCGTAACTGGTCAGGCAGCGGCTGGGTTGTAAGTGCCGATCTCCCCTGGCCGCAATGGTTGCTTCGCGACCTCCTCGGGCGGCTGGGTGTATCCGCGGAAGATGTGTTCCCCGACCAACAGACCGTCGGATGCGAAGGGCCACACAATCAGATGGTGGCTGTTCGCCAAGTAGAAGGTGTTCGGGTCGTCGACCACATCGCCCCCCGGGATCTGCTTGGCGAGAGCCGAACCTCGTATGGCTCTTTTCAGCGGGCCTTGTGTGATCACAACGTCGTCGTCGACCACAACCTGCTCGACCTTGAATTCGATGTTCAAGTCCACGACTTCCGGCAGAGCTTCGTACCAGGCCAGAATCTTCGGCCGCCCTTCCATAACAGTCGGCTCACCGAGGTTGTCGTAGATCAAGTACTTCGCAGAAGTTGGTGAGAGCGTGGACATGACGGTCCCGCGGTCTCCGACGGCTTCCGATTTCATGTGCAGGATCACGGTCTCCAGCTGATGTCGAAAGCGGGGGTTTTTTTCGTCGGCGAGACGTTCTTCCAAGAGTCGCCAGGTCAAGTTCGGGTCGATGGTCGGCATCAGACTGCCACCTCCTTTGGCGGCGAATCCGCCAGCCCGTAGATGCGCGCGGCGTTCCCGCTCAACAGCTTTTTGACTTGCTCCATCGAGAACCCCTTCATCGCGTCGTCTATGTACTCCCTCGGCTCCACAGCCGCGCTCGCGGGACCGGGGGACATGCTGGTGGGATGGGGGAAGTCGGTTTCGTAGAGCAGATTGTCGAAGCCGATCAGCTCGACAGCTGAATGGAGGGTCTCCTTCTCGAACCAGAAGCAGCCGTAGATCTGCCGGGAGAAGTACTCGCTTGGCAGGAGCTCGTATTCCGGATGCTCCTTTCCCACTCCGCAGTTCTTCCACTGCCAGTCCATTGCAGATACCGCGAACGGGATCCAGCCCACGCCACTTTCAACCGAGACGAAGTTGAGATTCGGGAAGCGGTGACAGATGCCCCCGAAGATGACTTTGGTGATCGCTCGGGCGTTGTCGACGAAAAAGCCGATCGACTGAGAAGCGAAGTTGGCGCTGGCGCCATTTTGTGGGTTGCCGGCCATCGCCATCGAGACGTCCCCTGCGGCGATGTGAAAGTTGATAGGCAGGCCCATCTCCTGTGCGCGAGCCCACAGAGGGTCCCAGTGCCGGTCGGTAAGGTCTGGCGAGCCCCAATACTCCGGCTGGCTCCCGAAGACGATGCCACGGTGGCCGAGCGCCGCACAGCGTTCCATCTCAACGACAGAGCTACTCAGATCCCAGAATGGAAGGCACATCATCGGGAGATACCGGTTCGAGTCGGCGCTTGCGAATTCGGCTAGAAAATCGTTGTAAGCCCGAACCAGCATGAGCATCAGCTCGGGATCTTGAACACTCAAGAACTGGCCACTTCCGAATCCGGCCACGTTCGGGTAGAGAATCTGGGCGAATATGCCGTACTCGTCCATTTTCTTCAGGCGCGCGTTCGCTTCCCACAGCCCGGGGTCGACATCGCTGAGATGAGCAGGGTGCTGAGGCGGAAACTCGGGCCAGCCGGCCATCGCCGTCTTGGCGACTCCGGTAACTCGACGATCTCCGAAGAACCAGGCGTCCTGTTGAGTTTCGTCGTCCCATTTGACGTGCGGTACCAGCTCGCCGAAGCGTTTGACGGATACTCGCGACGTCCACAGATCGGGTGGCTCTATGACGTGAGTGTCGCAGTCGATGATCGTGAGCTCACTTAAGGGGTTGGCCACGGAATCGGACCCCTCTCCTTCCTGACGGAGCGCCGGCCCGAGCTCTTCTGAGCCCGTTCTGCCAGCGGTCGAAAACCTAAGTAACTGTATACTCAGGCGCCCGAGAGTTCAACGGAACTGGCCCCACGGAGATGCCCGGCGGCTTGGAGCAGGTGCGGCCAGTCGTCTTTGGCGACCGGCGTAAGCGGAGCGACTATCACCCGGTCAGCGATGTGGGAGTACCTCGCCTGCAACTCCCTGCCGACGCTTTCGGCATCACCTGTCACTGCGAATGCAGATACAAGCTCGTCGTCGATGAGGTCAGGCATCTCTTTCCATCGACCGGCCTTCGCGAGCGCTGCCAACTGCGGTTGAACCGATTCGTGCCCATGGACGGCAAGCACGCCTCTGTATGCAGGAGTCGAGGCGTGAAAGGCGATCTCGGCCCGCGCCTTTTCCCGGGCCTTCAAGAGCTCCGATTCTGTGTTTCCGACGGCCAGCCAGACAGAACCCGCGACCACGGGCCGAGTGTTTCGCTCGCGTTGATCGGCGCCTTTGTCCACCTCGGGGATCAGCACCTCTGAGAGGTAGCGGGGCGAATTGAAAGCATGAAAAAGAACGCCGTCGGCTACACGACCGGCTGTGCGAGCCATCTGCTGTCCGACAGCCGCCACGTACACATCAGGCGGTCCGAAGTCGTGACGCTTGGGGGCAAAGCCCGGCGGCATAAGGGTGTGGCTGTAGAACTCGCCTTGGAAGTCGAGCCTGTCTCCGGACTCCCATGCCAGCCATATCGCTTTCAGGGCATCGACGAACTCACCCATCCGTTTTGCAGGACTGCTCCAAGGCATGTCGAACCGGCGTTCGATGTGCGCCTTCACCTGCGAGCCGAGGCCGAGAAGGAATCTTCCCCTGCAGTACTCAGCTAGATCGTAAGCCGAGTAAGCAACTTCCATCGGGTTGCGTGCGAACGCAATCGACACAGCTGTGCCAATGCGAATGCTGCTGCTGGCCATACCAAGGCGCAGACACTGGAGAAAAGGATCGTGAGAACTCTCGTGTGCCCACACCCCTGCGTACCCGAGCTCTTCTGCCGTCTGCGCGATACGGTCGAGAGAGCTGAGGCGGTCAGAAGTACCTGTGTCGATTTCCACCTGGCGACTTAGTTGCCAGCGATCGCATCCGACGTTTCTTCAAGGACGATGGCATTCTCCGGGCAGCGTGAAACTGCCAGCTGGACCTGCGACACCAACTCGTCTGGTACTGCACGGTCCAAGCCACGCGCGTAACCCTCCTCGTTCAGCTCGAATACCTCTGGACACGTGGCGTAACAATTTCCGTGACCCTCACAACCTTCGTCAACGCGGACCCGGAAACTCACCGTGTTGCCTGTACCGCGATCGGAGCGACGAATAGGCCACGCACTTCTCCGCCCGTGTAGAAGAGCCTGCTCGGGTCGTCCACTGTGAACTCCTGGAAGCGGTCGAGCACCTCTTCGAGAGTGATGCGCACTTCGAGCTTGGCGAGATGGGAACCGACGCAGCGATGCGGTCCCGCGCTGAAGACAAAATGCTGGTTCGGGCTGCGGTCCAACACGACCTCGTCTGGTCGATCGAACTTTGCCGGATCACGGTTCGCCGCGCCGAGCCCGAGCAACACTCTGTCTCCGGGACCCAAAGGGCATCCGCCCAGCTCGGTTTCCTGAGTGATTGTCCTGGCGATATATACGGTCGGCGTTACGTACCGGAGAAACTCGTCGACTGCAGTGGGGATAAGGCTGCGATCGTTGCGGATCTGTTCGCGCTCGTCTGGATGCTGCGCGAGCCAGACCATCATCCCGGCGAGGGCACTTGTCGTCGTATGCAGGCCCCCGAAGATCAGAAGCGAGATGTATTGAAGAAGTTCCTCGTCGTTCAGCGGCCGATCAGAAAGGCTTCCGTCGATGAGCATCGAGGTGAGGTCATCCTTCGGTTCCATCGCGCGTCGCTCGGCCACAAAGTTCGCGAGGAAGGCGCCGAGCTTTTCGTTTGCCTCCATCACCTCGGGTGCGTCGTGCGCGTTATCGACGATCATCTGAGTCCACTGAGCGACCTCTGCCAATTCGGGACTGTCCATGCCGAGCAGCCGGTAGATGACCGTCCGCGGAAAGGGACGCGCATACTCCTCGGCAAAATCGAAGGTTTCCTTCGCGGCGATCTCGTCGATTAGGCCGCGAGCGATCTCACGGATCCAAGGCTCGTGCTCAACGAGCCGTTGGGGTGACAGACCGGGGTTGACGATGCGCCGGTACTGGCGCTGCTCGGGCGGATCGATATTGAGCGGGATCAGCTTCATCGGAAACTTCGGAATCGTCACGCTGTCGGACGAGGTATAGGTCTCTGTATCGATGAGCACCTGTCTGATGTCTTCGTATTTCGTAACGAAGTAGAAGCCCCCGTAGGCGTCACTGTGCGCGACCGGACACTCGCTTCGCCACTTCTCCCAAAGTGGCCACGGTCGCTGAACGGTCTCCGGAGCGAAGTGGTCGAAGTTTCCTAGGTTCTCAACCACTGCGTCATCTGTCTCTTCGGTCACAGCTGGCTCCCCTATTCCGGTCCTACAACGTCGCCGTCCAGAGTCACGGCTGGGCGATCCAGATATCTTATCGCAACAGACTTGGCCTGAGCAACGGGTCCTCGAGGCGTCATCTCAAGAGGCGCTGATGCCGGCTCCGCTATCGACCTCAGATTCATTCAAGAAGGGCAGCTCTGGAATGGGAGGTTCTTCGGTCTTGGCTAGCTCGTTCGACCTCTTTCGTATCGAAATCACTCCGCGGCTGCTCGCATACGCGACCGCAATCAAAAGCGAGACACCGTCGAAGAAAGGTCCGAGCCAGTAGGAAGCCTGCTCGTACTTGAGAGTCACGCCTTCGACTCCGAAAGCCAGCACGTAAACCGCGAGCATGCTCCCCCACACGTTGGCTCGGCCCTTGAACTGAGTCGAGCCGAAGAAAAGTGCAGCGAACGCTGGAAAGAGAAGCGGTGTCCCGTAGCTGTTGGAGAAGGTCGCCACCTGCGCTCCGTAGACCACGCCGGCGAGTCCTGCCACCACAGCGGACGCGACGAGGCTTCCGATCACGATCCGGTCGGTGTGAATGCCGGCCAACCGTGCAGCCTCAGTGTTCGAACCGACGGCAAACATGTTCCTTCCAAGTGGAGTCCACTCCGTGACATACCACGTGATGATCGCAAGCCCCGCCAGGTAGTACGTCGCTCTCGGGATCCCAAGCCAGTTACCCTGGGCGAGATTCTGGAACGTTGGACCGAAGGCACCGACTATCTGCTGGTTCGCAGATATGAACAGGGTGATGGCCGCGAGCACCTGGCTCATACCAAGTGTGGCGATGAAGGAGTTCACTCGGAACTTGACGGTTACGAGTCCAGAGAAGAAGCCGATGACGGCGCATGCCGCCACAGCGATTACCGATCTCAGGATCCCGTTCATGCCCGAATGAACACCGAGCCACGAGACGATGACGAGCGAGAAGGCGAGCATCGAACCGACCGAAAGGTCGAAGACACCTGCCGTGAATGGAATGAGTATGGCGATGGCCAGCATACCGACCGCGACCTGGCCAGAAAGAACCAGGCGAAAGGTCGCCTGTGAGTAGAAGAGACCTGGTATCCAAAGCCCGAAGACCACGAGGACGATCACCAATAGATATAGGGCGCTCGCGTTTCGCGGCTTTAGGATTTCTGGAAAAGACAGGCCGGATTTCACCTTTGAGTCTGTCCCTCTCATGATTGCTCCCCCGTGCGCTCGCTCGGCGTGGTCTGGCGGTTCTGCGAAGTCCGCAGCTGCCAATCCTCAATGTTCTCGGACGTCACTTCACTTCCGGTCAGCGTGCCGACCACTTCGCCACGGTGGAGAAAAACTACTTTCGTGCAGAGCCGTGCAAGCTCGTCGGAGTCTGTCGAACATATGACGACACCGGCACCCGAGTCGATCACGTCGCGAATCGACTGGTGAATCTCGACCTTTGAGCCGACATCAACTCCCTGAGTCGGTTCGTCCAGAAGCAGGACCGATGGCGAAAGGCGTAAGCACCTGGCCAGAACCACCTTCTGTTGATTTCCACCTGAAAGACTCAGGATCGGTGCTTCTGGATCCCTGGGTGAGAGATTCACCTTTTCTGCCCAGTGTGCGACCTCCTGCTGCTCCGCCTTGCGATGCAGCTTGCCTTTGCGCCAGAAGGGAGATAGCAGACCGACCGTGATGTTCTCTCGAACAGTCGCAGTAACGAGAAGCGCCTCGCCTACTCGGTTTGCAGGGACGTAAGCGACACCTGCTCGAGTTGAAGCTCTGGGCGAACCTGGCGGAAGTATCTCGCCGCCCACGACCACCTGCCCAGCGCGCGGTAGTCGGCCCGCCAGCAGTCCGGCTACCTCCTCTCGCCCTGAGCCCGTCAAACCTGCGACTCCTACCGCCTCGCGGGCACACACCGTGAAACTGAGATTGCGTACCGTCTCACCGGTCAACCTCTCGACCCTCAACAGCGGCTCGGACTCATCGAGCCTGGTACCAGAGTCAACAGTTAGCTGAGTCATCAGCTCACGCCCGAGCATTGCCTGTGCGAGGTTGGAGTGGACGAGACCCTTGGTCGCCATCGAGGCGACCGCCTTCCCGTCCCGAAGGACAGTCACCCAGTCGGCGGCGGACAAGATCTCGTCTAGGTGATGGGAGACATAGAGAACTCCCACACCGCGGCTTGCTATCGCCCTCAAAGAAGTCATCAAGCGCGTCGCCTCGGACCAAGGCATGGCAGCCGTCGCCTCGTCGATGACCAGAAGGGTTGTCTCGTTCTCCCAATCATCGAGAGCACGGGCAACGGCGAGAATGGCCCGCTCCGACTGCGTAAGGTCCTCCACGGTGCGGCGCGGATCGATCTCATATCCGAGGACTTGAAGAGCCTCGCTGACGCGGCGGCGCTCAAGATCACGAGCTGTCGGCGCCAACGAAGCTCGGTGCCGACTTCCGAGAGCGAAGTTGTCCGAGACCGAAAGTGACGGAACGAGTCCCAGGTCCTGGTGGACGAAACGCATTCCGGCCTGCCTCGAGGCTGTAACCGAGGATGTCTCGAGTGCCTTGCCGCGCAGGAGTATCTCTGCCCCACGGTCTGGAGCGTGGTAACCAGCCAGAACCTTGACCAGAGTCGACTTGCCCGATCCGTTCTGTCCTATGAGCCCATGGATCTGCCCGGGCGCAATATCAAGGCCCACGCCACGAAGAGCCTGCTGACTGGGAAAAGTCTTCGAAAGGTGGCGGATGCTTAGTACCGGGACCACAGAAACCGCTGAAGGGACCTCAGCCGTCACCGCAGCCACCTCGGCACATCGTTAGTTCTAGAACATGGCCCATGTTCCGCCAAGACTTGGCGGAACATGGGCCGAAACTCGGATCGCTTAAACCCTCGACTGCAGGTTGCTCCTTGCATGTCCGAAGTTTGATGTTCGTTTTGCCTGCGTTGAATCCAGTCTCATCCGACCTTCCAAAGCGTCTTGAACTGCTGCTGGTAGTTCGGCGGACCTTGGAAGATCGCCGCTGGCTTAGGCACACTAGAGGGGGTCCAGATGTCGGTCGTGGAAGCAACCTCACTTGCTGCAGGACTCATACCTTCGCTCATCCTCGCCATTGCATCGAGTGCATCGAACATCTGCTCGCCACCCCCGAAGACCATCGCTGCCTGGATGTTGCCCGCTATCACGTCCTGCGTCTCAGCGAGATCCGGGTAAAGAGTGACGATCTTTACGTTCTTGCCGATGCCGGCGGTGTTGAGAGTGGTGCGAACATCGTCGCCAACCTGACCGAATGGGAAGGCCAGATAGTCGATGTTGGGATGGGACTCGAGGTATGAAGCGACGGTCTGCGGAATGCTGCCGTTTGACAGGTCGGTGAGTGTCACACTGAGAGTCGACATCGTGCAACCAGAACAGGCCGATTTGAAACCGTTTTGGAGTTGCGTCTGTTCGTAGGTGTTCGAGATGAACTCGGGAACGTCGACCCACAGAACGTTCGCCTTGTCGTTCGAGTCGACGGTGATCCAGTTGACGATCAGCTTTGTCCATTGATCAAGACTCGCGTCGCACGAGACGCACGCGGCGATTCCTTTGCCCGTCGCACCGGACTCGTTCACGACGTTGATCTGAACGAAAGGGATGCCGGCCGCTTTTGCCGCGGCAAGAGCAGTCGCGTAGGCCGGTGAGTTCGTTCCGTTGATGCCGATGTACTTGACCTTGGCTGAGATGGCCTGCTCAATCGCCTGGCCGATGCTCTGGGGGTTGGTCGGGTCATACGTGAACACCTCCGGGTCCCAACCCAAATCATCGGCGGCAGTGGTGAACTGATCCCCATTGATCTGTTGGCTCGACAGGTTCCCGTTGATGAAGCCGACCTTGATTCCTCTCGCGGGGGCATGCGGGAGCGGAACTGTGACGTTGATCGTCGGAATGCCGCTCTCGGCGTTCGCGATAACTGCCTTGGCCGCAGTGACCTGGGCGTTACCTCCACTTCCGCCGGCGGTGGTCGTAGTAGTCGAATTGCTCCCGGAAGGAGTACTGCTGCACGCAGCAGCAATCAGCGGAACGATCAGCAGCGCTAGACCGTACCTGAGGCGACCCTTTGACAGTGACATAGATTTTTCCCCTATTTCGGTGTCTGTGGCTCGGCTTTCTGGCCCTAAGAGTTGCTTCTCGCTACGTCTGATCCCCCGAATGAACTGAGCGAACACGAGCCTTTTTGTTCAAACAAGCCCATCTGACGCGCTTGACCAAGGCTTGTCCACCGCCGCCGACACGCCCTGACTCCCCAATATCTTATCGCCAGATATCATATCAGCGAGGTCATCTCTGCGCAAGGAACTGCTACTCAAACCGTCAACAGAAAGCAGGCGGTAGTTGGTCCGCCACCCGCAGCCACGACTGCGACCTCCGGATTGCTCGGTAACTGACGCTCCCCCGCCGCGCCCCACAGTTGGAGACAAGCTTCGTAGAACAAGCCGTTGCCATGGACACGTCCGGCACTGAGACCCCCGTGGGTATTTATAGGCAGTGGACCTTCTCGCCCTATGGCCTTTCCCTGCTCGATGAAAGAGCCGGCCTCGCCGATCCCACAAAACCCGAGTGACTCGATCCACATCAAAGTGAAAATGCTGAAGCCGTCATAAAGAAGGGCCAGGTCGACGTCGGTCGGAGTTAACGATGTCCGTGACCAGAGCATCTCGGCCGAATGCACCGAACCTTGCGTAGTCATGTCCTCCCATTGATCCCAGAGGAATCGGCCTTTGTTGGCGCAACCGATGGACTCGAGTTGTATAGGAGGTCGGCGGAGCTCGGACGTGCGATCCGAGCTGGAAACGATGACGGCCGTGGCAGCGTCGCAAGGGATGTCACAATCGAAAAGGCAAAGCGGATCGCTGATCATCCGGGCACTGAGGTATTCCTCGAGTGACAAAGGATCTCTGTGAAGAGCACTTGGATTCAGGGAGGCGTTTTTCCGACATGTGATTGCTATCTGCGCGAGCTGCTCGCGAGAAGTGCCGAACATCTGGAAGTGCCTTTGCGCGTGCATCGCAGCGAAATTCGCAATCGAGACGACACCAAACGGCATCTGCCAGGACCAATCGCGGCCGGCAGTCGCAGCGGGCACGGTCCCGTCAACCTCGGATTGGACGAGTGACGCACGTCCTCCCGATCCCTGAGCGCTGCCCTCCTTGTGCCCGCGGAAGCAGAGGACGTGAGTGGCCAAGCCGGCTTCAACGGCTGCGGATGCCATAACCATCGATCCACACGGCCCCGGAGTCTCGAAAGCGCCGTTGTACCAAGCAAGCTCAAACCGCATGGCGTTCTGCAGTTCGTAGACACCGACCGGCGAGAACCCGGGGTTCGTATGCATGCCGGGAAACGTGGATATTCCGTCAATATCGGAAGCCTCGAGGCCTGCATCAGTGATGGCTTTATTGCAGGCCTCGACTACCAGGGCGATAGCCGATTGGGGTAGGCGGCGGCCGATGGCCGATTGACCAATCCCGGAAATCACAGCACGCCTTCTTCGTTGAGCCAAGGTCACTCAGAGCTCCTCGAGCGCCTGTCCACTTGGTTCGAACAACGGAACCCACCAGTCGCCCCGCCGGTCGAATACGACGTCGACGGCCATTCCGGCATGGACTTCTTCGAGTTTGCAGCGAACGACATTCGTCGTGAGCCTTACGTTCGGTTGCTCGAGCAGCTCGACGATGGCCACGACGTAAGGAGGGGCCATACCTGGGAGCCATTGATGACGGTTGACCGTAAAGGCGTACACGCTTGCGTGCCCGCTCAATTTCCTTGTGGTCAGGTTCTCTCCCCGACAGCACGCGCACACGGGCGCTGGCGGGTGGATCACGTTCCCACAGTCGGCACAGCTCAGCATCCGGAGCTTCCCGTCTTTGCCGGATGACCAGAAGAATTCCGTTTCTGGTGTTGGTCTCGGTCGCGGACCTTCAGGCCAGAAGGATTGGGACGTTTCCGAGTCAAGTGAACCCGTGAGCTGCCCCTCAGCGTCAAGGGCCTCGCTCAACGAAGCTGTCCTCGACAGCTGGCGGCTCACGCGACGAACGATAGAAGGGCTACAAAGGCACGTCAAGTAACCAGTTACATATGTGACGGCCCGTGGCCCCGAAGCGATCGAGGATTTTGAACCTGTTTAGGCAAACGGCAAATCAGCCGTGCCACTCCGATTCAGCTGCCATCTTGGCGGCCACATAGTTGACCTTCCCATTTGGGTGCCTGGCGATCGCATCGACCCGAAGAACGGCTTTCGGTGCCTTGTAGCCGGCGAGGCTCGTCTTCACGTGGGATATCAGGGCTATCTCGTCAAATTCCGTCCCCGGTTCGAGCTCGACTACACCGATCACCACTTGGCCAAAGCGTTCATCGGGAAGACCCACAACCGCGGCGTCGCGGACCCCTGTGGCTCGCTTCAATGCTTCCTCTACCTCTTCTGGATAGACCTTCTCTCCTGCGGTGTTGATGCAGTTGGAACCCCTACCTAGGAGGGTGATCATCTCGTCGGCGTCCACCGTCGCCCAGTCTCCTGCGACGGCGTAGCGTTGTCCTCTTAGGGTGATGAAGGTGTCGGAACTCTTCTCAGGATCCTTGTAGTAGCCGACCGGCAGAAACCCGCCGACCGCCAGACGGCCCGGCTCACCTGATCCAGGTTCGATGTCATTTCCGTCGCTATCGATCACGCGGACGTTTTCAGAACGCGAGAAGCGCGCAGTCCCAACCTTGCTTGGTTCAGTAGCCACCGACGTGCCGAGCGTGCCAGATTCCGAAGTACCAAGACCGTCGACCACTATCACGTTCCGAACTATCTCGATGAATCGTTCCTTGCACTCGCGGGAGAACATGGCGCCGGTTGACATGATCACCCGAAGTCCAGATAGATCCCACCGCCCCGGGTGCTCGTCCAACTCTTTGATAATTGGCCGCGCAAAAGCATCCCCGACGATGCACAGCCCTTTCACGCGCCTCGAGACCGCGGCGTCCAATAGCTCCACCGGGTCGAAGCTCCTGCTAGCCAAGGTAACTACAGAGCCGGCAGCGTCCAGTGCGGCTCGCGAATACCAAGATGCAGTGCCATGCATGAGGGGCGGTGCAGGCAAAACCCTCGGGCCGACCTTTTCAAGTCTGCCAAGGTAACCGTCGAGGTCGCATTCGACTGGAGGTCTTCGTCCGTACTGCCGCTCTACCATTTGGAAGAGGTCGTTCTGGCGCCACATGACACCCTTAGGCATACCTGTGGTCCCCCCCGTGTAGAGAAGATCAAGATCGTCCCCGGAACGCCCCCAGGCCGCACGAAAATGGTCGTGGGGTTCGGCGCTTGAGTCGGCGGCGGCCTGTTCGTAGGGAATTGCCCAGTCAGGACACCTTTCGCCGATGCACAACCAAACCTTGATTCGCATCCGTGAGCGGATCTGCTCGCAAGTCTCGGCGAACTCTTCGTCAAAAACCACTGCCGCAGTATCCGAATCAGACCATAGATGTGCCAACTCGCTCGGTCCGTACCGGAAGTTGGTGTTCACAGGGACAAGACCTGCTTTAAAGGCTGCAAACGTCGACTCTAGGTATTCAGGCTTGTTGCGGCAGTATTGAGCCACCTTGTCCTGTTGCTCGAGCCCACTGTCGACGAGCGTCCGCGCTACGCCATCGGCACGACGGTCGAAATCCGACCATGAAGTCTCCTTTGAACCGTGGAGGAGGGCTGTCTCGTCGCCGAATCTCTCCGCGATCCATTCCCAAACGTCTGCGTAGTTCCAACCAGTGCTAACCATTTGGCTTCAGGACGTCAGGCGCGTCAGTCAGAAGACGGAAGACGCTTGGCGGCTCTCACGACAACGACCTCAGTGTCGTCGACGGCGCTCGCCCAGCGCGAGCCGGCACGCAACTCTTGCGCCATTGTCCTGGCACTCCTTTCAGATCCGTTCATCCTTGCCCGGAAGTATCCGAGATGTCCCGCCAGTCGCCCGCACCATACCGGGTCGTTCGAGCGCAGATTCTTTCTGAACCTGTCGAACGAGCGCTGTCATGGCGATGCGGGGTCGCCGCGCAGTGCCCGGAACAGTGGAGTCCACGCGCATGACTCAAGAGATGGACGGCGAGATTGCCATTGTCTTGCGTTCCGTTCCAGTGACGCTGCCCGTTTTTGAATCAAGCCCTCGTGGGGTCGGTTTGCAGTGAGCCTCATCCGCGGCAAGGACTGCTTCGCTTTTGGCGATCTGGCACCCGGATCACCGGGACGGGCCAACCGGACTAGGCATGTTGCCATGGGACCCCACAACATCGAGTCGCGGACAGAAGAAGCCTGGAGCGCTCTTACCTCAGGCTCCGCGGAACCATCGGCCAGGAAACGCGCCCTGGCCAACACCACCGGCAGATCGAACATCTTCGAATCGAACCTGCCGGTCACCGACATTGCGGTGGCGTGCGTGAGCGCGGCGCTGCTCGCCGGTTCCGAGCTCGGCGCGCTGCGGGCATCGGTAGTTACCGGAACCGACGTGAGTCCGGCCGACGTGTCCGTCGACCAAGGCCACGTGGCTGCGGCTGTCACGAGCGAGAGGCATTTCCGAAGCGAGGGACGCTCACCTCTCGGATCCTTCGCCCCTCTTTCGAGGTTCTGGCGGGCGAAGGACGGATGGGTCCGGACCCACGCCAACTATCGGTGGCACAAGGCCGCCCTCCTGTCCGCGCTCGACTGCCCTGACGATCCCGATGCTGTGGCCACGACCATCGCCACCATGTGTGCTGACGCAGTCGAAGACCGCGTGTTCAGTAACGGTGGCATAGCGGCAATGATCCGTTCGACCGCTGTTTGGAGAACACATCCCCAAGGCGCCGCGGTGGCCGCCGAGCCGTTGATCGCGCATCAGTGCGTAGGCAACGCGCCGCCACGTGCCGACGACAGCACGCAATCGGTCGTCGCGCTCAACCTCCCCGCCACCGGTATCCGCGTACTCGACATGACCCGCGTGATCGCCGGCCCCGTATGCACGCGCTTTCTCGGTGCGATGGGCGCCGATGTTTTGCGGATCGATCCGCCGGACCACCCGGACATTAAAGCGGGGAGCCGCGGAGACACCCTCTTCTCCAAAAGAAGCGCTCCGCTTGATCTGACCGACCCCTTAGCGATCGGTCGCCTGCACCAGGTGTTGGACCGCGCCGACGTTCTGGTTGCCGGTTACCGACCGGGGAGCCTGGATCGGTTCGGTCTCGGACCCGACGAATTGGCCCAACGGCACCCCGGTCTCGTCGTCTGCTACATCTGCGCGTGGGGGCATACCGGGCCATGGAGCCACCGGCGCGGCTTCGACAGCGTGGTGCAGGGTCCTACCGGGCTTGCCATGGCCGAGTCCCGTGACGGCGGCGAAACCCCGGGCGCACTCCCCTGTCAGCTGCTCGATCACGGAACCGGCTACCTCACTGCCGCCGCGGTCCTCGACGGGCTCATCAGGCAGAGGACCGGGGGAGGCACCCACTTCAGAAGACTGTCGCTGGCGCGTACCGCTCACTGGCTCACGTCGGCTCCGAACAGGGCGGCCGACCCGGGCGCGGGAAATGACGCAGCGGCGCCCGACGAGAGCGACTGGTTGATCACCTACCAGACACCCGACGGTCCGGTGACCGCGGTTACTCCGCCCGGATCCATCGGTGGTGCTTCCTTGTCCTGGTCTGGAGCGCCCACCGCATACCTGTCGGATCACCTCACGTGGATGTCGTAATTCGAATCCCGTGAGCGCCCCGGCGGCCGTAACCGGCCGCAATGTAAATAGAGCCTCCACGACATAGCTATCGTCGACTTCCGTGCCATCGCGCATTGTGATCATTGGTGGGGGGCCCGGCGGCAACACCGCCGCCACCTATGCCGCCCGCCTCGGAGCCGAAGTCACCCTGATCGAACGCGACGTTGTGGGGGGATCGGCCCATCTGTGGGACTGCATTCCCTCCAAGACCATGATCGCCACCGGCGGGGCGATGAGCTTCACCAGGAGGATCGAGGGAATGGGACTCGACCACCTCGATGCCCATCTGGACCTCGACGCCTTGCGCAACCGTGTCCTCGAGATCGAGGCGCACCTGAACGAGAACGTGGTGACCCTGCTCCGCAGCCAAGGGGTGCGGATGATCGCGGGAACAGGCCGGGTCAAGGGTCCCCATCAGGTTGTCTGTGAGACAGAGGTTGGAATCGAGGAGCTCGAGGCTGACGCGATCATCGTCTCCACCGGGAGCCGGCCACGGATACCGGATTGGGCGGAGCCCGACGGCGACAAGGTCCTGTCGACGCGTCAGGCCTACCCACCGAAATCGCTCCCGGAACATCTCGTCGTCATCGGCTCCGGTGTTACCGGCGTCGAATTCGTACACATGTTCAGCTCGCTCGGATCAAAGGTGACGTTGATCGTGAGCCGTCAGCAGGTTCTTCCGAGCAAGGATCCAGAGGTCGCCGCGGCTTTGGAAGACGAGCTCCTCAGGCGCGGCGTCCGACTGTTCAAAGGGGCGCGGGCGCAATCGATCGAAAGAGACGGTGACGGGATCGCGGTCGTGTGCGACGACGGCCGCGTGGCCAAGGGAAGCACCGCGCTGCTCGCCATCGGCTCCATCCCCAACAGCGACGGGCTCGGTCTCGAGACGGCCGGCGTGGTGGTGGACAAAGCCGGCTACATCCCGATCAACCATCACTGCCAGTCCAACGTTTCGCACATCTACGCCGCCGGAGACGTATCAGGCAAGCTGCCGCTGTCGTCGGTTGCAGTCATGCAGGGACGCAAGATCGCCGAGCACGCGATGGGTCTGCACACCCGGGTGCACCGGCACATCGACTACGGCAAGGCCGCTTCGGCCATCTTCACCGAACCCGAGATCGCAGATGTAGGGCTGGCCGAGGCCGAGGCTTTCGCCACCGGTAGGAAGATCCGGGTTACCAAGGTTCCTTACGCCGCGTCGGCCAAGGCGCTCATAAACGACGACCCCGTCGGGTTCGTGAAGATCCTGTCCGACCCGACCACCGGGGTGGTGCTGGGGGGCTCGATCGTAGGAAGGCATGCGGCCGAGCTCATCTCGGTGATCGCGTTGGCCGTGACCGCCAATCTGAAGGTCTCCGACATCATGGAGAGCTGCTTCGTACATCCCACCTTGTCTGAGGCCCTGGCGGACGCCGCCGAATAAAAACCCGGCGGACGCTGCAGAAGGGGAGCTTCAGCAACGTCCGCCGGCTTCAACTGCACTACCTGGCTTAGGCGAGCATCATGCCGCGAAAACGTCGCCTTCCAGCACCTCGATGTCGTCGAGGCCCACCACTTCCAACTCCGTTTCCTCTGCAACTTCCGAAGCGGCGCCGAGCGATCGGGGCCTGATCACAACGGCCACGAGCGCGAATGCCACGGCGGCGAATATCGCTCCCGCCATGAACGCGTCATCGAATCCCCGCAACAGGGTTGAAAGTGCATGCGAGTTGGCGATCGCACCGCTGCGCGTCACGAGCTGTGCGTGGCGTGTAACGGCACCGAACACGGTCACCAGAACCGCGACACCGAGCGCGGCGCCGAGTTGCTGCACCACATTCACGAGTCCCGATGCGGCCCCTGCTTCACTGGGCTTGACGCCTGCCAGCGAGGCCGACGTCAGGCTCACGAGCGAGATCCCCGATCCCCATCCCACCAGGACAAGGCTCACGAGCACCTGCAAATACGGTGTACCGACCCCAAGATGACTCGAAAGGAGCAGGCCCACCACCGCGAGCGCGACGCCGAACAACATGACCGTCTTCGGGGGCATCCTCTTCACCAACACCTTGCTGGTCAGCTGCGACGACAGGAACACCGAGGCGGGAATCGGCAAGAACGCGAGCCCTGAAATGAGTGGCGAATATCCACGCACATCCTGGAAGAACTGCGACAGGAAGAAGAACATCCCGTACATGCCGGCGTAGACGAGCCCCCGCGACACGTTGGCGGCGTTTCTGGTGGGGTGAGCCAGCAGGCCCAGAGGCAGCACTGGCTCCTCCGCCCGCCGTTCGTGACGAACGAAGGCAAACAGGAGTACCGCGCCTGCAACCAGGGATCCGACCGTCGTGGAGCTCCCCCATCCGTCGGTTCCGGCCTCCACCAACCCGAACGCGATCCCCGCCACGCCGAGCGTCGAGGTGATCGCTCCGATGATGTCGAGCCGGCCGTGACGGCGCGGGGTCTCGTTGATCACGAAGCGACCGAGCACGAACACTGCGATGCCGATCGGCACGTTCACGAACATGACCCATCTCCAGGACAGGAACTCGGTGAGGAGTCCACCGGCGACCAGTCCGGTGGCCCCTCCGGCCGCCGAAACGGTGGTGAAGAGGCTGAGGGCACGCATGCGCTCAGGACCCTCTGCGAAGACGGTGGTGAGGATGGCGAGAGCCGAAGGCGCGGCGAGAGCTCCACCGACGCCCTGAAGCGCACGGGCAGCGAGCAGCATCCAACTTGTGCTGGCCACTCCACCGGCCAGCGAGGCCAGCGAGAAGACGGCGATCCCGATCAGAAATGTGCGGCGACGCCCTAACAGGTCCCCCGCTCTTGCTCCCAGGAGCAACAGCCCACCGAAGACGAGGATGTAGGCGTTGATGACCCACGACAGGTTCGTTCCGGAGAACCCCAGTCCTCTTTGTATGTGGGGAAGGGCGACGTTCACGATGGTGTTGTCCAGCACGACCATCAGCTGGGCCGTGAGGATGACGAACAATGCGACGGTCGGGTTGCTGAGCCTGCGCTTCAGACCGTCGATGCGGCCGCCCGGACCGGAGTCTCGGGCCGGGGCGCGCGCGGTACCTGCAATCGAGCTTTCGAGGGGCATTGACTTCGACCTTTCCGCTGGTATTCTGGAGGTAAGCGGAAGCTTCCTCCGATTAGTATACGGAGGGTCCCTCCGTTTTGCAAACCTTTGATCGATGGAGGCTAAAAAGATGGCTGACCAGGGACTATCGCCCACAGCCACGCTCGACCAGACACAGATTCCCGCCGAGACCGAGCATGACGACCGTCCGATGCGGGCTGACGCCAGGCGTAACTACGAGCGCCTGGTGCTCGCGGCAAAAGAGGTCTTCATCAAACAGGGCGGCGGTGCATCCATGGAAGCGATCGCCCGCCAGGCCGGCGTCGGGGTGGGCACTCTCTACCGGCACTTCCCCAAGCGCATCGATGTGGTCGAGGCCGTTTACCGCACTGACGTGGACGAGCTCATGTCCGTCGCCGATACGGCGATGTCCGACTTGGAGCCGTGGGACGCGCTCGTCTCATGGCTGAGGGCATTCGTCAAATACGCCCAGGGAAAGAGGACGTTCTTGAACGAGCTGCACGAAGCGTTCGAGAAGAACCCGCAACTCAAGTCGAGCGCCCGTGAGCGCATCGAGATGTCCATGAACGCCGTCCTCGCCAAGGCTCAGTCGGCCGGGGTCGTCCGGATGGACATCGACGGTGCCGACCTCACTCAGATCATGAGCTCGATGTGCGTGAATGCGACCCTGTCCGAGGGACAGGGGGATCGCCTGCTGAGGCTCATACTCGACGGCCTGCGTCAGCCGGACGGCGAGGAAACCAAAGGCATGAACACCTGATCCACGATCTCCGCGATCGCGCCCTCGCTCGGAGGCGTGCGTAAGCGGAACAGCTCGTTTCTGAACAGGTCCGTGGGGATTCGCGCCACCCGCGCACTCACCCCTGGTCTTGCTTCACCCCTCGCCTGGGCCCGGCTGATGATCGTCGTCATCACCTCGAGACCGACGTTCAGCACCTGCTCCTGGGTGCCCTCGAAATCGGTGGTGTCGGCCATGTAGTCCGCCAACATTCCCCAGATCGTCTCCGCCCCCACGTCGTTCATCCGATCAGACATCCGCCGTAATAAAGACAGCACGTCTTCGCGCAGACTGCCCGTGTCGGGTACCTCGCCCGAGAGCATCGGCCGGTATCGCCTGAGCACTGCAATCACGAGCTCGTGCCGGTTGCGCCACCGCCGGTAGAAGACGGCCCTGCTCGTCCCGGCCCGCTCTGCCACTGCCTCGATTGTCAGCTTCTGATAGCCGACGGCTCCGAGCTCCTCCCAGGCCGCCTCCAACAGGGCGTCCTCCAGAGCCTGCCCCCGTCGCCGGAGGACCGGGGAAGACGCAACTGAAACCTGGGATCCGCTCACCCTTCAGCTCCTTTTAGAGACGCTTGTATCTTATCTCCGAATCTGTTTAGATACATACGTCTCTTATTTAGATACGCCTGACTCTTCTGCGAAGAGGAACCGAGCCGGGAGGGAGCGGACATGACCGACGCAATAGCGCCGACCAGGCCGAAAGGGCCGGTCACCGGAGTTGACGCCCGGCACAAGGACAGGCCCCATGCAGGTTGGTGGCCTCTGGTCGTGATCGCCTCCGCCCACCTGATGGCGATTCTCGACACGACCGTGGTCTTCGTCGCCCTCCCTTCGGCCCAGCGCTCCCTCGGAATATCGCTCGGGGGCCGGGTCTGGGTGGTCACCGCATACACGCTGGCCTTCTCCGCCCTCCTCCTGCTCGGTGGCCGGTTGGCCGATCGCTTGGGAGCACGGCGCACCCTGATGACCGGGGTCATCGGATTCGCTTGCGCCTCCGCCATCGGTGGCGCATCGATCGACGGGGCCATGTTGATCTCGTGCCGGTTGGTTCAGGGCGCGTTCGCCGCGCTGCTGGTGTCGTCGACCAAGTCGATGCTGGTGACCGTCTACTCCGATCCCAGGGAGCGCTCCAAGGCCATCGGGATCTTTACCGCCACCCTTACAACAGGCTTGGCCGTCGGTCTCGTGCTCGGAGGTGTGCTCACCACCGCACTCGGTTGGCGCTGGTGCCTCTACGTGAACGTTCCACTTTCGATGGTGACGATCTTCGGCGCACCCCGGGTGCTGCCATCGATCCCCGGCCGCCCCGAGGTGCGTATCGACGTGGTCGGCGCTCTCCTCGCGGCCCTCGCCATGGGAACGCTTGTCTACGGGCTCGCCACCGCGGCGTCGGACGGATGGATCAGCGGTGCAGTGATCACGTCTCTGTGTTGCGCGGTGGTACTGGGTGCTCTGTTCGTAAGGCGCCAGGCCATACGCGAGCACCCCCTGCTCCCCTTGCGCATCCTGCGGGACCGCAACCGCGGTGGGGCGCAGATCGCGATGATCTTCAACAGTCTGAGCACCCTCGGGATGTTGCTCATACTGACCTACGAGCTGCAGTCGGTGATGCGGTACTCCGCGCTCGCCACCGGCCTTTCGCTCGTCCCGTTCGCCGCCTGCGCCGGGCTGGGCTCGGCGGTCATCGCACCGAGGCTCACCGCGCGGTTCGCACCAAAGTGGATGATCACGTCCGGAATCCTGTTGAGTGCCGCAGGACTGGTTCCCCTCATCGCGATCAACCCGTCCAGTCACTACGTGCCGCTGATCTTGATCGCCGAGATCATCGAGGGAATCGGAACCGGGATCGGAGGGCCTCCCACACTGGCCACGACGTTGCGTGGCGTTCTGCCCGGGGACACCGGATCTGCATCTGCCGCTTCGAGCGCGGCGGGCCAGCTCGGTTCGTCGATCGGAGCAGCATTGCTCAACACGATCGCGGCCACCGCCACCGCGGCGTACATCGCCGCCCATTCCCACTCCCTTGCAAACACAGCGGCCCCGATCGTCCACGGATACAACGTGGCGATGGCCTGCGGGGCGATTCTTCTCGTTCTGGCTGCGATCCCGGTCTTCTTCATGATCAACGCACCGGGGCCACGCAACACACCCGTCAGGTAGACCGCCCTCATGCCAATGTTCCATGTCGAAGTTCACCGCTCCGGCCCGGAGTGGGATTTCTCCAAACCGCTGGAAGGTCAGTCGGGTTGGGAGGCACACGCCCGTTTCATGGACGACCTGGTCGACGCCGGGTTCCTCGTTCTGGGCGGCCCGCTCGACGACGAAATCAGGGTGGTGCATGCGATCGAGGCCCAGTCCGAGGAGGCTGTGCGCTCGACTCTGGAGAACGACCCGTGGCACGACTCGCATCTGCGGATCCATTCGATCGATGGGTGGACGATCCGGCTCGACTCCACCAAACGCTGACGGCAACCAAGGCCGCAGGCCGATGCGCTCAGGCGCTATCTGAATCCGACAGCAACTCCTCTTTCGCCTTTTCGAGCTCCGCAGAATCGGCTGGATCGGGCTTCGGATAGCTGAGCTTCAACTCCCCTATCGCGTCGACCAGGATCCCTCCCACCAACGCCCGGGCCACGTACTTGTGATCCGCGGGTACGACGTACCACGGCGCCGATTCCGTCGAAGTTTTGCCAAGCGCCTCCTCGTAAGCAGCCTGGTAGTCGGCCCAGTGCTTGCGTTCCGCCAGGTCCGCGGTCGAGAACTTCCAGGTTTTGTCCGGATCCTCGAGCCTTTTGAGGAACCGTTTGCGCTGCTCTTCGTAAGACAGATGTAGGAAGACCTTCACGATCCGGATGCTGCTCGAGTTGAGATGCTCCTCGAAAGCGTTGATGGCCTTGAACCTCTCGTGCCAGAAAGCTTCAGGGGGTGCACCGGCATCCTGGGGACGGGCCGCAATCAGGTCGGGGTGGACTCTCACCACCAGAACCTCTTCGTAATAGGAACGGTTGAATATGCCGATGCGTCCGCGCGCCGGCAGCGCCTTGCTGTAGCGCCACAGAAAATCGTGCGCCAGCTCTTCGGCCGAGGGCACCTTGAACGAGGTCACCTCGCAACCCTGGGGGTTCACGCCCGACATGACGTGCTTGATGCAACCGTCCTTGCCCGCCGCGTCCATGGCCTGGAGGACGAGAAGAAGAGCGTGGGAATTGCTCGCCCACAGAAGTTCCTGGGAGGTCTCGAGCTCAGTGGTGAACTCGGCCAGCGCTTCTTTTGCCGCCGCTTTTCGCGACTCCCTGCCCGCCAACCGCGGCCAGTCCGCCCGCGTCCACGTGGTGGATCTGTTCTGTAGATCGGCAGGCTTTCCCGGCTCTACCGTGAGCGCTTTGACGACCGATGCTTCAAGCTTCATCTCGTGCTCTGCCATGCCGCAGGCTACTTCCGGGATTCGGGGCTCTATTCACGAAGGTTCCCCGGCATCGGCAAATGAGGTTGCCGCGAAGGGGGACCCCGCTTTATGAACCCCGAGACGGCACCGCACAGAAACCCCATCAACCGCAGGCTCTTTCTTGGGGGCGGACTGCTGGCTTCTTCCGCCGTCATCGCAGGATGCGGCAAACCACATGTCGCCGTCAGGCAGGCTGGCTCCCGCCCCGATCCGACCGTGGCGGCGGGGACCGATCTCGTTCCCGACGTCGATCACATCGTCATCGTGATGATGGAGAACCATTCTTTCGACAACATTCTGGGGACCCTCGGCAGAGGAGACGGCTTCACGATCGGCGGAGACGGCAAGCCGACGGCGCAGAATCCAAACGACCACGGGGAGGTCGTCCATGCATTCCACATGCCCACGGAATGCCAGACCACCGGTGTGTTCAACGACTGGAAGGCGGCGCACCTCGCCTACGACCACGGGACCTGCCAGGGGTTCGTTAGGAGCGGCACGGCCGAAGCCATGGGCTACTTCACTGAGCAGGACCTGCCGTTCACATGCTCGATGGCCAGAACATTCCCGATAGCCGACCGTTACTTCTGCTCGGTGATGGCACAGACCTATCCGAATCGCAGGTACCTGATCGCCGGCACCTCGCTCGGTCTCATAGACGACACGCTTCCAACCGCGTTGCCTCCGAACGGTGTGATCTTCCAGCAACTCGACAACTACGAGATCACTTGGAAGGACTACTACACGACGACGCCGACGCTCGGCGTGTTCATCCCGCTTTTGGGCGACAGTCACCTGTCGTCCGGCCTCGTAAAGATCGACGAGTTCTACGATGACGCGGCCACCGGAAACCTGCCCTCGGTGAGCCTGCTGGAGCCGAACTACGAGATCCAATCGGAAGAAGACCCGCAAGACGTCCAGTACGGCGATGCGTTCATGGCGACGGTGGTTGACGCGGTCATGTCGAGCCCGAACTGGTCGTCGACGATGCTCATCTGGACATACGACGAGCACGGCGGCTACTACGACCACGTCCCTCCCCCGCCGGCCGTCGAACCCGATGATGTGAAGCCCGACTTGGACTCGGGAGACCCACCGGGAGCGTTCAACCAGTACGGGTTCCGCGTTCCTGCCGGCGTCGTCAGCCCTTACGCCCGGGCCAACTTCGTATCGCACACCGTCTACGACCACACCTCGATTCTGAAGACCATCGAAGAGAAGTGGAACATTCCTTCGCTTACAAGGCGCGATGCCAACGCCAACAGCATGTTCGACATGCTGGACCTCGGATCGCCACCGGCGTTCCTGACGCCGCCTTCGCTTCACCCACCCCCTGATCCGGCGTTGAAGGCCGGGTGCCTGATGACCGGCGCGGGCACCATTCCACCGCCGTCAGCGGTCACCGATACCTGACGATTCGCCAACCTGCGCAAACGCTCGCCAGTTGACATTATGGGCGAGTGAACAGAGACGATCTGGCCCGAACCATTCAGGACCGATGCCGGCTGACCGGTGAGTTCGTGCTGCGCTCCGGGCAGGTGTCGAACATCTACTTCGACAAGTACCAGTTCGAAGCCGATCCCGTGCTGTTGAAGTCTGTAGCGGATTTGCTCGCACCTTTTGTCCCCGAGGGAACTGAACTGCTCGCAGGCCTCGAGCTCGGCGGAGTTCCGGTGGCGACAGCATTGTCGCTCGGTGTTGGAATCCCACAGGTACTGGTGCGCAAGCAGGCCAAAACCTACGGCACCGCCAAGCTCGCAGAAGGCCCCGATATCTCGGGCAAACGATTGCTCGTGGTCGAAGACGTGATCACGACAGGAGGCCAAGTGGTGGCCTCGACACAAGATCTCCGCGCGCTCGGCGCTGAGGTTTCCACGGTGCTGTGCGTCATCGATCGCCGGCACGATCCCGCTGCGGCGGACAAGCTGTCTGCCGCAGGCCTCGAGGTCATCTCCCTGTTCACGGCGGCGGACCTGGGAGGATCGTGACCGGATCCTGTCCGAGGGATTCCGCGGTCTCGGCGATCTGAGCGCCGGACTCGGGTCGCGGAGCCTGAACGCTTCGGTAGCGGACCAGCGCGGGAAAGACGAAGCCCAGTATCAAAGAACCAGCTGCTGCAGCCAGTCCACCGGAGAACGCGCTTATCCCGGGGGTGGATGCCTGGGCCACCAACCCGGCGCGGAAGTTGCCGAGCTGAGGCATGGAACCTCCGGCCACATACTCGGTGGCGTTCACCCGTCCGCGGAATTCGTCGGGCGTGGCCACCTGGATGATGGTGGAACGAAGCACCACGCTGCTCACATCGGCGACGCCGGCGATCGCCAGACACAACAGCGTCGCCCACAAAGATCCCACGACCCCGAAGATGGCGAGTGACACCCCCCATATCCCGCCGGCGATCAACATCGCCCTTCCCTTGCGCACGATGCGCGATATCGGACCCGACAGTCCCGATCCGAAGATCCCACCGAGCGCGATCGCGGCAGGCAGGAGCCCGAGCGTGCGCGGAGATCCCCCGAACCGCTCCGCATTCATGGCCGGAAACAGGGCTATCGACATAGCCAGGACGGTGGCGTTTATGTCGGCGAGCAGTACCGAAGCGAGCACCTTCTCGTGCCACATGAAAGACAGTCCGGAAACAACAGCCTTGAACCCGGGACGGCTCGACGCGTTGTCGGGGCGCATCGCAGGCAGCCTCCCGACGCCGTAAAGGGCCGCGGAAAAGCTGATGGCATCAACCAGGTAACAGACCTTCAGCCCGGCCGCGGCCGTGATGACTCCCGCCACGAGAGGACCGACCAGCAGTGCGCAGGTGCCGGCGAGCATGGTGAGGGCGACACCGGCAGGGATCAGCTCGGCGCGAAGCAGTCGGGGCATGAATGTCTTTCGAGCGGGAGCGTTGACGGCACCGAAGATCGACTGCATTCCCACCAACAGATAAAGGAACCACAAATGGTCGAATCCAACGAAGGCCTGCGCGGCCAGTCCACCCGACGTACAGGCGAGCAGGCTCGATGTGAGAAGCACGAGCTTGCGGCGATCCACCGAGTCGATGATCGTCCCGCCGAAAAGACCGAGAGCGATCGCCGGTACCGCACTCACCAGAGCGGTTCCTCCTACGGCGGCTGATGAGTACGTCAGCAGATACACCTGCAAAGCGACCGCGAATTGGGTCATCTGCGATCCGATGGCAGACAACCCGGTGCCGATCCACAAGATCCGATAGTCCCTGGACTCGCGCAACGGCGCTATGTCGATTACTAGCCGACCGAAGAGCCGCCTAGTCCGCATCTTCCAGGTGCTCCAGGATCCTGTCGTGGAACGAACGCTGAGTCAGAGCCTTTTGGATGTCGAGCACGACCTCGCTGATGGGGTGAGGGATCTCGTCTTCGAGATCTGCGATCGCTGCCTCGGTGGCGCGCCATTCGGCTTCTAAGAGCGGCACGAGCGCCCGGCCCTTCGGCGTTAGCGTGACCACCCGGGTCCTGGCGTCGGGTCCGGGCTTTGTCCGCACGTAACCGGCGCGGGCAAGTGCCGCCACTGTCTGGCTGGCCGCCGAATGGGTGACGTCCAAGTTTTCGGCGAGCTGGCCGATGGTCAACGGACCCAGGCGATCGAGCCTGACAATCGGCTTCACCTGCCGGGAAGTAATGCCTGTCACCCCCCTCTCCGCATAGATCCGGGCGATGTCGTTGTCCATCCCGCGGATCACGTGGTGTAGCGGGCGCCACCTGCTCTGCTCGGTGGGGTCCGGGGTCGGCGTGGGAGGCACACCGCAATCATAACAGGGCTTATATAAGTACTGTTATAAATCTCCCTGACGGGTGATCGCTGCACTCCTTCCGTGTACGATGAAAACACGTCGTCGACCTCCCCCACACCGCCCGTACCAGCGCTTTTCCCCGACCACGAAGAGGTCGTTACCGTTTGGCGCCGAAGGTCGGGGCTCCATTGTGCGATCGCAATTCACTCCACGGTGAGAGGCCCGTCTTTGGGCGGATCGCGCTTTCGTGCCTACCCCAGTCTCGACGCGGCGGTGGCGGAGGTGTGCGACCTTGCGGAGGCCATGACGTACAAGGCGGCCGTTGCCGGCCTCCCCTTCGGCGGAGGCAAATCGGTCCTCATCGGTGATCCTTCTGTGATCAAGACCAGTGAGCTTCTCGCTGACTATGCGGAGGTCCTCAACTACCTCGACGGTCGCTACATAACCGCCGAAGACGTCGGAGCGACCATGGCCGACATGGACGAGTTGAAGGAGCACACCAAGTTCGTCGCCGGAACATCGGTGGACCGCGGGGGCTCGGGCGACCCGAGCCCGATGACCGCCATCGGGATCCTGAGCGGCATGGAAGCGACGAGCGCCAAATTGTGGGGAACGAGGGACCTCGGCGGTCGGCACATAGCCATAAGCGGCCTGGGAAAGGTTGGATCCGAGCTGGCGCGCCTTTTGATCGAGCGCAGCTGCACTCTCACAGTTGCCGATGTTTCTGCCGCCGCGATCGACCGGGTCGCACGGATGGGCCCGGTCCAAATAGTCAGCCCCGATGTGATCCACCGCACTGAGTGCGACATCTTCGCTCCGTGCGCGCTCGGAGGCGCCCTCAATCGCTCGAGCATCACCGAGTTGCGCTGCGTTGGGGTAGTCGGTGCGGCCAACAACCAACTTGCATCTCCGGACATCGCAGACGAGCTCAACAGAATCGGGATCCTCTACGTGCCGGATTTCGTCGTGAATGCCGGCGGCATCATAAATATCGCTCACGAGTATCTCGGCTACGACGAGAAAGCGGCGAGAACTCACGTCGAAGGCATCTACGAGACCACACGGAGCATCCTGGACCGGGCTGAGGAGCATGGCATCACGCCGCTCGCCGCGGCGATGAGCATCGCCAGGGAACGCCTGGCCTCGCCGGATGTCTGATCAACAGCGAGTCCGGGCGAAGTTAGGGCGCCCGGTTCAGTCGACGATCGCCTGCGCCACCAGCTGGCGCAGCTCCCTTCGCAACGGATACGTCGAGCTCGGCAGGAGTTGAGTCAGAAAGACAAAGGTCACCTCTTCGACCGGGTCGATAAAGAAGAAGGTGGACGCAGCGCCTCCCCACGAGTAGGTGCCCACACCGTTTGCGAGCTTCGCCGCGGCAGGGTCCATCACCACGGCAAAACCGAGGCCGAATCCGCTGCCCGCCTGCAAAAGGTCGGGAAGGCTGTTGCGACCTACCTCAGTCATGTACCTGCCGCCCGGCAGATGGTTCCTCGTCATGAGACCCACCGTGCGCGGTCCGAGCAGGCGTTCGCCATCGAGCTCCCCGCCGTGCAGCAGCATCTGAGTGAACCGGTGATAATCCGCAGCCGTTCCGTAGAGACCGGCCCCACCCATCAACATCGATGGCATCCTCGTCACGTTCTCACGCCTGGTCGGGATCAATGTCGGACGGTGCGTTCCGGGGTCCGGCATATACAGCTCCGCAAGGCGGTCCACCTCGGCTTCTGAGACGTTGAATCCGGTGTCCACCATCCCCAAAGGTTCGAAGATCCTCTCCTTCATGAACGCGTCGAGAGTTTGGCCCGACACCACCTCGACTACCCGCCCCAAAACATCGGTCGACACGCTGTAGTTCCACGCGCTCCCCGGTTGGAAGAGCAACGGGAATCCGGCGAAGGTGTCGCAGGCTCGAGCGAGGTCAATGCCGGATGGGGCTCCTAGTCCGAATCCGGCCCGGCGGTAGAGCGAGTCGACGGGATGGTCGAGGGCGAACCCGTAAGTGAGCCCCGAGGTGTGCGTCATCAGGTTCCATATGGCCATCTGAGGGTCCTGATGGACGAGCACAGGAGAGTCCCGGTTGCCGCCGGCCCACACCTTGGTCCCGGCGAACGCCGGGATGATCGAGCTGACGGGGTCGAAAAGGTCGAATGCTCCTTCCTCGTACAGCATCATCGCCGCGACCGACGTTACGGGTTTGGTCATCGAGTAGAGCCGGACGATGGTGTCGGGCTCCATCGGAATACCTGCGGCCACGTTGCGCCGGCCATACGCGTAGACGTGGGCGACCTTGGATCTGCGGCTCACCAAGGCCAGCGCACCGGGGAGTTTCTCATCGTCCACATATCGCCGGATCAGAGCATCGATCCGCCCGAGGCGCTCAGGACTCAGCCCCACCTGACTCGGGTCTGTCTCTACGCTCAATTCCATGTCGCCTCCCGCGCCGATTCGACGATCGAGCTCCCGGTGAGCGCGTACATCGCCTCGTCGTCCGACTGGCGCCACAGATCCAGCATTCCGACGGAAAGCGGGTCACATCCGTACCTCATCGGGCCGGAGTCGTCGAGGATCGCATCAACGATGGAGCTTGCGGCATCGGCCGGCGTGACGACCATCGGGTCCGCCGAGGACTCTCGCAACTGCGCCATACGCACCGCCATCTTGTTGTACAGATCGAAACGCGCGGCCGCCGCTTCTGCGGTTGAGAGCCGGAACATGTCGGTGTCGACCGGTCCCGGCATGATCTCCACCACACGGATGCCAAATGGCGCAACTTCGACCCGCAGGCTGTCACCCATGACAGATACTGCGGCCTTGGTGGCTCTGTAGGCGGAAAAGAAGGGCACCGAAGCGAGGATCGAAGATGACGTGACATTGCATATGACCGACGGTGCGCTCGACCTGAGCGCAGGGACAGCGGCCATCGTCACCGCTACAACGCCGAGCACGTTGGTCTCGAACAGTGCACGCCAGTCGTCGAGATTGCTGTGCTCGACCGGCAGGTAGTCCGAGTCGACGCCGGCGTTGTTGACAAGGACGCGCAGATCCCCGGGGATGTCGAACGTGGACGGATCGGTGACGTCCATCCGCGCCACCCTCAGCTTGCCTCTCGACGTGGCGGGCAGATCGGAGCCGTTGGCCGGATCGCGCATGGTGGCGACGGTGTCGAATCCCCGGTCGGACAACTCGACCGCGATCGCTCTACCGATTCCGCGGCTCGCGCCGGTAACGAGGGCGCTTCCACCGATCTCCACTTCCGCTCCCTCCGTCCAGATTCTGATGCTGTCTAGCGGACTACCCGGCGTGCCTGCTTGTCGGACGGCTCCGACGGGTGCGCCTGGTCGTAACGCGTCCGTGACTCGGCGATTTCGTCGCGGTGAGCTACCGCCCATTCGACGAGCTGTTGAACCGTGGCCAGCAAGGTCCCCCCTAGAGACGACAGCTCATACTCGACCCTGGGAGGAACCTCGGCGTAAACCGTGCGCCTTACGAGGCCTTCACGCTCTAGCTGGCGAAGGGTGAGCGTCAACATCCGCTGGCTGATGCCGTCGATCTGTCGCTTCAACTCGCTGAACCTTCTCGTTCGGTCCCCGAGGAGGGCGATCACGAGTAGGGACCACTTGTCGCCGATCAGATCCAGGGTGCGGCGTGACTCGCAGGCCCCGGCATCGCGAGCCCGATCCCACCAAGGGTTCTCACCACAACCGACTCTCTCACCACACCCGCAGTCATCCACCAATTCAATCGTCGCAGCTACAGCAGGACTGCTCAACCGATTCTGGCCCACCCGATCTCGCTTGCCTTCCGTCAAGCACGCCAAACCTGTGAGGCAGGCATTATGTGCCCATGACTATGCCGCCGGTCACCCGCAATCTTTCCCCCTGGTACGCCAGGATGGTCGCTCTTTCACAGACGTCTCAGATCGACCCGATCCCTGAGTCCGACGACGAGATCCCCGGGTGGCTCGACCGGGTCCGAGCCCGCGTCGATGCCCTCCTCGACCCTTCTCCCCAACCGGTCGGGCTGGACCTCGAAGTGACCGAAACGGTCGATACGCCTAACTACAAGCGCGAACGGATCATCTTCGACGCTGAAGCCAATATGTCGGTTCCCGCATATCTCCTCACACCCCACGACAGAACGAGCCCCGGTGCGGCGATCCTGGCTCTGCACGGGCATGGACCGGGGAAGGCTCAGGTGGTCGGGCTGGAGCACACCCAGATGCCGAACGCCGACTACGCACACCAGCTCGCCGAACGCGGGTACGTCGTGCTTGCTCCCGATCTGCGCTGCTTCGGCGAGCGCCTCGACTACAACCCCGAGGACCACTACGCGTGCGACACCAACCTGGTCCACGCCGTCATGGCGGGAACGAACCCGCTGTCCGAAAACCTGTTCGACCTCGGCCGCTGTTTGGACGTGCTCGAGTCCCACCAGCTGGTCGATCCGGCGCGCATCGGCATGGTCGGACTCTCCTATGGCGCTACGTGCGCCCTCTTTCTCGCGGCCATCGACGAACGGATTGCCGCGGCAGTCGTGAGCGGCTACTTCTCGTCGTGGGCGGAAGCGCACAAGATGCCTTGGAACATGTGCGGATCACAGGTCCTCTTCGGGATGCTCGGACAGATCGAGCATGTCGACGTCGCCGCTCTGATCGCGCCGCGGCCCGTCATGTTCGAGTCGGGCACGGAGGACTACCTGTTTCCGGTTGCCGTTGCGACCGCGGGCGTGAGTCAGCTCCGCCGCGTCTACACACTTCTCGGAAATCCTGAAGGCGTCCAACACGACATTTTCGAGGGCGAGCACCAATGGCACGGTGTCGCCGCGTACGACTTTTTGGAGCGCTGGCTCGGGAACCCCCGTTCGTAGGGGTTGAGTCTCTGCGGCGATTCCGTTAGTAACCTCCGGCCGTGAGCAGCTCGCGCCTCGAAGCGTTTTCAGACGCGGTGATCGCGATCCTCATCACGATCATGGTGCTCGAGTTGAAGATCCCCCAGGGAACCAGCATCCACGCGCTGCGACCGCTTCTGCCCGACGGTCTCACGTACCTGCTCAGCTTCGTGAACCTCGGGATCTACTGGAACAACCATCACCACATGCTCCAGCTGACCGACAAGGTGAACGGGATGATCCTCTGGGCGAACCTCCACCTTCTGTTCTGGCTGTCGCTCTTTCCGGTCTCGACCGCGTGGGTGGGGCACAACGGCTTCGCACCCATCCCGACCGCGGCCTACGGCGTGATCCTGTTGTGCGCAGGGTTGGCGTACTACATCCTTCAGACCGTGATCGTCCGATCTCAGGGACCCCAGTCGAAGCTGAAGGATGCGATCGGACGAGACTTGAAGGGAAAGGCTTCGCCGATCCTGTATCTGATCGCGGTCCCGCTGGCATTCGTCGACAGATGGGTGTCGATCGGCATCTACATCTTTGTCGCGTTGATGTGGTTCGTTCCCGACCGGAGGCTGGAGCAAGCCCTCCAGAGGGACACGCCGGGGCCGGGCATTTAGCCGGCGACACCTCCGTCGAACAACGGCATGTTCGGACGGCGCTTGGAACCGCGGTCCAAGGGCAGCTCCCACTCCTCCTGGCGTCCGAGTGGCGTCAGGTCGAGGAAGGCGTAGGGGCCCCCTAGGGCTTCCATCCCCCGTCCGAACGTGGAGTACGCGTGGAAGACCGTGTCGTCGTCGCGCAGGAAGACGCTCATACCGGATTGCTCGGACGACCCGTCGGCCAGCCACCCGTATCCGTTTTCTTTCAACTCGTCGATGTCTCTGTAGTTGTAGACGACGGGCGCTACGGCCGGATCGATCGTGACGTTGAAGTCGTAGTTGAAGTCTGAGCCGTTCGAGGAGTACCAGGGGAAGGTCCAACCCCTCTGCTCGCGGTATCGCCCGATCTTGTCGATGGGTGCTCTCGAGATGGCAACGAAGGTCGTGTCTCGAGAGTGCAGGTGGGTGATCAGCGCTTCTGACATCTCGTCGAGGCTGCATGTGCAGGCCGGGCATCCCGCGTCCCATGCCGGATCGAACATGAAGTGCTGCACCATCAGCTGGCTGCGGCCGTCGAACAGGTCAAGGAGGGTGGTTTTCCCCGAAGGTCCTTCGAAGACGTATTCCTTGTCGATCGTGACCATCGGTAGCTCGCGCCGCTTGACGTTCAGCTGGTCACGAGCGCGGGTCATCTCCTTTTCCTCCGCCAGTAGGTGACGCCGTGCCACCAGCCATTCGTCGCGCGAGACAACCTCGGGAAGGCTCATCTGATCTCCTTGTGCGGTCGTTCCTGGTATGTGGGACGGGCCAGGTGCCCGGATCTCATCGCTCGGACGGTTGGTGTGGCACCGAAAGTGCAGACCCGAAGCGGATGACGTTTCCGTCGACGTCGGTGTGGGTCCCTTCGCGCATCTCCCATGGAGTGTCCTCGGGGGCGGTTGTCGTACCTCCGAGGCCTGGCTTGCTCCATTCTTCGTAAAGGGCGTCCGCGTCGCGGACGTAGAGATACACGCTCGTGCGGTTCTCCGATGCGACCTGGTCCTCTTCGACGCAGAAGTGCAGATCCATGCCGTCGCGCCAGGCGAACCCGTACCCGTCTGTCTTTTCGTACGGCACGATCTTGAAGCCGAGGGTCTCGTAGTGCGTAAGAGCAGTGGCCAGATCGCGAACCGGAAGCACCGGAGAAAAGCGGCGGAACTGACGCAAGGGCCTGGGCTTCCCTGTGCCCTTCTCCGCATCTGAGACCTTGATCTCGGACAAGGCGAGCAGCGCTGTACGCATCGCCGCAACCTGTTCCGGCTGGATCTTCTCGTAGAGCTGGCGGTTGACAGCTTCGACCCCCCGCAGGCAGGCATCGGCAGCTTGCCGGCCGCGTTCGGTCAAATCGAGAGCGATCCGTCGCCGGTCGGTGGCATCGGTTGACCGCTCCAGGTATCCCCGGTTCACGAGGGTGTCGAGAAGCTGGCTGACGGCCTGCTTGGACACACCGAGGGTGGACGGCAGGTCGACCCGCGGACCCCCGCCCGACTCGATCCCGAGGAGGATGAAGGCGCCGTTTCGAGGGAGGTCCTCGATCCCGGCGGCGTGAAGCTGCGCACGGATGGCGCTCGCGTATGCGCCCCTCGCCGTTCTCATCAAGGTGGGGTTGGAGAAGTGGTCGTTGAGGAGTGATTCATCCATCTGGTCAGGATATTTACAACCAAACTGATAGTCAATGTGCTTGACTACTTACCCTTGTTCAATAAGTTTGAGGGCGTCTCCGGTGCCGGCTTTTTCTCGTATTAGTAGGGTCCGGTCAGGTACAGGCACACGAGCAGTCGACTGTTCTCCGCTGCTCTTTCACGGAGGGGGTCCGAATGCGGACTTTGCGATCTCGTAGGGCTCGATTGATCCTGGGTGCCACAGTTCTGCCGGTCTCACTTATGGTGGCCGTCATCGCGGCATCCGGAGAAGCAACGACGACGAGTGCTGTCGCATCCCTGCTTCGCGCAGCGAATCCCGGTCCGTCCGCAAACGGACCGATCGTCGCCCGCGTTACGGGCGCAGTGATCCCGGCGACCGCAGGTTGGATCTCGATCACACCTTCCGAAGCGGCGCCGACCCCGATCCCGTCTGAAAGCCAGCAGATCAAGGTTCTGGCCGGGGTTCTGAAACGGATGAAAAAGCACTACGCCGAGTGGGCTCAGGACACCCCCGGCCCTCAGGACATCTACGACTACGGGATCGGCAACCTGTGGTTGAAAGGGATCGACGGTGCGGGCACCACTGTCGCGGTCATCGAGGGTTGGAACGATCCCAAGATCGCGCAAGTCGTGGCCCAATTCGACAAGCCGTTCGGCCTCCCCAACCCGCAGATAACGACGATCTACCCGACGGGTCCGCTTCCGTCCACCTGCCCCGCCGGAATGAAGGCGCTCGGGAGCTACGGCTCCTGCCACGCCTGGCAGGGTGAGCTCGCCCTCGACGTCATCTCCGTCCACCTGATCGCGCCGTACGCCAAAATCGTCATCTCGGCCACCCCTGCCGACTCGCAGGTCACTGACGACGCGGCGAGCCAGGTAGCGCCTCCCGAGATGATGAGGGCGCTCGAATACATATCGAGCAAGCACCTGGCCGACGTGATCTCGATCAGCGACGGCACAGGCGAGACCACGTACAGCTACGGCGACGCAGAGATCCGCGCGCAGGATGCCGGCGAGCTCGCAGCGGCGGCTGCCGGTATCCCGGTGGACGTGGCGACAGGAGACTGCGGTGTCGTGCAGAACCTCGCAGTCGCGAACGGACAGTGCGAGGACGTGTCGGCTACTCCGGACACCGCGGCATGGGACGACTCGCCATGGATCACCGCGGTCGGGGGGAGCATCCCGAATGTGAGCACCCAAAACGGAGCGAAGCTTGGTCCCGACCCGGTATGGCATGTTGCCCCACCGGACGCGATGTTCTCTGAAGGAGCCGGCTTCTCGTCGGTGTTCAAGCGGCCTGTGTGGCAGAACGGAGTCGCCTCGATCACCGGGAGCCACATGCGCGCGGTGCCCGACATCACGATGGATGCGCAAGACGGAACCTCCGAGGCCGCACCGTTGTTCTCGGGAGTCCTCGCCCTTGCCACCCAGGTGAATGACGGAGTGGTCGGTCCGATCAACCCGGTCCTGTACGACGATCTCGGCCCTGCCGGTGCAAAAGACGGGATAGCCGACGTCGTGAACGGTAACGATTCCGCGGAGATGGGAAATGGCACCGTTACCGTCCCTGGTTTCACCGCCGGTAGCGGATACGACGTGGCCAGCGGATGGGGCACGGTCTCTGCTCCGAGCTTCGTAGCGGCCCTTGTCGCGGCGACCAAAGCCGACCACCAGGACCGGGCGATCAGAGCTTCCGCTCAGAAGCAGTTGAGCGCGCTCGAGACAAGCATCAAGATCTCCGTGCCCGACGTGTCACCCACCGGAGTCTCGTACATGTTCGCCAACAATTTTTTACCCGGCCACCCCATAGACCTGCTGGTCGACGGAACTCAGGTGGCGACTCTCACTGCCAACTCACTCGGCGCGGTGACGTACATGATCTCCCCCGCTGTTCTCGGTCTTTCCGCCGGCCAACACACCATCGAGCTCCAGAGCCTTCTGTTGAACGAAACGGCCTCCTTCGAAGTCTCATAACGACCGTGGCCGACGCGACCCTCAAGCTGACCCGCAAGACGGGCGGCATCATCGACATGAACCGCGCGTGGGAGGTCGAGATCGACGGGAAGGTGGTCGGTTCCGTCGATTACAGGACGACGGTGGAGATCCCGATCAGCCCAGGTACCCACACATTGCGGGTGTTCCTCGGAAGGCATCTGAGCCGGCCCCGCACCTTCGAAGCACCTGACGGCGGAGTTGTCTCGTTCCACTGCCGGGCACAGCTGTTCTGGCCAATGTTCATAGCATCGGTGATAAAGCCAGATCTATGGATCATCCTCAGGCAGGACAAGTGACCATCTCCTGAGCAGCCTGCAGCCGCTCTAATGCGAATGCAGTAGTCCAATGATGCATTGGACCGATCGAGCAGGTCGGTAGACCAGCCGATATTGGTGTCATGTCGCTTAGGACAGATCGAGCGCGCTCTCTGACGAACCGATATTTGTGTCGCCGGCCCTTCCCCCATGGTCAGACCGTGTGAGTGCGGCAGGTACCGCCGTTGACATAGCACGCCGTCGGCGGGCCATGTGGGCGATCGCGGCCGTTTCCCTGGTGGCGCTCGGAACGACAGGAGCGATCGCAGCCGCGATAGCCGTCACTGGCGCGGCATCGCAGAAATCGCACCAGGCGTTCGCCGAGTCGTCTACAGAGATCGCGTCGACATTGAAGCTGACCATTCAGCATGAACAAGACCTGATCGTGAGCACAGCGGGCTTTGTGGTCGGTAGCCCCGACGCCTCCGAAAAGCAGTTCATCCGCTGGGCTGATTCGATCAGCGCGCTGAAGCGTTATCCCGAGCTGTACGGGTTCGGCGAGAGCGTGATAGTTCCTGCTTCTGATCTCAAAGCATTTGAAGCTCAGGCTGTGGCAAGTCCTTCGGCTCCGCTTGGACCCGGTCGGACATTTCAGGTCATACCACCGGGCAACCGCGCCTTTTACTGCTTCTCGCGGCTCGGCCAGAACCGACAGACCGGTGGTCCGCCGGTAGGTCATGACTTCTGTGCGGGGGATCAGGGCACGTCGGCCTTGGCGGATCGAGACTCCGGGCAAGGCGACTACGTGCCCATCGTGTTCGGCAAAACCACTTTGCTGGCGGTCCAGACACCTGTGTACCAGGACGGCAATGTGCCCTCCACGGTGGCGACGCGTAAAGCCGAATTCATCGGATGGATCGGCGTGTCAGTCGTGCCCGACGTGGTGTTGGACGTCGCTTTGGAAGGTCATCCAGGGACTGAGGTGTCGTTGAGCTTCGGCGGAGGAACCTCCAATGTCGTTTTCAAAGACGGTAAAGCCCCCGCAGGATCGCAGCACGTCACGATCAGCCTTCACAACGGCTGGACCGTAGAGACCTATGCCTCGGCAGCTGGAGAAGGGCTGTTTGGAAATGCGGGGGCGCTCGGCCTGCTGGTGATCGGAATCGCCCTCAGTCTCCTGCTCGGATTGCTCGTGTTCATTCTCGGGACCAGTCGATCTCGAGCCCTTGCCCTTGTCAGTCAAAAAACCGATGAGCTCCGCTACCAGGCCCTGCACGATCCACTCACCGGTCTACCCAATCGGTTGCTCATCACCGACCGGATCGAGCAACTACTCGCCCGCAATCGACGCAGCGGGACTGTCGCCGCGGCGATGTATGTAGATCTCGACGACTTCAAGAACGTGAACGACACGCTCGGTCACGCCTCTGGAGACCAACTCCTCCGCGCCGTCGCGGCACGTCTTACCGGATCGTTGCGCGAGGTCGACACCATCGGGCGCATGGGTGGGGACGAGTTCGTCATCCTGATCGACGGTGGAAGGCTCGACAGTGCCCCTGAACTCGTCGCAGAGCGCCTGTTGGAGGTGATGCGCCAGCCCTTTGAACTGGACGCGGCCCCTATCCCGCTGACTGTGACAGCAAGTGTGGGGATCGCCGTCGGTGACCGGACCTCGGTTGGCGAGTTGCTCCGCGATGCGGACGTGGCGCTGTATCTGGCCAAGGGCGCGGGTAAGAATTGTTTCGAGGTGTTCCACCCGGAGATGGACACCGACATCAGACGGGTCTTTGCATTGGATTTCGATCTGAGATGCGCCCTCGAAGACCATCAGTTCCGCCTCGTCTACCAACCCATCTACAACCTTGACGATCTCTCACTGTTCGGAGTCGAAGCCCTGCTGCGCTGGGACCACCCCACCCTGGGCGAGGTCCAACCGGACGAGTTCGTCCCGCTGCTCGAATCGAACGGGCGGATTATCGATGTCGGGCGCTGGGTGCTGATCGAGGCGTGTTCGCAGATGGCCTACTGGCATCGCCGCGGAACTATGAAGCTCGGAGTGTCTGTCAATGTGTCGGGTCGCCAACTGGACCATGACACCATCGTCGATGACGTGAGGGAAGCGTTGAGGGTGAGCGAACTCGATCCTTCTCTGCTCACAGTAGAGGTCACCGAGACCGCATTGATGCGCGATACCGAGAAAGCAGCCAGCAGGCTCCGTGAGCTGAAGACGATCGGCGTACAGTTGGCCATCGACGACTTCGGCACCGGCTACTCGTCCCTTGCCTACCTGGCGAAGTTTCCGGTGGACTGCCTCAAGATCGATCGGGCGTTCACCAATGCGATCAGCAATTCGACCGAGTCCCGGGCGCTCGTCCGTACCCTCGTTCAGCTGGGGCGGGACCTCGGACTAACCACTCTCGCCGAGGGAGTGGAAACCACCGAGCAGATCGACCGGTTGCGTGACGAGCACGTGGACCAGGCCCAGGGCTTCCTCATGGCTCGACCGTTGGAGCCTGGGGCTTTTGCGAATTCCATCCTCGGCCTCCCACCCGTGGTGAGTACTCCATGGCGAAACCAGCACGCTCTTTACAACCCGCGATCTGCGTAGGCCCGATGGGGGTCAGAGAGAGGTGTTCGACTCCTCGAACTGGAGTCGTTCTACGATCGAATACGTGGACGAGAACAAAACTGATGAACGCGAAGGGCCCCTCCGTCATCGTCAACGACATGTCCGTGACGAGACAGCCTTCGGTAGCGATCGATTTGGTCAATGGGCTGAGCGCTTCGCCCGATTCTTCGGCACACCGAAGTTCATTGCCGGCCAAACCATCGTGGTGGCGTTATGGATCGTTGCCAACGGGTTCATCATCGTCCATGAACTGCATGCCAAGGCTTTCGATCCGTATCCCTTCATCCTGCTCAACCTCCTCTTCTCAACTCAGGCTGCATACGCGGCCCCTTTGATTCTCCTGGCCCAGACGCGCCAGGCCGATCGTGACAAGGCCGGTGGCGAGGCTGACGCGCACCATCGAGAAGAGGTCGCCGCTCGACAGACCGCGCTGATCGAACAGAACACCGCGATCACCACGACCACGCGTGCCAACACAGAACAGATCGCAGAGATCCACAAGCACGTGGCGGCTCTCACGGATCACTTTGGTATCGAGGTGGATGGATTCGAGGTTGGACCGGCGACTCAGCCCGAGGGTCCAAATTGACAGTGGAGAGGAGCATTAGCCCATGAGCGAAAGTGACGAGCCGTACTACCGGCATGACCTGGCCCTGGTGCACCATCGCGGGTTCGCCTTCCACGCCGCTGCATGTGCTCCGGGGATCTTGGACCTGCTGTCATCGGTACGGGCGCGCAACGGCCTGGTACTCGAAATCGGGTGCGGGACGGGTCTCCTCACCAAAGAGCTGACCGAGGCCGGCCACCGGATCATCGCTACAGACGCCTCCCCATCGATGCTCGAAGTGGCCCACGGCTTCATCGGAGAGCAGGTCGAGGAGTTGCGCCAGCTCACCTTGCCTGACGACCCTCTACCCAGGGTTGACGCGATCGTCGCCATCGGCCACCCCATCAGCTATCTGCCGGATGCCGACGCTATCGACCGAGCCCTCGTCGCCATGGCTGATGCACTGAATCCCGGCGGACTGCTCGCCATCGACATCTGCGACCTTGAATGGGGAAAAGCCCGCCTGAACGCCTCCAATTTCGGAGGCGTCGGACCTGATTGGGCGATCATCACCGAATACTCGATGCCGTCACCAGATCGATTCGTCCGCGATATGACGACCTTCGTACCCAACGACGACGGCTCGTGGCACCGGGAGAGCGAGCATCACGAGAACGTGCTCGTCGACACCACTCGCATCCCTGCCCTTCTTCACGAGCACGGCGTCGATGCAGAGTTGCGCGACGCGTTCGGAGCCGAGAAGTTGCCGGTAGGACTTCGCGTGGTGATCGGACGGCGGCGGTTGTGACGTTCAGGTCACCGAAATAGTCAGCGTCTGCGTTGCAACGTTCGCCGGGGGCGCGTCGTGGATGTTGAGTGGGGTATCGAGAACCTGAACGGTGAACGTGAAGTCACCTGTTGTTTTTGGCTTGCCGGCAAAGGTGCCATTCGGCTTCAGCTTCAAACCGGTGGGGAGTGCGCCGGACGCCGGTGCAAGCGCCCAGGTGTAAGGGGGGTGTCCACCTGTGGCTTGTAGCTGACCGCCGTACTTCGATCCGACAGAGGCCGTGGGCAGTCCTGTCGTCGTGATCGTGACGCCATCAATCACCTGTTCGAACGATGCTGCCACGACCGCATGGCCTATGTCGTTGGGATGGATGTTGCCCCCATCTGAGCAGAACAACGTCCAGTTGCAGACATCGGCGACGTTCTGCGGTTCGGTCTGCCCGTCGTAAGAGCCGGTCTCTTCAAAATCAGTGGTCTGAAACATCGTTGCCGGATCGGCCGTGGCTGCACCGCCAGCGGTGTAAAGCTGCTCCAAAAGGGTGTTGAGGCCGATGGCGTACTGTTCGGATTGGGTGGCCAGTTGCTGGCCTGATGAGCCCGTTAGCCATACACCGAGGAACGGGTCGTAGTAGTCCATCCCGTAGATCGCGATCCCCGGATACGCGGATCGGAGGCCGCTCAGGATTTGCGGGAGATTCTGGTTGATGTCGACCAAACCCTGAGATACGCACGAGGCATTGATCGAGTCTCCGTCAATGCAGCCATCGACGTCATTGGCACCGATATCGATGGTGACGATCGGAACCTCGTTTTTGTGGGACCGCAGGAATGCCTCTGCGTCTCCCAGCTGTGTTCCGGTCTTGTAGGAGCATCCGGGGCCATTGATCACGGATCCCGTCGTGGCTCCGCTGCACGCGATGTTGTGCACCTGAAGAGCGGGGAATTCGGTCAGTTCGTGTTCGTAGATCAGATTCACGTAGTCCTCCGAGGGCTGGGTAGCCCCCACACCGGCTGCCATAGAGTCCCCCATCGCCAGGTAGTACGTGGCGCCGGCTTTCGATGCCGGGCCTACGGTGGCCGCCGCGCTCGACACCCCTGGCGCGAGGCCGCCGGCCACCGCCATTGTCGTGAGCAGCAGGGCTGCAAACATTCCCACCTTCATCAACGTCCCCCTACCTCTGTTGGTGTGAGGCTACTTGAGACGCCAGAAAGTCCCACGTAGGTGGCCGAGTACCGTCGGGGACGTGCATCGGTCCCCATTCGTGATCATCATCAGCGGACCACCTGGTTCAGGAAAGACGACAGTGGCAAAGCTCCTTGCGCAACGTTACGAGAGAGCGGTCTGCATGGAGACGGATTGGTTCTGGACCACCATCACGAAAGGCTTCGTTGCGCCGTGGAAGCTGGAAGCCAAGCAGCAGAATAGAGTGATCGTCCGGTCGTTTGCGGCCGCTGCGGCCCTCATTGCAGGCGGTGGGTACCCGGTCATCCTGGACGGAATCGTCGGACCCTGGAATCTCGAGATCGTCAACCACGAGTTCGAGATCCGAAACGTGGAATCTGATTTCATCGTGCTTCGACCAGCGAGGGATGTAGCGCTCCGTCGAGCCAGGTCACGGAGCGGCGAAGAGAGGATCGAAGGCCATCGCGCGCTTACGGATGAAGAGCCGATCCTCCACATGTGGGATCAGTTCGCACACCTGGGTCAATACGAAGCAAAAGTGATCGACAACAGTGACCTCGATCCGCATCAAACCGAAGCGCTGGTGTGGAACAGGATCTCTACACCCGACGCAGGCGGAACACGTTCACGCTTTCGTTGATCGCCGGCTCAACTTCAAGCAATTTGTTCGACGCCGGTTGGCGCAATAGATAGTCGCACTGGCTCGACCGTGACCGGCGGCTCTGCAC
>JBAPRR010000434.1:0-27887 GCA_049281195.1 Acidimicrobiales bacterium
GGCCCACATCCCGCTTATGGGAAATCGGACACCCGCGGCACGGGCGTCGAGAAGGACCTTTGATCGCAAGAACAAGCTTTCGATTCCCTCCGGAGTCCACTGGTAACCGAGGCTCTGCTGGAGATCCCCCGACCTCGATATTGCTCCACCCATGTAGCAGACCCTCTCAGACGACATGGCGATCTCGTACGCAGAGCGAATCGCCTCTGCCGTCTCCATAATCGGATAGATCATTGTCGACCCTTCGTCGAGTCCCAGGTCGACCTCGAGACAGGTCAGAATTCCATCGAGCTTTATGACGTCTGCCGTGGAAGTGACCTTCGGCAACAACACGCCGCTCAGGTTTTTGCAGAGCACCGCCGAAAGATCCTGGATCGTGCGGCCAGTCGACACCGACCGCACGCGAACGAAGAAGAGTGGCCGGGTCGCAGACGGTTCCGGCAGTGCACGGAGATACTCACCAACCTGCGCACGGGCAGCGACCCGGGCCGGCTCCGGGAAGGGACTGCTCGGCTCCTCGAGGTCGATCATGATGGCATCCGAACCCCAGCGTTCGGAATTTCGGTAGTCGTCGGGCTCGTCTCCGGCGAAGTACAAGACGCTTCTAAGCGGACGCGGTCCTCTGTCCTTAGGCATAGAACGGATGCACCTCCTTTTGGGCTGAACTGCGCGCGGCTAGTGTACCAAGCGCTTGGTCAGCTGACCCAAAACCTCAGACGACCTGGTCGGAGACAACAAGGATGCTGCCAGATGACGTTTTTGCCTGATCCTCTGCAACCTACGCTCTGCATCGGGATCGAGTCGTTTGCACGCGACGACCCTTCTTCCTGGAGCTTTTTGTTCGAGCGGGCCCGCCTGGCCGACTCGGCCGGAGTCGACCGGCTCATCGTCTCTGACCACGTGGTGTTCGGTGAGCAGCTGGAGGATTATGGACACCCGGAGCTGGGCGGGGTCGCCGGCGGGGTCCAGCCTACGGGGCCGGACGGACCATGGCTCGAGCCGATGACCGTTCTCGCCGCGGTCTCCTCCGTAACCTCGAGCGTCCGGCTCGCGACGGGAGTTCTACAGGCCGCGCTCCGGCGACCCGTCGTCCTGGCAAAGGCCGCCGCCACATTGGACGTGTTGTCCGAGGGCCGGTTCGAAATGGGAGTCGGAGTCGGATGGCAGAGCGCGGAGTACGAGGCGGCCGGGCTCGACTTCCAAAAACGCGGGCGTCTGCTCGACCAGACACTCGAGGTCTGTCGCGAGCTGTGGAGCTCGGGGCCTGCGAGTTTCGACTCTGAAGAATTGAGCTTCTCCAACATCCACTGCAGGCCGAGACCACTGCAGCCAGGGGGAGTCCCGATCTGGGTGAGCGGGACCATGAATAGAGCTGTCATCAGAAGGGTCGTCCGCTTCGGTTCAGGTTGGATTCCCTGGGGTGCGGCTCGTTACGAGATTGCGGAATCAGTAGACATTCTGCGTGAGGCGCTGTCGGACGCCGGGAGGGATCCTTCCAACATCCAGGTGAGGGGCCTTCTGCCGTCGGGTGATGACGTGCCCCCCGCGGACCGTTTGCGCCGGATAATGGACGCAGTTCCGGAGATGCTCGGGTGGGGCGTCACAGACTTTCGTTACGGCTCCGCCCTTCCCCGAGACGTTGGGCGGCTTCGTGACGAGCTTGCCGAATTGGTCAGGCTGTTTCGGCAGTCAGTGGGACGATCCGATTGAACTATCCCGGTTGAATTGACCCTTACTTTTGAGCAAACCTATCCTCCCTAACAAGCACTTGGTTGAGGGAGGACAATGAGGCTCGGCGTCACCATCCCGTTCGCTGCACCTCTCGCCGAGCACGAGCCGCTCATCGCGAGACTTTTGGACTCCGGCTTCACAGATCTATGGACCGCCGAAACCGCCGGTACGGACGCATTCGGTCCGTTGCTGATTTCGAGCAATTGGGCCCCCGGCGCCTTCCTCGGTACAGCCGTAGCCTCGCTGTTCAGTCGGGGCCCGGCGTTGCTCGCCATGAACATCGCCACACTGGCAGAGACCGCTCCCGAGAGGACGATCATCGGAATAGGCGTCTCGTCGAAGACAATGGTCGAGGACTGGAACGACGCCAACTTCTATCGCCCGCGATCAAGGACGGTCGACACAGTCCGTTTCCTCAGATCCGCTCTCAGGGGCGACCGCATTGATGCCACGTACGACACCTTCGAGGTCAAGCGCTTCCAGCTCGAAAGAGTGCCGCAGACCGTTCCGCCGATCCTTGTCGCCGCCCTCGGTCGTCGCATGATCGAAGCCGCCGCTTCAGTGGCTGACGGCGTAGTTCTCAACTGGCTGTCCGCCGGTGACGTGACCCGCGTGAAGCAGGTACTCGATGAACACAGAGATGAAGGGCAGGATGCGCAAGTCGCTGCGCGCATATTCGTTTGCGTTTCTGAGGATTCCGACGCAGTTCGGTCGGCAGCCGCGACGCTCGTCGCCAGATACCTGACGGTCCCCGGATATGCGGCCTACCACCGCTGGCTCGGGCGCACAGAGGCGTTGTTCGATCTATGGCATTTCTGGGCCGCAGGAGACAGGGCCGCAGCCACAGCTTCGATTCCTGCGGCGGTGACAGATGACCTCATCCTGCATGGGACAGCGGCACAATGCGCCGCTCAGATCGCCCAATACGTGTCGAATGGCGTGACCATCCCGATCGTCAAGATGCTTCCGCTGATCAAAGGCGCGGACCTCTGCGATGACGCCGCAGCGGTCGCACGCGAATATCAGAGCCTCTAGCTCGGAACCTCTTTTTCCCGGAGCCCGTCGACATCGATCACCTCGCGCAGCAGGCGTACCTCGGCTTGCGTCGGCGACCTGCTCTCGGGGACCTCCGAAGGTATCTCGAGCGGGAAGCCTGTAGCCGCGACGACCTCGTCAACCGACACCCCTGGATGAACGGACTGCAATCTCATGGATTTGTCAGAAGTCATCCAATCCAACACACAGAGGTTCGTGACAACGCGACGGAGCTCGAAGAATTCAACTGCGGCCGGTCCTGCCGCACGCACGCTGTCCCAGCCGGGACCCGTCACGAATGCGACACGATCGACGAACACCCGCGAAGAGTGGTTCGGTATCCAGTAGCTGGTCACGTGATTGATCACGTTGCCCGGAGCACCGCGAAACCCGATCAACTGAGCCTTGGGCTTCGAAAAGTCGCTTCCGATAGCGGCAAAATTCTGGTTGCCGTATCTGTCGATCTGACTCGCCCCCATGATGACGTGACGTCTGCCGGAGAAACAGACATCGAACATCCATCGATACGGGTTGTATGCCTCCACCACCTTGCCTGCGGGCCAGGTGAACGCTTCATCATTGGCGATCAGGAACGCTTCGCCGTCAGTCATGAGGAGATCGTGCTCGAAGGAAGCACGAGCAAGCCTTCCCCCGACCATCGGAAGCACTCCGATCGGATTCGCCACGATCTCGCCGTCACCTCTGAAACACTCGGCCAAGGCGACCGCACAGATGTCGGCTCGCGTAGGCGAGTATTCGTCCTTTTCGGAACCCACCGAAACCTCCTGCCCAGCAGACATTCTTCCGACCCCTCTAGCGCTATCGCGAGGCGACCTTGCTTTGATATTGCTCCTCAGAAACTTCGATCCACTCGGATCGGAACGTGTCAAAAGTTTCCGATGACGCGGCTGACGCCGCGTATTCCTTCTGGAATACCTCGTCCCTGCCGTAATCGGGCGAACAATCGGTGAAGTGGGCCGCTCCTTTTCTCTCCACTATGCCGTCGACAAATGACCTGTTGATGCACAGGTTCTGGTTCGAGCCCAACTCACCGAGAAGTTGCCCGGTCGGAACCACACGCTCGACCGACACAAAGCGCCTGGCTTGCGCGGCACGCAGGAACAGATCGTCGAAATACAGATCAACACCGAGGAATCCCGCATTTCCCGAGCCGTCCGCCCGGTGGAGGTGACAGATGACCGCATCCATCTTGATGGCAGGGGCCGCGACGAATTCTCCTCCGTCCTCGTAGGGGGAGGTCACGAGACGAAGGTCGCTGTTGAGCTTGAGAAGGTCGGTGCCGAGCCCGGAGCGGGTCGGCAGGAAAGGAACCCTCCATGCAGCCGCCTGAAGCGACAGCATCATCATCCCCTCGTCGAACGGGACTTCTTCGACGGTGCCGGATTGGCGGGCCAGGCGAAAGTGCGGATCGAGTGCAATTGAGTCCAGGCTTACGAAGGCGCTGACCACACGTGAGACCTTGCCGGTGGCGCAAAGGATCCCTACGTCAGGGCCTCCGTACGTTACGAGCGTGAGATCTTCCAGCCCCGAACGTGCTATCGCGCGCACGATGGACATCGGTTTGCGCCTGCTTCCCCATCCGCCGATGCCGATCGTCATTCCGGACGACAGTTGGGACACCACCTCGTCTTCTGTCATTCGCTTGTCAACCACAGGTGACGCCCCTCCGACGCACGAAGATCGCGGCTGAAAGGGAGACCAGGCAGGCAGCCCACGAAGCCGTCATTCAACGAGGTCAGTATAGGTGCCAAGCGCTTGCTTGGCAATGGAGCGCTTGTCAGGTAGCGCGGCTTATGCGCTCGGCCTCCCTCAGAAGCTCCCCCTTGGCGATCTTGCCTCCCGAGGACCTCGGGAGCTGAGGGACGACCGACAGATACTCTGGAAAGGTCTCCTTCGAATACCCCTCAGTCTCGAGGAACTCGATAAGTTCTCCGAACGTCAAGGTCGTACCCGGGTGTAGTTCCACAAACGCGCAAACGCGCTCACCGAGAACCGGGTCGGCGACAGGAACGGCTGCCGCAATGGCGACAGATGGATGTCCATTCACCTGCTCTTCTACGACCGCGGCGCTCAAGTTCTTGCCGCCACGGATGATGATGTCCGACTTCCTCCCGACAACCCTGAGGTAGCCGCCCTGGTCGATCGTGCAAATGTCGGCGTGGAGAACGTAACCGTCCTCGGTGAACAGCTCATCGTTGGCCGCGGGGTCTCCGAAGTAGCCGAGGCACACCGCAGGACCTCTACTTGCCGGCTGACCGCGACCTGAGGTGGTGATCTGTCCCTCGTCGTCGAACAGAACGAGGTCGGTTCCGGGAAGGTAGGTTCCGCCCGTCCCCAGCCGCAGTTCCTGAGGGTCGGTGGTTTTCGTCCCTGTCGCCATCCCGCTTTCGTTGGAGCCGTAGAAATTGAGGAGTTTCGCCCCTGTCCGCTTTTCGAACTGGGCCGCGGTGGCGAACGGGATGGCCTCACCACCGGTGAACATGACCCGCAGGCTCGATCCGTCGAAGCGCTCTCCGAGCCCTGCGTTGAGCAGCATCTTGAACTGGCTACTCACCGCTATCAGTACCGTGGCCGATTCACTCTCGATGAGCCTGCACGTGAGCTCCGGGTCGAAACGCTCGGTGACAACCGCGGGAACGCCCAACAGGGCGGTAAGAAAGTGCGTGGTGAACATTCCGAAACCGAAAGGGATCGGAGCGGCACCCATGATCACCTCATTGCCGGAGATGAGCTCACCGCACCTGACCGCCTGCTGTGCCATGTAGAGCTTGCTGTTCTCATTGTGCATGACGCACTTCGGAAGCCCCGTGGTGCCCGAGGTCGAGTTGATCATGAACAGCTCATCCGGCCCGAGCGGATCGTGGGGTTCAACAGCCGGATCAGGCGCTGGCTCTCCGTCGACGCCGACCGCGCCAGTCCCGGACACGTCTTCGAACTTCGGGACGACAATGTGATGTTGCAGGCTTGGCGCTGACCGGCGAAGGCGTTCAAACAGTTCCGGAGCTTCGAATCCGCGATGCACCGAATGAGTCAGAAGAGCCTTTGCACCGGTCTTGTCGATCAGCGTGGCTATCTCGCGCTCGCCCGCTCTCGCACCAATACCTACGGTTACGAGACCGGCACGCTGGTTGGCGACATACACGACATGCGGGCTCGGGCCATCGTCCAAGAGCACCGCCACCCGTTCCCCGCGCCCCAGCCCGACTCCATGAACAACCCGGGACAGTAGGAGTGAAGCTTCGTGGTAGCGGCTCCACGACAACCGGGCAGAAGGAGTGATCACAGCTGGATCGTCGGGTCGCTCGGAGGCGAGCACGGCAACCAGGTCGCCAACCGTCGTCTGACCCCACCAACCGTCAAGGCGGTAGCGGCGAAACAGCTCTTCTTGAGCTCGAGCCAAGCCCACCAGATTCTCCTCAAAGCGTCTTCGCTGTGCGCGAGCCGAAGGGTAGTCGGAACGAGTTGAATTAGGCTAGCAAGCGCTTGGCCAACAACCCGACCACGGACCGTATCGGCGGGAGAAGGCATGACCGAATCTCTTCCAGCACGGATTGTCGATGAGAAGATCCTGCTTGTAGGCGCTACCGGAAACGTCGCCAGCCGGCTCCTGCCCATCCTCGCGGAGAGCAACCAGGTATTTGCACTTGCCCGGTACTCGAAACCGGGCTCAAAAGCCGAGGTCGAATCGAAGGGCGCTGAGGCCATTCGATTCGACCTCGGAGATCCGGATCTCGACGTAGTTCCTGATGACTGCTCAGTGGTGCTCAACTTTGCCGTGGACCGTGATGACGGCGGCGACTTCAACCGCCAGATGCGAGTCAGCGCAGAGGGAACCGGGCAATTGATGAGCTGTTGCACCAATGCCTCCGCCTTCTTCCAATGCTCGTCCACGGCCGTCTATCAGGCGGCAGGTGACGCGTCGGTGTCCGAGTCGTCGCCGCTCGGGGACCACCATCGCGCCCAGAATCCCACTTACAGCATCGGCCGAATAGCCGCCGAGGCCGCGGCGAGGACGTGCGCAGCGGTCTTCAGAATTCCGACAGTGATCGCGCGCCTCGGGGTTCCGTACGGAAGCGTCTGGGGCTTCCCGGCCCGCGACCTGAGCTCGCTTATGAGTGGGCGGCGCCTTGCGGTGCATCCAGACGACCCGCAGTGGTTCTCCCCGATCCACGAAGACGACATCGTCGCCACACTCACCGGGCTGGTCAAGGCAGCTTCGGTACCTGCTTTAGTGGTCAACTGGGGCGGAGACGAGCAGGTACGTCGGCGCTCGTGGTGCGATTTCATGGCAGAACGGCTTGGCGTGCCCGCCGCGTACGATCCGGACCCGGCGACCTATCGCGGCCTGCGGGCCGACACGACACTGCGCCGCAGCATCACCGGACCGACAACGGTCCCGTGGAGAGTGGGAATGAGCCGGATGATCGAAGCCGCGATGTCAGTGGAACCAGGTTGAATCTCCATCTCGAGCTCTGTTGGGGAACGGCTCGTGGGGCCGCTCTCCCCGACTTGATAAGCGTCGCTTCCGAGGCCGGTTTCACGACCGTGACTGCGTCTCCCATCCTCTTCTTCGACGCCGTCAGGGACGGCTTCTCAGGCAGCGAGCTACGGGCGCGGATGAGCGACGCCGGAGTTCGGGTAACGGTTGTAGACCCGCTCACCCATGGCTTGCCGGGCGTTCCCGAGCTAGGCGATCTCAGTCCTCAATTGCGGGCTTTCGCCATCTACAGCGAGGAAGATTGCTTCTATGCGGCTCAAGAGCTCGGCGCGTCGACCGTCAATGTCGCACACTTTCTCGCTGGACCACAGCCGTACGGCGCGATGCTCGACCACCTGGGCTCGTTGACATCACGGGCGGCCGAACGGGGACTCGACGTTTCTTTGGAATTCATCCCCGGGACAGGTATCGGTGACATCCATATGGCGAACGACCTGTGCCGGGACATCTCGGCATCCAACCTCGGAATCACCTTCGACTCGTGGCACTTCCACCGGTCGGGAGGTTTCGACGAAGACCAAGAGCAGTTACGGCCTGCTCTGAAATACGTGAAGGTCGTCCAACTGAGTGACGCAGTCGGAGAAACCCCCGCGGGTGGGTACGTGCCGATGAGGGATCGGCTGTTGCCGGGAGAGGGCGATCTCCCTCTGTCTGAACTGGTGTCGACCCTCACCGCGGTTCATCCGGGTATTCGCCTGGGACTCGAGATCTTCCAAGCGAAGATGAGGCGCAGGTCACCACTCGCTGCTGCAATCAGTGCCCGGGACTCCATCATCGCGGCACTGACCGACTCGGCTACAGGCTGAGAGTTTCCAACGACTCTCTAGCTAGATTGAGAATTCGGACTTCGAAGTCTTCGACGGTGGATTCGTCGCCCGCCGCGGCACCTGATCTGTACCTCGCATAGACACCCTGCAGGATGCAGCCGATCTTCCACAGTCCAAAAGCGATGTAGAAGTTGAGGTCACTCGGATCGAGCCGTGACTGTTTGGCGTACCGCCCCTGCACCTCCGACCTGAGCAGAAACCCAGGTGCCGACGAAGGTGAAGGCCGTTGCAGGACGCGTTCACGCTCCCCCGGATCTGTCCAATATGCGGACAAGGAACCGAGATCCGCCAGAGGGTCGCCAAGAGTCGATATTTCCCAGTCCAAGACGGCTCGAACGGTTCCGTCTGCAGCCAGGACGACGTTGTCGAGCTTGTAGTCGCCGTGCACGATCGAAGTTTTCTGTTGTGGTGGGACCAGTGCGACCAGACGTTTGTGGGCGAGTTCCATCAGGCGGCTGCCCTCGTCTTCATCGTCGGCGCTGGAACGAAACTGTGCGATCCATCGGCTCAGCTGACGCTCGATGTAACCGTCCCGCCGTGCGAAATCGCCCAGGCCGATGGAATCCGGAGACACCTCGTGTAGAGCAGCGAGGACGTCGACGAGTGACTCGGAGGCCATTCGCCGCGTTGTTTCGCTCATCTTCTCGGCGTCCGAACGCGACCGTAGAATCGAACCTTCAACGAACTGCATGACGTAGAACGGTGAACCGAGCAGGTGGTCGTCGCCCGAAAATCCATAGACCTGCGGCACGGGCACCGAGGTATCGGTCAGTGCCCGGATGATCCTCTCTTCACGGCCCATGTCGTGAGCAGTAGGGAGAACGGGGCCGCCCGGCGGTCTGCGCAAGCAGAAGGCTTGACCGTCGGCGTCTTTCAGAAGGAAGGTGAGGTTCGAGCGGCCCCCCGCTATCAGCGTGGCCCCGAAGGGGGCCGATGTGTCGGGCAAGTGCTCGAGCAGCCAGCCTGTTATGGGTGTGACGTCGAGCGTCCGGGCCGAGCCGGGAACTGTCCCCATCAGGACACGAACCGTTTTTCTACGCGCCCTGAGCGCGCCTTGACACCACCACGCACGGATCGTAGCCTGTCTACCAAGCGCTTGCTACATCGTCGGAAGATGTCAGCGAGTGGAACGAAAGGATTCCTGAGATGTCGCAGACCGTAGGGACCCCTCTCGGCAAACCCGGACATCGTCTCGTGGACGCCGACACCCACATAAACGAGGCTCCGGATTTGTGGACATCCAGAGTGTCTTCCAAGTTCAAGGCCCGCGTTCCACACATGGAGAGCTTCGACCAGGGTGACGCATGGGTGATGGAGGGAGTAAAGGACCCCATCAACTTCGGCAACAATGTGGCCGCGGGATATCCCCCTGAAGAACGGCAAGCCTGGGTGCGCTGGGACGAGATCCGACGCGGCGGATACGACCCGAAGGTGCGTCTAGAGGAAATGGACATGGACCTCGTGGACGCGGCGGTCCTCTACCCCACCCCGCGCATCTCTCAGCTCGTGATCGCGACCGAGGAGCCGGAGTTCCACCTGGAGATGGTCAAGGCGTACAACGACTGGCTGTCTGAGTACTGCGCTCACGATCCATCCCGACTGGGCGGGATCATGCTCGTCCCGAACAGAGGGGTTGATGACGCTGTCGCCGAGATCGAGCGAGTTATCGGACGTCCCGGGATGGTCGGTTGCCTGATCGGATGCTTCCCTCATGGTGATCTCAACCTTTCGGAGGAAGACGATCCGGTTTGGAAGACGATCGCTGACGCCGACGTCCCCCTGCACATCCACGTCAAGCTCGTTGACGAGAAACCGACGGACATTTACGCAGCCGGTGTGATCACCGAAGGTCAGGCCGCCGGAGACCTGCGTTTCCTCGGCGTCCCCGCTCGGATGCTTCAGTTCCTGAATGCCAAGGTGTTCGACCGGGTCAGTACCCTCAAGATCGTGCTCGCCGAGGTGGACGCGGGATGGGTCCCTTACGTCAAGGAGCAGGTGGACAACAGGTTGCTCCGACGTGGCATCGGCGGTGAGGTTCGTCGGCAGGTCTTGCCGAGCCAGGTGATCGAGGACCACTTTTGGTACACGTACATCACCGACCACTTCGCAATCCGTAATCGTCACGCAATCGGCGTAGATCGTCTGATGTGGTCGAGCGACTTTCCACATGGTGGAAGTGACTGGCCATACTCGCTCCGGGTGATCCACGCTGACTTCGCCGACGTGCCGGCCGACGAGCGGGACTTGATCCTCGGCGGGAACGCCCAATCGCTCTACAAGTTCGGCATCTGATTCACCCCCTGTATCAGAACGTCGAAACGAGGAGGTGCCGCGATCATCGCGGCGCCTCCTCTACTTTTGTGACTCATCATTCCGTAGCTTGATCGGGCACGTCCATGTCTACGACGAGCGCGTACTGCTGACCGCCGGCAACATCCGAGTCGTCTACATCTCCACTGACAATGGCCCTCGGGAAGCTAACCTTGATCGCATCCCCCGGAGCGAAATTGAACACTCGGATCGTGGACGGGTCGATGCCGTAGCGCTCAGCAACTGTGTCAGCAGTGACGACCCCGGAACTGACCACGTGGTCGTACGTGCGGCGGTCGGGAAACATGATGTCGATGGTCAACTCGAAAGGCCCGGCGTTCTTGCTCCGGACCATGGACGCGACCTCGTAAAGCTTAGGCACTTGCTCCTACCTCCTCCGTCTCGATCCTGAACAGCTCCATCGGATCCTCGACCTCAACGGCGTGGTGGAGGCTGAATCGGTACACAGGACCACGCTCTGTAACCATTGGCGAGAATGGATATGCCACGTAAGTGCTGATTCCCTGCCTCCACCCCGACCTCAGACGATGGTGCGAGAGAATTTGGTTGGTTATGAGGGCGACGGTCGTGGCCAGGTCTTGAGAACTGGCAACAGCGTCGATTATCAAAAACGACTCGTGTCCCTCGAACGGTCGGCTCTCGATCGGACCGAGAGTCCCGTTGCTCCCGTAGGTCCGTATGCGCAATTGGTACTCCTGATGGCCGAGTGTCCGCTCGATGTGCTCGGCCGTGTCGACTTTCACACCTTCGATCCAAGTGTCGAGTTGCCTCAGCACCACAGGGTCGCGGACTGCTGCCATCACGATCGACCGGTAACCGACGAACTCGGCCCCCTCCAGCTTGATGGTGTACATCTCCTCCACGAACTTGCTACCCGAAACCTTCACCCGTCGATCGTCGAGCGCCTCGAAAGTCGCATCAGTGGTGTCCGTCGTACCCGGGGCCTCGCGGAGCTGGAACGGGTTGGCCGTCTCGTACAGATTGTGCAGGGCGACGCTGTGGGGAGTGCAGTGCAATTCAGGATTGCCCGGCTCGACCACGAAATGGTCCTCCTCCAGAGTGCACGTAAGGCTGTCGGGTCCTCGGGGATCTGCAACGGCGGCTGAGCCGCACTCAGAGATCTTTGCCGCATGCCACACCAGCCCCCGCGGGTAGCCCTCGCGTTCAGGGATCGCCGCATAAATGGAGGCGTCGCTCGCCCTACCTGCGATCACCACGTCGGCACCTTGGTCGAGCGCCGCCAACCAAGGTTCGCCTCCAGTCATCCCGACGATGTGAGCAGAGTCGGTGAACGTCTTTTCGGTTATCTCGGGCGCCCCGATCAGGGCATGCACGCGGCCCTGCCTGTAGCGGTCGATCATCAGCTCCCTGTCCACCTCCGTGTACAGGCGTGCCATCCGAAAGTTCAGGTTCTCCTCTTTGGCGACCTCACGCACGATGCGCGCCACATTGTCCACACCGTTGTCTGTTCCTCCTCCGTTGGCCGAACCGACCAGTAGGGGAACTCGGAGACCCCGCGCACGACGAATTCCGAGACGAAGGTCGCGTTTGATGCTGTCGTCGCCATAGAGCGGGGCTTCGACTCCCAGCTGATGAGGGCCACCATCGGTTGACCCGGCGTCGCAGCCGATGAAGCTCGTCTTTACAGAGGTCGCGTTCTCTAACGAACCCTCGAGAAATCCGGTGCCTAGGCATCCGGTCATCGCCACATATCTGAGGCCACTCATAGAGTCGATTCCTTCCTGTTGATCGAGTCGGGATCAAAGATCGAGTTGGACGCTCCAAATCAGAGGATCGGACCGCCGCGCCACTTCGACATCGAGTTGCCTGGCACAGCCGGGGCAAAAGAAGTGCCGGACGACGAAGTTCTTATGGTCGGGATTGCGGGCGGCAAGAGCCCACCTTCGAGCGACGGGGCGTTCTTCCATCACGAGCAGCGTCTTCAGATTCACCCGTGCAGATCCGAGCTCTGTTCCACATCTCCGGCACGAAGTGATCGGATCACCGTCGCGCTCATCGCTTATGACGAGAGCGGACGACAGCCAGCGTCCGTCGACGAATTCGGCTTCCGGGAGCGGATCGCGACCCCCCAGTCGGTCACGACGGATCTCCTCACGGAGCCGAAGGGTGGCGTTTTCTTCGACCTGTGCGACACCCTTTGTCGAAGTGATGATCCGCACGCCGTAGTCCCTGGCAGCTGCGTCGGCTGTGACCAGGCCCGCCCAGACGTCTTCGAGAACGTCCGATGACGGACGTTCCAACGGGTCACCGAACCCTCCGCCACCCGAGACCCAGGTCAGAAGGGCGTCCCCATTTTTGAGCTCGGCCATCGACTTCGGAGCCGGGATCTCGCCGGTCTTGAACAACGAAGATTCCTCCATGTCACGCAGAGCCGACTCGTGGGCGTCGCGGACGATGACATATGCATGCTGGGATCCGGGTTCACCCCCGAGCACTCCGGAAGATGCAGGTTGCCTGACGGCATGACAAAAGAGGGTTACCTCGACCGGACTCGAGGTCCGGTGAGGGACGTACGCGAAGGTGCTTCCGACTCCACCACGATGCTGCCCCGGACCACCGGAGTCGGGCCGCTCGCGTCGCCACAGGTAACGGATGCCATGCGAGTATTCGTTGGCTTCGATATTGGCGCACGCCCCCCCGGGGGAGTGGATGGGACCCGAGACCTCGCACCCGTCTTTGCTCGGGCTCGCGCCGGACCCCCCGCCTTGAGCGTCGAGCATCGTCACTGTGAAGTAGCGACCGTCGGCGTGAGTCCCAGAAGCGATCTGGCCAGGCGCCGAGCACTGGCACGAGGCGATGGCAAAAGATGCGTACTTCTCGGAAGCGTCGAACATCCTGGACAGGCAGATGTTGGTGGCGGTTCTCGCTTCTTGACCGGAGAACGTCGCACCACCGTTTGTCGCCGCCGGCCACGTCGCATTGAGGATCGTGCCGGGCGTCGTCCTTATCTCAATGACCTTCTCGAAAGCACCTGGCACCCACGGGAGACCGTCAAAACCTAAAACGGTCATCAATGCAGCACCTACGAATGATTTGATCCCGGTCATGTTCACCATGGCACGGGACTGGGGAGGTACGTCAGTGAAGTCCAGAAGCAAACTGTCGCCCTTTTTGACCATGGTCAGGCGAACCGGGTTGACGATGTCGTCTACTCCGTCATGATCGTTGTATCCCGTATATCGCCACGTTCCGTCGGGTAACTCCTCGAGCCTGCGTCTTAGCGCCGCTTCGGTGCCGGTGACGAGCCTGTTCAGCGTGCCGGTCACTGCTTCTGTCCCGTACGTGGAGCACAGATCCAGCACGCGCTCTCCATAAAGACGGTTGGCTGCAATTTGACCGACAAGGTCGAGATGGTTGAGCTCGGGAGTACGGGTCCGCACCAGCCACTCGCGCCTCACGTCATTGCGGATGGTTCCGGCTTCGACGATCTTCATCGGAACCATAGGTAGTGCCTCTTCGAACACGGTCCGGGCCGCGACGTTGTAGCTGCCAGGAGTGGGGCCGCCCACGTCCGATTGATGGACGATCGTCGCTGACCACGCGACCAATTCGTCCCCGTCGAAGATCGGTGCGACGATCGTCGAGTCGAGCTGATGGGTCCCGGTTACGAACGGATCGTTGGAGATGAACATGTCTCCGGGGCCGATTCCCGGGTTCTCCCAATAGTTCTCGATCACGTCGCGGACCATGGTGTTGAGCGAAAGGCTGTGCACCAGCACAAACAAACCGAAGATCACCACTGTGCCGTCTGCAAGGAGGAGGCCGGTGTTCATGTCGGTGGCCTCTGTCACCACCGTCGAACCCGAGATCCGCACTATCGATGCGGCTGCCTCCTCGTTGATGGAACTCAGGCGGTGGCGCACTATCTCGAAGGTGATCGGATCCGGGATCCCGAGCGACGGATCGTGATGGCCGCTCAAGGCCGCCCTCCCATCTGAAGCATCAGGTCGCCCGTCTCTCCGAGGAGGACGGACTGGCCGGGATAGACAACCAGCGTCGTGTTGTGCAACTCTACGAAAGCGGGACCCGAGACGGCATCGGTTATACGGAGATCTCTCACTCCCAGCACCGGACACTTCAATTCGCGCCCGTCGAAGATCGCGTCGCGTTCGTGCTCGCGGGGTTCCCATTCGCCGGCAACGTGCATCGGACGGTACGCGCTCTTCTCGTTCATGGGTATCCGAACTGTCACCGACACAGAGACGAGTTCCACGATGGTGTCGCTGAACGTCGTCCCCTTGCCTGCGAGGCGTTCGTACTCCTGGCGGAACTGGTCCTCGATAAACGCAATCACCTTGTCGTCGAGACCGGGACCTGGAACCGGTATCTCGAGCTCGTGAACCTGGCGCTTGAAGCGCAGCCCCGCGGTCCTGACGATCTGGGGAACAAATCCCGTCGCTTCGATTACATCGGCGAACTCCGCGATCGCGGTCGAGGAGATGTCCGCGAATGTGTCCTCCATCAAAGAGACCGCGGAACCCAATGCCACCGGGCTCAAGTCACGGACCACCGGAGTCTGCAAGTCGCCGATCGCAGCACCAAAAGACGAGAAAACCGACGCCAGTCGGGGGACGACCGCCAAAGGCGCTCCGAGGATCTCCGCATAACGACCCACATACTGGGGCGCAGCTCCCCCGTATGCGTAGATCACGAAGCGCGAAAGGTCGTACCCGCGCAGTACGGTGAGGCGTCTGATCAGCTCCGCCATCTGAAAGTTCGCAACCTTCAGAATTCCTTCAGCCGCCTCTTCAGCGCTCAACCCGAGGGGTTTGGCGATGTTGACCTCGATCGCACGTTGGGCCAACTCCTTGGACATGGTCACGCCATTACCACCGTGACCCAGATAGCCGAGGAGCAACGCGGCGTCGGTGACTGTGGGCTGGGATCCGCCTCGACCATAACAAGCCGGTCCCGGCATAGATCCGGCACTGCGCGGACCGACCACCAGTGCCAGCAAGTCCTGGTCGACGTGAGCGATGCTCCCTCCGCCGGTTCCGATGGAAACGACGTCGATGGCGGGTGTGGAGATCTCGAAGCGCCCGATACGCGGTTCCCGGGAGATCTCCGGCTCGCCGGACACCACAAGTCCGACATCGAAACTCGTTCCTCCCACATCGGTTGCAACGATTTCTAAGTGACCGTTGGATCGACCTCTTTGCTCGCAAGCCGACAGACCACCAATCGGGCCCGAATTGATGCATGTCAGAGGACGGGCCCTCAGCTTTTCAGCGGGCTGGACCCCACCACTCATCTGCAGGCAGTAAAGAGACCCCCTGAATCCGTTCTCACGTAGCGCTCCGTCGAGATCGAGGAGGTAGTGGTCAAAGAGAGGTCCGACATAGCTGTTGAGAACGGCTGACACGCACCGCTCGTATTCGCCGATCCTTTGCGATATGTCTGACGAGATCGTCACAAACGAGCCGGGCATCTCCTCAGCGGCGATATCGCGGACGAGACACTCATGGGAGGGGTTGGCTATCGACCAGAGCAGGCATACGGCCAAGGATTCGACGCCGGCGGCCTTGAGTTTTCTAACACCGGCCCGAGCGTGAGCTTCATCAAGTGGGAGCAGCACATCACCGCGCGAGTCGATCCTTTCGCGCACTCCTGTAATGAGAGACCGGTGGACGAGCACCGGTGGCTTCTCCCATTTTCGCATCTCAGTGCGGTCTTCCTGCCGGATCGCCCTGACCCAGTTGAGACGGGCGATGGGGAATATCCCTTCGAAGCCATCGGTCACGAGAAGCCCGACTCTTGACCCGGTTCCGGTCAACAGGGCATTCAACCCGACCGTCGTGCCGTGTCCGACCCATAAAACCTGACCTAGCAGATCCTCGGTGGTCAGCCCCAGGGACTGCGCGGCGTTGGAGATCGACCCGAGCACACCCTCGACGAGATTCGCCTTGGTCGTGAGCGCCTTACCCTCGGCCACTCTTCCGTCCCGTAGCGAGACGGTCGTGTCTGTGAAAGTTCCACCGACATCTACACCGATGGCGCCGAGGTCAGTAGACACTTCCGAAAGGACGACAGCGGCTGTGTCCACGAGACCTTCCTGCCCGACACTGTTCTGCGGTCACCGACGGAACACAACCATTTTAGGCCAATCCGTCAGGAGAAATCCGGCCTCAATCTAGCAACCAAGTGCTTGGTTGTCAACGCCGCCCAGGGTCCCTCGCCATTCAAACCGGAGTCCACCCTTCTTCGCCGGGCGCCGAGTGCATCGGTCGGTGTTCGATCCAGTCGATGATCAACAAACGCTCGGTGAACACCCAGGGCGCGGACTCTGCGTCAGGTCCCGAACGACCGTAGAGATCTTGGTACCGGATGGACATCACCCTATTTACCCAGTTGTCGTCGGCGCCGGAGATGTGGTGAGCCATGCAGTACAGCTCACCGCTCGCCTGCATTGCGTCGCCGTGCAGGGTGTGTTGCCCCAGAAAGTGGGAAGTCACCCTGTAGCGGGAATGGCCGGACCGGACGCGCTGTGCAAACTCCTCGCCACCTGCGACCCACCGAACAGGCACCGAAGGGTCCGAATTAGCTGTGCCGATTCTGGATGAGGAAGAAAAAAGCCTTGCTAGTCCTGAATAGTCACGACGATCGACGCAGCGCGCGTAATCGACCACGAGATCACCAAGGGCGACCCGGTCCTGCGCACTGATGGGATCAGGGATCAGCTCTTGCCAGTCTTAGCCTTGGACCCGTTGTTCGTGCGGCCACTCCCCTGGCGTGGCGTTGTCCGGATTCCTTCGAGGAGTACCATGATGAAGTCGTCCGCCAACTTGTTGCTGCGGTAGCGACCACCTGGCTTGTACCAGCGGACCGTAAACCAGATCGCGTCCCTGGCGAACCGGTAGTACACGGTCGAGTCGATATCGGTGCGGAATTGGCCTTTCCGCGCTCCGTCAGTGAAGACCTTGATCCACAGACGGTGGATGTCTGCAGCCACCTCGTCCACCTTGGCGGCACCGGGAAACGAGTGCAGATAGCCAAGATCGTTCTGGTAGATCTCGCACGCGTAGCGGTGCTCGTCGATTGCGGAGAAGGAGGCACGGATGAACCCCTTCAGGCACTCCAAGGGATCGTCGCTCTCCTTGCTGATCTCCTTGTAGCTCTCCCGAAGACCCTCAAGGTAGGTGAGGACTATCTCCTCGACCATTGCCTCTTTAGATTCGAAATGGTGGTACAGACTTCCGGACAGGATGCCTGCTGCGTCACCGATGTCGCGAACCGTCGTCGCCGCGATCCCCTTGGCCGCGAACAACTCCGCCGCGAGATCCAGGATCGTCTGCCGCCGATCACGCGTTTCTGTATCAGTCACTCGTGCCATCCTCGCCCACAGAATGAGGGCCCCTACGACTCGTAGGTCCCCAGCTTAGCGAAGGAATATCATCCGACCAAATGCTTGTTTGTTTTCTGAGCCGTCCCGCTCTAGGGACGCTACTCCGGAATCCCGGGAACAGGTGGATATGAACGACGTGAAGTCCGACTCCGATACCGCTCGCATCCTGCCTCCTCCCCTCGACGGAGTGAAGATCCTCGATCTGACGCGGATCCTGTCAGGCCCTTTCGCCACGCTGCTTCTGGTGGATCTTGGAGCAACCGTGTGGAAAGTCGAGCATCGAAACGGCGACGACACTCGCAAAATCCCCCCGGTCGTTTCCGGCGAGAGTCACTACTTCATGTCGGTGAACCGCGGCAAGAAAAGCATCGTCATCGATCTGTCTACCGAGCGGGGTAGGTCACTGGCTCTCGAGCTGGCCGCCAAGGCTGATGTCGTCATCGAGAACTTTCGGCCCGGAGTCGCAGACCGCCTGGGCATCGGCTACGAGTCGGTTCGTAAAGTCAATGAACGAATCGTCTACTGCTCGATCTCCGGGTTCGGGAGCACCGGCGCCATGCGTAACGGGCCGGCATTCGATGTCGCGATCCAGGCCTTCAGCGGCCTCATGAGCATCACGGGCGAACCGGGTCGCCGGCCGGTGAGGGCCGGGATCCCTATCGCCGACCTAGTCGCCGGAATGATGGGGGTCATCGGGATACTCGCCGCCCTGAACCAACGCGACCGCACGGGAATCGGCCAGTTCGTCGACGTGAGCATGCTCGATTCGATGTTGGGCCTTCTCACCTACTGGGCGGGAAGGTACTTCTTGACCGGTGAAGTCCCGGGACCGACCGGGGGCGAACACCCGAGCCTCGTGCCGTACGGGGTATTCGAGGCGAGCGACGGTTATCTCGTTATAGCCACGCTTTCCGAGGGCTACTGGCCCAGGTTGTGCAGGGCGATCGGACGTCCCGAGCTCGCGGACCACCCGGATTTCGCCGACAACGCTCGGCGGGTGGCGCACCGCGCCGAGGTCGACTCGACTGTCCAGGCGGAGATCTCGAAGTTCCCAGTGTCGTTTTGGATCTCCGTCTTCGCGGAGCACGACATACCAGGAGCTCCGATCCTCCGCGTAGACGAAGCGCTCAACAACGAACAGGTCTCAGCTCGCGGACTGATACACCAGATCGTGCACCCCACCGTCGGTCCGATGAAAGCAGTAGGCCCTGTTATCGCGTTCGGGGGCTCTACGAGTCCGGAGGTCACGCCGGCACCGCTGTTGGGACAGCAGGGGGAGGAGATCCTGCGTGGAGTGCTCGGCCTGACCGATCCTGAGATCCGGCATCTCCTGGACGCCGGGGCAATCGCTCTTCCGAATCAGGATTAGCTGTAATCCGAAACTAGCTTTGCAGGTCGCTAAGCGATTGCTTCGAGACGATGTGCCCGGTCTCGAGAATGTAGGCCGTTCCTTTCATGCCGCCGAACCATTTCCTGCTCTGCTCGGCGATTAGAAGCGTCATGCCTTCGTCAGAGAGCCGTTGGACTACTTCGTATACGTTCTCGCACACCGATTCGGCGAGTCCCGCGGAAGGCTCGTCCATGAGCACAAGCTTCGGGTGGGATACGAAGGCCATCGACAGGGCAAGCATCTGACGCTGACCTCCGCTCAGATATCCGGCCTTCTGCGACCTTCTCTCGTGCAAGATCGGGAACCACTCCCAAACCCGCTCGAGATCCTGGCTCTCTTCTTTCTGCCGGCGGCGCAGGCCGCCGAGGCGCTTGGACAGCGCCAGATGGTCGCTGACGCTGAGTGTCTCGAATACTTTTGCGCCCTCGCGCACCAGAGTCATTCCGAGCGAAGCGACCTCAGACGGGTCGAGATTCGAGATCTCCGTACCGGCGAACGAAATTCGACCGGTCGTTGACTTGTGCAACCGGGAAATCGACCTAAGAAGCGTCGTCTTCCCCGCGCCATTCTCACCCAATAAGGCTGCTACCGAGCCCTCTCTGACCGATAGGGAGATGCCCTGGATCGCCACTGCTTGGCCATAGGCGGCCGACACGTCCTCGAGCTCGAGAGTCACTTGGTCCGCCGTGGTCATCCCACCGCCATCATTACCGCTCACAAGACCTTCATCGGGTGCGAGCATCGATCTACCGTTGCCATTCAACATACTGTCGCCTACTGGCTCAGGTCGGCGCCACGAAGCTTCGGTTCAGACCGGTAGTCGCCCCTCGTCTCTTTGACGACCCCGAGGTCCATCTCGACCACACGGTCAGCTACATCTCCGACGAATCGGAGGTTGTGCTCGATCAGGAGGATCGAATACCCCGAGTCCACAAGCGATCTGAAGGCCACGAGCAACTTGTCGAGATCCGATCCCATAAGTCCCGCGGCCGGCTCGTCGAGGCAGATGAGAACACATTTGCTGACCACCGCTCTTGCGATCTCGACCGTCCTCTTCATCCCGAGAGGGAGACTTTCTACCGGATCGTTGCGCCGCTTCGAGCTGATACCGAGAAGGTCGCAAGCCGCATCGATCTCAGCGTTGCGGACCCGTTCTATGGAGCGATAGCGAGGTCCCCTGATTATCGAGCCGAAAGTAGCCTGACCGTCGACAGTGGCCGCGCCCAGCCTTATGTTTTGCCGGACGGTGAGCTCGTCAATCAGCTGCGGAGTCTGGAACGATCTACGCACCCCCTGAGCGGCAATCGCCTGAGGCCGCATCCGCGTTGTCTCGACACCGGACACAAACGTGTTCCCCGCGTCGAGTCTCACGAACCCAGTTACGACATTCAGAAGCGTCGTCTTTCCCGATCCGTTTCCGCCGATCAATCCCACGCACTCGCCCCGGTGGATGTCCATGCTCACCCCGTTCAACACGGAGATCCCGCCGAAGCCCTTACGGACCTCCACGACGTTGAGCACGGGTACGGTTTTCTCTGCACTGTCAAGAGCTCCGGCTTCGGGCTCGAGACGCGCGGTCACGTGACTGATCGTGGTCGCCTCTGAATCGAAGACGGCAACCGCAGTCTCATCAGAAGCCTCTCGAGGAGCTTCCGCTCTCGAACGGAACGGCACTGTCCACCAACTAGTGGAGCCCGATTTGGCGACACGGTGCTTGACGGCGCCAAAAGCCTTCTTCACCCCCGGAACGAGGCCCTGCGGATAGATGGCGGAGATTACGACGAGGCTCGCCCCGAGAAAGATCGGGTTCCACTCGCTGAATTGCCCGATCTTCAAGGTGATCGCCTCGAAGATGACAGTGCCGATCAGAGGTCCCCACAGAGTCCCGCGACCCCCCAGAAAGACCGCTGCGGTCGCGAGGAGCAGCAGGTTCACGCCGAAGCTGTCAGGAGAAACAAAGGAATTGACATAGGTCCATTGCCAGCCTGCGATTCCGACGATGATCCCTGTCGCCACCGCAATGGAGATCTTCACGCGGATGATTCGGACACCACAGGCCTCGGCCGCGATCGGCGCATCACGAAGGGCACGCAGCCAGGTTCCCCAACGGCCCTGCACCGCGTTTCTGACCACGATCCATACGACGGCCACGATCACGAGCAAGAACTCGTACTGCCTGATCGGCGTCGTGTTCAGCTGCCCGATCCAGCTCTGACTGAAAAGAAGCCCCGCCAGACCATTGCTACCCCCCGTCCACGTCTGCGTGGCAGTTATCAGGTCGGGAACGATGAGGACGGCGAAGAAACTGGTTATTGCCAGGTACCACCCTCGTAGCCGAAGTCCCGGAGCGCTCACGATGAGATTCGCCACCACTGCAGTGACGATGGCAAACGGGAGGGTGACCAGCGGCCCCCAACCGTCTCGGAGGCTGAGGATTCCTGCCGCGTAGGCGGATACCGCCATGATGAGCGGTTGTGCGACTACGAACTGTCCCCCGTAGCCGTAGGCGAAGTTGATTGCGATCGCTACGAGTATGTAGAGCAGGATCAGGTCTGAGGACGTTCCGGCAAAGGAACTGAAGATGAACGGTAGCGCCGCCGCGATCAAGCAGACCACCAAAGGCGTGGTCCACCTGCGCGTGAACCCGACCACGGCGCCCTGGCCCTTATCGCTCGATCCCGACCTCACGTCTGACATGTGGGTCTGGATTCGGGATCAGATCTCACGAAGCTTGGCGGTGCCGAAACCGCCACGCGCACCGAACAATCCGGTCGGGCGGATAAGGAGAACAGCCACTAAGACCACGTAGACGATCAGGTTCACAAGACTCGGGTTGACGTACACCTGTCCGATTCCGGTGATGAGTCCCGCAATCAACCCTCCGACCAGGGCACCGCTGAAACTCCCGAATCCCCCTATTCCCATCCCAACGAAGCTCCACAAACCCACTTGCGTCGCTATGTTCGAGGAGGCGTCCGTCAGGGGAACGACCAGAAGCCCTGCGATCGCTGCCAACAATCCCCCGGCCGCGAATGCGCGCAGAGTCACCTTCCGAACCGATATCCCGGCAAGTAGGGCCCCTTCGGGGTCTTCCACAGAAGCGCGCAGAAGAAGGCCCATACGAGTCTTTCTCAGGAATCCTTCGAACACGACCGCGATGAGAACCGCGGCACAGACGATCAGGATGTATGCCGGCTGGATCGGCGCTCCCGCGACGATGAACGCCTGCTGACTGACGTATCCGGGGTCCGGGTACGTGTTGATCCCGAAAGCGATCGTCATTATCTGGTTGAACGCAAGACCCAGACCCAAGGTGGTCACCAGTGTGGTCTCCGTCATCCCACGCACGCCGAGACGACGGGTGACGGGTGCGACGGAGCCAACGTAGGTGGCAATACCTACGATGGCCCCGCCTACCGCCACCACCCCGACAACTCCGAGAAGCGGCAAATGGAGCACGACGCTCAGCCCGTATGCGGTTAACCCACCACCCATCACGATCGAGCCGATCGCAAAGTTGAAGACCCCACTCGCAGCCACGATGATCGTGTACGAGAGCGCCACGATGGCGTAGATGCCACCTAGACCGAGGCCGGTTACCACTCCCACGAGGAACAGCGTCATTTTTTCCGCTTCTTCCGGATGCGAACCACTAGTTGAGCAGTACCCGCCGGCCTACGACGAGTAGTAGCTCGGTCCGAAGAAGTTGAGCAGTTGCTGTTTCGTGTATGTCGGCAGCGTATACGCCTTCCCAACCATGGTGTCGTCGATGACCGAGCTCGGCTGAAGCAGTGCATACGAGTTCTGGATGTTCGCCGTCGACATGTCATGCACAGTAGATGACCATGCGGGAGCAGGGAGGGTGATGTTCGTACCTGCCGGAACCGGATCCTTGTAGAAGGAGTTCAGCTGGTTGGTCACAGCGGCCGTGTTAGTCGTGCCGGCCCGCTTCACAGCGGTTGCCCAGTCCCAGATGATGTCGTGGCCGATCCCCGCAATTCCGATATCGGTAAGGGTTCCGAACTTTTTGATGTCGTTCGCAAACGTTGAGATTGCAGGTGACAACGCGTTGGCTGACGGCCTCGCGTAGATCTGGGCACTCGCAATTCGGAACTGGCTCACCACCGAAGCGGGAATCCCCTGGATGACCTGGGGGTTGTCAGCCGTCGGTCCCGCCATCAGGTTGACGTTGTGCCAACCGAGGTTCGCAACCGCCGTCGCAGCTTCGTCGAACTGAGCACTCGGTACCTGGAGAAGGATCGTGTCGGCACCAGCCTGCTTGGCTTGCTGGATGGGGATGGACAGATCTACGTCTGTCGGGTCGAAAGCCTCGTGAGCGACGATATCGAAGCCCAGCTTCGGGAACAGAGTCAGGAACGCCGATGCCTCGGCTGCTGATCCGGTGTCGTCGCTGTTCAAAATGGCGACCTTATGAGCGTTCACCTTCTTCAACGAGACCGCCTGAAGGAGCGCCTGTTCATCAGGGGTGAAGTAGATGTTGAAGTTATACGGGTACTTGCTCGGATCCACGAAGGCCGGCGCCGGTTCGATCGTGATGATCTTCTCCGCTGTTGCGAACGGGATGTCCGCTTCAGCGCTCGTGGCGTACTCCCCGGGAAAGAGAAACGAAGGGTGGTACTGGTTGACAAGGCTTTGTGCCGCAAGTGCAGCCGTCGAAGGAGTCGACTGGTCGTCCTTGTACACGACGACCAGCTTGCGTCCGAGCAAGCCGCCTTGTGCGTTGATCTCCTGAGCCCCTACCTGGATGCCCTCGAGGTCGGCTTCCCCGTAAGTCGCAAGGGTGCCTGACAGTGCAGTGACGACGGCCACGTAGATCGGGGCTTTTGAAGTCCCTCCACTGCCGCCACCGCTAGCGTTCGATGAACTTGGGGTGGATGAGCACGCCGCCGCGATGAGCGATATCCCCAGAAGTGCGCCTATGACACCGATTACCGGCCGGCGCCGACGATGCAAGAACATTTTTTGTCTTACCTCCCCTTTTGGATGCTTCGAATCTTTTGTGGTCAGGTTGACCGTTTGTCTCGAGTTCTAATGACGTTTTGGCTCAATTCATTGGCTTGTTCCCATCGCCGGCGTCCCGAAGTTTCCCCATTGGTCGGGAGCAACCAGCGCCCGGTATCAAGGCGGTCCCGCCTCGGCGAGTGCCAATGTTTCGTACTTCTCAGGGACGTGGACGATTCCCCGTTTCTTCCAATCCTCGATCACCTCCGTTGAATAACCAATCTCATGGAGAATCTCCTCCGATTGCTCTCCGACCTGGGGCGCACTTGTGCATTTGGGCTCGTGTTCGGCGAGGAACACTTTTTGTGCCAGCCGAAAGTATTTTCCGAACAGAACGTTCTCTTCAGGAACGACTAAGCCCATATCGACCAGCCACTCATCGAAGGGACGGTTCTCCACAACAGAAGAAGGCACGCCACGCTCCGAGAAAACCTGCTCCCAATGACCGGTCGAAGAGCTCGCAAGTTCCGCCTCGATCACCCCTGACCACTCATGTCGCGGGACATCGCCAAGTGAGAAGGTCGATCCGAGAGCTTCGATTTCCTCGTTGGTCCTCGCCGCTATACAAAGCCAACCGTCGATGCAGCGGTAGATCCGGAAGGTAGACGTATAGCCTTGCTGAAGCGTGTCCAAAGTGCAGGGCTCTTCTTCCACCGTCTTCACGACCATGTGAGGCGACATCACGTAACCTGAGGTCGACAGCATCATCGTTTCCATCGACTGGCCTCCCTGCCCGCGACGCTGAGCAAGCAGCCCCAGCATCATCGCAGTGGCAGCGCCCAGCGCAGAGGCGGGGTCCGGATAGGAATCGTCGACCGGTGTATTTCCCTTTCCGGCTTGGATGATCCCGCTCCCGCATATGGCGTTACCGGTTGAATGGAAGGCGATCCGCCCTTTCTGCGGTCCTTTCGAGCCGTACGAAGAAGCGTTCACGTAGACGATGTCTTTGTTGATACCTCGAAGGGTTTCGTAATCCATTCCCAGCCTCTCCATAACCCCGGGCCGGAAGTTGTGGATGAATCCCTGCGCTCCGGCGACCAGGCGGCGCGCCGTCTCGATACCTTCGGGAGCCTTCAAGTCGAGCGAAATGCTCTCTTTGCCGTGCAGGAACTTCGCCGCTTGGATGCCCGTCCGGCGGTAAGGGTCACCTGAGGGAGGCTCGATCTTTATGATCCGTGCACCCAATTCGGCGAGCACTGATGTCGCCATCGGCCCGGCGATGAAGTAAGCCAGTTCGACAATCGTGGTTCCCTCGAGCAGGTGGGCCTTCGGTCTTGCTGGGACCGAGCCCTGCACCGGGTAGCACTCCCATACCTTGTCGGTGTCTGCGACGCTCACGATCTCGTCGTTGTGCTGACCCAGCAATGGTGCACCCGTGCTGATGCGGGCGGGCGTGTTCGAGCATGACGCGAGCGCCCCGAGCTGTCGCACTGTTCCATAAGTCGAGTCATAGATCGTGGCGACTTTGTCGTTGAGTGTCATCTGCTTGTGCCAGAGAAACTCCGCAGGCGTGAAGAAAGGATCTGCGCCGATGTCGTATTCTTTGGTGAAGATCTCCATCCACTCTGACCGGGATCGCTCAGACATGCGCTCGCGGATCAACTCCTCGAGGGCATCCACGTCCGCTATCGCCGGAATGGCCATCGGTCCCTTTGAATAAGCGGGCTCTTCGAGCAGTGCTTGCATACCGAGCGCCTTCATCCAATTACTGAAGTGATGATCCTGGCGGGCACACATCTGAATGTGTTTCCCATCAGCGCATTTGGCGACAAGAAAGCAGAGCTCGATGCCTCGGTGCACTGTTGCGCGTTTGATCTGCTCTTCAGGAGGGATGGTCTCCTGCGTCATCTCCTGTCGCATCAAGAAGGCACTGGCCCCCATCATCAGACTGGTCTCGATGTGCTCGCCGCGTCCGGTGTCGCTCCGGTTGATCAGCGCTGCGAGTACCGCCTGGAGCGCAAGCTGGGACGCTCCGAAGGAACCGACAGGTGGACACGTGAAGATTGGGCCATCGCGAAGAGCTGGAACGTGTCCACCACTCAATCGATCTGCGCCAATCATGCGCCCGGTCCTCGCTGCGACAAGGGCATCGCTCGACGGTACGTCAGTCAGGCCCTCGTACCGGCCGAATGCGGTTATCGAGCAATGGATGAGTCGAGGGTTCAACTCCTTCAGTGATTCATAGACGAGACCCGCCTGGCCGGCCTTCGCGGGTGACAGGTCCTCCACGAAGACGTCGGAAGCAGCAATGACGTTCCTTAGTTTGTCGGCGTCGGTAGTCAAGTCGATGTCGAGCACCACGCTCTTTTTTTGCCTGTTCCAGAACGAGAATGCCGGAATCCGGCGAGCCCAGTCGCCTGAAGGAGGTTCTATCTTGATGACCTCGGCGCCATAGTCGCCAAGTATCATCGTCGTTAGTGGCCCCGACATGCCCTGCGCGAGCTCTACGACGCGCAGTCCTTCGCAAACTGTCGGGTGGTTGTCCGCTCTGACGAGCATCGAGCTCCTCCTTGAGCCCCACTCCATCGGGCCAGGGCTACCCGCTCGTTTTCACGAGCGATGATCCGGTTACCGTCGCCCGGGTCCATTGGTCCACACTGCAAGCTGTTGGTGCTGGTGGGAGTGTACGACCAATCGCTTGCTCGGTCAACAGGTAGGCGGTTTCGAATCGAATGGCAGGGTCTCATCGTTCAATTGAGCCAAGCGCTTGGTTGGTAGGATAAGCTACACCCGCCTCACAGTGCCCAGCTCTGAATGAACCGGAGGAGCCAGGTGGATCGGAAACTCGACATCCAGCCGATCGACGCTCCGATCGGAGCGGTCGTGAAAGGACTGCAGTTCGACGAGCCACTTGACCCCGATGCCCTGCAAAAGCTCTTCGATGCCCTGGATCGTCACGTCGTCCTCGTGATCAGGGAGGCCGAGTTTCCGCGCGATGCGCACGTCGTTGTCGAGTTCTGCCGTCAGCTGGGAGTTCTCAGGCGGAGGGCTCCGGATCCAGCCGTTCTTCGTGATCTCCCGGAGGTGACGATCGTCTCGAACACTGACGATGACGGCGTCGTGGGCATTGCAGGTGCTTCAGAGCTCGACTGGCATGCCGACATGGCATTCACATTTCCTGTCACCAGATATGTCCTGCTCGACGCAGTGGAGGTGCCCAGCCGAGGCTCGGGTGGAGAGACGGAGTTCACAGATCTGAGAGCCGCGTATAACACCCTTCCTAGGCACTTCAAGGAGCGGGTCGACTACCTGCAGGTCGAGTACACGATGCGCGCGGATGTGGCCGAAGGCACCTATTACTCGCAGCAAACCAGTGAGATGCCCAGGATCTCGCACCCGTTGGTACAGAAGAACTCACGAACCGGCGCCCGGTCGCTATGGCCGAACGGCGGATTCATCGATTCGAGGATCGTGGGAATGCCACAGCAGGAGAGTCGTGACCTCCTGGCGTCGTTGCGACTCCATGCCACGGCTCCGGAATTCGTCTACACGCACTCCTGGCTCGAGGGTGATGCGGTCCTTTGGGACAACATGGCGACCTTGCATTGCCGTCAGGGGTTCGACCCTCACGAGCGCCGGGTGGTCCGGCGCGTCTACATCGAGGACCGGAGCCCCGTCCAGGAGCCCTCGTGAATGCAGCTCCCAGCTGGAAGATCGGGTCGGTGAAGG
>JBAPRR010000435.1:0-1714 GCA_049281195.1 Acidimicrobiales bacterium
AGCTCGACTGCGAGTGATCAATGGCACCGCAACGGAGGTGGACCTGGCAGAGCTCGCCGACGTCAGTTAGAACTTCATTCAGAGATTGATGTGGTGGTCGTCATACACCACGCGTCTGGACATGGCCTCTTGTCGCCACCGGAGAGACGGAGCATTCGCCGAGCCGCGGCAATGCCGAGATTCTTGACGTCAAGACTTCACGTGCCACCGCTCCGGGCGCCGCGAAAAGGTACCCATCCTCGCCTTTCGAGGAGCTTCGCGACGCAGTCCGACTCGAGTGGGATCTGATGGACGAGTGGTTCGAAGAGGACGAGCCCGTCTACACGCACCCTCGTGATCCATACACGCGGGTCGACATCGTCGGTAGCTCCCGGCACATTCGCGTAGTCGTCGGTGGGGAGACCGTCGCCGACTCTCACCAGCCGCGCGCACTCTTCGAGACGGGTCTTCCGACGCGTTGGTACCTGCCCTTGACCGACATCCTGATGGATCTTCTAAGCCCTTCCGACACGATCACTCACTGCCCGTACAAAGGGGCGGCGACCTATTGGGACGTCGAGGTGGGAGGAAAGATCTTCGAGGACATCGTCTGGTGTTACCGCGCTCCCCTTCCCGAGAGTCAGAAGATTGCCGGCTTTGCCAGCTTCTACAACGAGAAGGTCGACATCTACATCGACGGAGAGCTCGAGCCAAGGCCACATACGAAATTCAGCTGACGTCGTAGTTGGGGGGACGGCGAGACGAGGGGACGGCGAGACGAGGAGACGGGACGGGGTCGTCCGGTGGGGCTCAAGCTGCGATGTTCGAGGTCGACAGCGGGACGCGGTACAGGAGGCTCCTGACACCGCGTCCCACCGATTTGGATGGATCTGAGGTTGGCTTTGAGATCGGCCTCGAGCTTGGAGTCAACTCAGGAGATGGTCGTTCCTGACGAGTTCGAGGTGCTCGACGTGCTGGACGAGCTCGGTGGCGTTCCGCCTGTCGGTGGTTTCCCTCCTGTCGGTGGTTTCAATCCAGTCGGTGGTTTCCCTCCAGTCGGTGGTTTTCCGCCGTTCGGCGGTGCCTTTCCTGACGGAGCCGAACCCGGCTTCGATCCCGAGCCCATGTTCGTGCACTTCTTTCCGGAAGTTCCCGACTTGCTCGATGAACTCGACGTCTTCGGTGCTGCCGGCGCTCCGAGCGCTCCCGACGGTTTCGAACCCGAAGGAGCCGGCGGTGATGCCTCAGTCGACGAAGAAGTCGACGAGGTCGTCGTGGCGACGTTGTCGCTCGAACCAGAACCCGTGAGAGCAAAGGCTGCTGCGGTACCTCCGCCTACCAGGGCGCTCGAAATGGCTACAACGCTTATCGCCTGTTTCAACCGTGTACGCATCTAATGCGTTACCTCCGTTCCTAGAGCTCGTCTCGTTTCGATCGAGCGTTCCAATGTCGTCATCTTGGAGGTCCGGGGTGTGTCCTCACTTGGCCTCAGGTCACAGTCGACTGTGAGTTGCAGTTCCGCTTCACAGAACCGGAGTCACAGCAGCAGAGTCACAGCAGCAGAGACACAGGAGCAGAGACACAGGAGCTTCGCTGAGACATATACCGCCGGACGCGACGATGGCCCCCGTTGCGGGAGCCATCGTTTGAGCGCGCCGGCTCCGCCGGGCACTTTCAGGGTGAATGCGGAACCTCGGTGGTTCCGGGGCGCGGGGATGGGGATTCCGCGAGGTGT
>JBAPRR010000436.1:0-4064 GCA_049281195.1 Acidimicrobiales bacterium
CACCAGCAGTTGCGCACCCATAACCGTCGACTGTGGAGCTCTGGTCCATTGTCAGCGTTCCCGAGTTCGTGAACGTGGCTCCATCAGCGAGAAAAAGTCCGTCCGAGGAATCAAGCGTGCCCGTTCCTTTGTTCACGAGCTGGCCACCGGTGAGGATTGTTGTACCGCCTAGCGCCATGAATGTGCCTGTCACGGTCACTGTGCCCGGCCCTGAGAAGTTGGCGTAACTTAACGTGAGCGTGCCGGTGACCGTCACGGTCCCCGGCCCCGAAATGCTGCCACTATCTATCGCAAGGTTGGGAAGGCTCACTGTGGCATTCGCAGCGAGGTCACCCTCATCTTCAAACGTCCCGGTTCCGGTGATAGAGGAACCTGTGTTCAGATTGAAGGTGCCATCGCTGTCTTCGTTTTCGAAGGTCCCGGATTGCAAGTCGATTGAGGCGCTGTTGTTGACCGTCAGACCGCACTCTTCCTCGCCGATGTAGGCGGTTTGGGAAGATCCTGGAGCGACGTCGAGCGTGCCGGTGTTGTTGAACACACCAGCGCTTGAACATCCATAACCATCGATATCGGATCCTTCATCCATCGTCAGCGTTCCCGAGTTCGTCAACGTGGCGTCAGGCGCGACCGAGAGTTGGTCGGAGGAGTCGATTGTGCCCTTGCCTTGGTTCACGAGCTGGCCACCGGTGAGGATTGTCGTACCGCCAAGCGAGGTGAAGGTGCCCGTCACGGTCACCGTGTCAGGCCCTGAGAAGGTCCCGTAACTTGTCGTGAGCGTGGCGGTGACGGTCACGTCTCCCGACCCCGAGATAGTGCCACCGTCTATCGCAAGGGTTGGAAGGCTCACGGCGCCGTTTGCAACCAGGTCCCCAACATCTTCGAACGCTCCCGATCCTGTGATCGAAGAACCTGTGTTCAGATTGAAGGTAAACCCATCAGAGTCCTCGTTCTCGAGTGTCCCTGAGGTCAGCTCGATCGTAGCGCTGTTATTGACTGTGAGGCCGCACTCTTCCTCGCCGATGTAGGCGGTTTGAGAGGATCCTGGAGCGACGTCGAGCGTGCCGGTGTTGTCGAACACACCAGCACTTCCACATCCATAACCATCGATATCGGATCCTTTGTCCATCGTCAGCGTCCCCGAGTTCATCAACGTGGCGCCGGACGCGACGAAGAGTTGGTCGGACGAGTCGATCGTGCCGGTGCCTTCGTTCACGAGCTCGCCACCGGTGAGAATTCCGCCAAGAGTCGTGAGTGCGCCCGTCACGGTCAACGTGCCGGGACCCGTGAAAGTCCCGCCGTAGTCGATTGTCAATGGCCCGCTCGACGTCGAGTTGCCGCGCTTCACACTCAAGCTTCCCGAGATCTGGAGACCGCCTTCATTTGTCACTGTGGCGACATCGGCACTTGACGCGAGTAGCACAGGTAGCCCGGGCTTGCCAGCTCGGATACAAGCAACATCCTTGACGCCAGGAACCTTCTTTTTGCTCCAGTTCGCCGCAGTGCTCCAGGACGAGTTCGCGGCTCCTGTCCAGGAGTCGGTGCAAGTTGGTGGCGTATATGTGAACTTATCTTTCGGAACAACGGCGCTTTCCTGCTTGCCAACGACGACTCTTACATCAATCGTTCCCGGCGGCTCCGAAGGCGACGTTGCGTTGATCTCATTCGATGACACGAAGCTGACCTTCGTTGAAGCAGTCGAGCCAAACTCAACGCCCGCATTGCTCGCGAAGTTCGTGCCGGTGATCCTTACGGATGTGGATCCGGTGCTTGGACCGGAAATCGGAGAAAGCTTTATGATTGTCGGAGCTTTCGCTTCGATCAACTGAACGGGCTTCTTTGTGATCCCCGAGGCTTTGTCCGTGGCGGATCTGGTCGCGTGGTTTATAAGAGCCGTGGCTCTTTGCATGGCAACTGCTTGAGGAGTGTCTATTCGTACTGTCGCTACCAGCAGGAACAACAGCCCCACGGCTGCATACGCCATAAGGGCTGAAGCTGTTAGACGGGTTCCGAGCCACCTGCGTCCGGCCATCTTCTCCTCCGCCGTCGTTGTGCGTTCACCAAGACTTTCACCCCAGCGAGGGGAACTTCACACCGGTGGTCTCTTTTTCCCCGCTTTCGGGCGGACAGGCTCTTCGATTTCTGCACCTTGTTGGCGCATGCCCAGAACTCTCAGAAAACCCCTGCCGATCGATCCGGGCCTGCCGTACTTTTTGCCGTCAGAGCCATGACCGAACCGACTCGACGACTGGCCGAACCCGCTTTCGGGAGTGAGACCCGGGAACGAAAGCGTATTCGGCGTCTCGTACTTGGGCACCTTGCGGAGAGGATGTCTGCGCTTACGCGGTTTGTCGTCTGCGGATCCCACTTCACCATCATGCCCGATGAATGCCGACGAGATTTGAGCGCCTGAACTGGTCCTCTCACTCTTTCGATCGGATGCTCTGGCGAGCAGTGAAGCGAAGATCATCGGGCAGGCTGGTGGCCCAGGTCGTGACATAGGCGTCCCGAACGCCGGAAGAATCGCACGTCGACATAAGTGGGTGCGAAAACGCGGCAGGCACCGCCTATCAACTTCACAACAGCCGGGTAGGGTCGAGCGCTGCCGCGGGTTGCAGCTCATGGACAGGACCGTCCTGACCAGGCCATCTGGGTGCTCACGCACCGGCTCGGGACCCGCAGATATCCAGTGGGGGCGTCCCGTCTTGGCGGTCGAAATGCCATTGCAACTAACAAGGCCATTGCAACTGACAAACGGAAGGAGACCACCCATGCTGACGCCGGTGGCCGAGGGTGTGCTGATCCACAAGAGCGAGTTCATGCAGAGCAACGCCATTGTCGTGGAGGGACCTGCCGGCGTTTTGCTCATCGACCCCGGGGTGAACGGCTCCGAGATCGCCTGCCTGGCGAACGACCTTTTCGAGTTGGGCCAGACCGTTGTGGCGGGCTTCTCTACGCATCCGCATTGGGACCATCTGCTGTGGCACTCCAGGCTCGGCAAGGTGCCCCGTTACGGCACGGCGCGCTGTGCTGCCACTGCCCAAGATCGGCTTAAGGACGGGGTTGCCCAGGTCGCGCGAGTCGCGGGCATCCCCGAGCGGGTACCCCTGGACCTGCTCGGCCTCATTTCCGGCCTGCCTGCCGAAACTGCGCAGATCCCTTGGGATGGCCCTCAAGTGCGCATCGTCGAGCATCAAGGGCATGCTCCTGGCCATGCCGCGCTATTGATTGAGGAACGCGGGGTACTCGTGGTCGGCGACACGCTTTCTGATGTCTTGATCCCGTTGCTCGACTTGAACGACACCGCCGACCCGATCGAGGACTACCTCGCCGCGTTACGGCTGCTCGAGCGCGTGGCGGGCGGCGTCGATGTCTTTGTTCCCGGCCACGGGTCCATCGGCGGAGCTGACCAGGTTCGCGTGCGGATCGACCAGGATCGGGCGTACGTACACGCCTTGCAAGACGGTGGTGTTGTCAGCGACCCGCGCCTATCGGCCCCGTACAGCAAAGATTGGCTGCGCGACGTGCACGCACGGCAGCTCGAGCGCCTCGCCCGAGCAAGGGAGCAAGCATCCTCGCCCAAGGCGGTCGGATCGTGACCGTAGGTTCTGTTACGGATCGCCTCAGGGCTCGGGGCGTGCGCCGTCCCGGAACGAGTCCACCGGGCTCGCTCGAGCGCTGATCCTCGTCTGAAGCTCGCCGCTTCCGAGATCTTCGACCGTGACCACGGAGGTCGACCTGTTGGGGTAGGGATCTGGGAAGTCGACAACCCGGACAAGGCCGGTGGGGCAATACCGACCGCTGTCAATGACCTCCCCGGGTACGTACGGATACTGACCCATGCTTCTGAACAAGCGAGTGGTTGGTTCCCAGATAGTCACCCGCTCGTGCCACCGGAGTCGGTCCAATTTGCGCAGCAGAGTCATCAGGACAACGACAGCGCCTCCGAGGACTCCGACCACGATGGCCCCGAGCACGCTTCCTCCCGGTAGGACGGTCAGCAGGATTAGAAGGAGCAACAGCAGAGTCAAAAGTCCAAGCCACTCGGTAATGGACATGGGTTGCGC
>JBAPRR010000437.1:0-9289 GCA_049281195.1 Acidimicrobiales bacterium
ACGCAGACCCAACGCTTCACCGTTGTCCACGTATCCGAAAGCTCGCGAGACGCCAAGTGATCGTGGGTTGTCGTTCCAGGCGCCGCTGTATGCCTCAATCGCACCTAGGCCATCAAATGCCAGATGAAGGATTGCAGCCCGCATCTCTTTTCCGAGCCCCCGGCCCTGATGCTCTATTCCGAGCCATGAGCCGGTCTCGACGGTGCGAAGCCTGGAGAAACTCTCCGCATTGAGATCCTGGACGCCTACGGGGGATCCGTCAACGAATACCGCTCCGCAAAAGGACCACTTATCCGCCGACCATTGGGCCCGCTGGCGCCACCACCATTGCAATGAATTGCGTTCCAGTCGCGGAGACTCGACGTCGGTCCATGCAATCGTGAACGGGGTTGAAGTCGGATCGTGAACGCCGGCCAGAATCACGTCGAGCAATCGGCCCAGATCCTCATCCCGGGGCATGCGGATCTCGAGGCGCGGTGTCACCACCCGAAGGCCGAACAGCGGCCAGTGAGAAACGAGGCCACTCAAGGGACGAGCACGACCTTCCCCACGACTCTCCTCTCCAGAAGGTCATCCATCGCCGCGACCGCCGAGTCGAGGCTGCGTTCCACCGGGACGACGGGGTGGAGTTTGCCCTGGTCGACCATCTCGACGAACTCCTCGATCAATCGGAGGTTGCCGAGCGGGTCTGAGGAAGCCCAGGCCCCCCAGTCGATGCCTATGACGCTCCTGTTGCTGAGCAGTACCTGATTGAGGGGGACCGTCCCAATGGAACCCGACGTGAATCCGATCACGCACAGCCGGCCGAATCGTTGAAGGGATCGAAGTGCCGCCTCTGACTTCGGTCCTCCGACCGGGTCGATGACCACGTCGACGCCTCCGTTGGACAGCTCGCGGGCGCGCAGCTTGAGGTCTTCGTCTTCGTAGGCGATCGCGCCGACGGCCCCCATCTGCGTGGCCGCGGCGAGCTTGTCCCTGCTCGATGCCGCGCCGATCGCACGCGCCCCCAACGCCACGGCGAGATCAATGGCCGCAAGACCGATCCCACCACCGGCGCCGAGGACGAGGACACACTCACCAGCCGTCAGCTGGGCCCGCTTGAATGCGTATAGAGCCGTGGCATAACTCTGGATCATCGTGGCGCCCTGGCCGAAGCTGATGGTGCGGGGCATGCGCACCGCAGAGAGCGCCGGTATGGCGATCTCTTCTGTGAAGGCCCCGAACCCGGTCAAGGCCATTACCCGATCCCCGGGAGAAAAACCGCCGGCGTCGTGCCCTACCGAAGTCACCACGCCGGCGATCTCCCCGCCTGGAACGTAGGGAGTGGGGAATTTGATCTGGTAGCGGCCTTGGCACATCAGCCCGTCCACGTAGTTGACGCCGGCCGCACGAACCGAGACGACGATCTGACCCGGCCCCGCTACGGGAACCTCCACCTCGTGGATCGCGACGTTCTCTTCTAGCGGTCCGAGTTGCGTGCAGATGACCGAGCGCATGCGAATGACCCTATGACAGGGTGCGACGAACGACCATCCGCCGCGATCGGGTAGAACTCAGAAGTCGACCAACCACTAGGAGGACCCCCCATGGCAGAAGAACTGTCGCAGGCTTCGATAGCGCTAGTCGAGCGCCCGGTGCTGGCGCACCTGGCGACCGTGGATCCGAAAGGAAGGCCGCAGGTCACACCCGTTTGGGTCGACCACGACGGGAACAATCTGGTGATCAACACTGCGCTCGGCCGGGCGAAGGCCAACCATCTCGAGCACAACCCGGACGTCTCGGTCTCGATCGTTGCGCCGGACGACAACTACTCGGTCGTGGCGCTTCGCGGGAAGGTGACAGACATCACCACCGATGGCGCAGACGAGCACATCGACTCGCTGGCCAACAAGTACCTTGGGGTGGACAAGTACCCGATGCGCCGCGAGGGTGAGGTCCGCATCAAGGTCACGATCGAGCCGCAGCACATCTACATGCAGATTTAATGGCCTACGGGTGATCGTCGGGACAATTCCCAGGCGGTGTGTTGTAGAGGGCTTTGTTGTTGGTCCAGCTTCCCTCCCACCAATCGGACGATGGAGCGGGCAGATGAAACAGGATCGTCAGGTCCGATAACACGGCTGCCGCGTAGCGGGCCGCGCCGGCCGGGCAGAAGTGGACACCGTCGATCATGCGGACGCGAACCCAGCTCGATCGTGGTGCTTGGGGATCGTTCTCCGGAGGAAGCCAGTCGGAGAACTGACCGTTGAGCTCAACCGCAGAAGCAACGGGCAGATACATGACGCGCCCGGGGAACAGTGCCGGCATCGACGCGGCGAGCGAGTTCCACGCGTCTTTACCTTTGGTGAGCTCCTCGACGTTGCTGGGGCTGAACGTGACGCCGTATTGAGGGAACTCCTGAAAGACGAGTCCGTCCACGCCATCGCCCGGTGCGAGAACCGTCTCGATGAAGCGCTCGAAGTCGGCTTTGTATTGAGCAGGCGTGAGGGAGCACGACTCTTCTGGTACCGGTCCTACGAGACATGCGTTGTCCCACGACCACATGGCAACGACGATCTGCGGGTGATTCTGGCGGATCAAAGCCGGCAACGTCTGCGACCAACCTGGGTCGGTGGTGAGGCCCCAGCCCGGAAACGAGTTGTTCTCGACCACTGCTTCTCCCGTCGAGTCGAAGGCTGCTTGGATCGCCGGGGCCTCGGTGTCGATCACCGAGTCCCCGAGAAGCATGACGTTGAGAGGGTGAGACCGGGAGGGGATGCCGGCTGGCAGGACGATCGGCTTCTGAGTGGCGTGTTCGATGGCCAGATGACCGGCGCCCGGAGCATCAGCCGAGACGACGACCTTCTCACTTGGTGAAGCGCCTGCGGACATAGTTGCCATCAGCACCACGACCGCGGTTATCCCCATCCCGATCGGGACCAGCGCGGCGCGTGCCGGTCCCGGGAATCCGTTGAAGCGCGATCGGCGGATGGGCTGTTCCACAAGGTAGAAGCTCACCGTCGAGATCGCGAACGCCACGGCCACCTGAAACGCGTCGAGAGCCAACCCGTTGAGTCCCGTCCTGGCCGAGTTGAGCTCCACGATCACGGGCCAGTGCCACAGGTAGAGACCGTATGAGATCTTCCCGATCCATCGAAGCGGTCTGATCGAAAGCAGCTTCCCCAGCGGTCCCGCTTCGAGCTGACGGACATCCGAGATGAGAATCGCCGCGAGCACCGAGCACAGAAGGAACCCGCCGTTCCACATGAACCCTCTCGGTGTACCGCCCGATTGAGTCCCTCCGGCCACTCCGGCCAATCCCCAGAAAATCACAAGTGCAATAAGGCAAATCGGTGACACCGCGTGAAGGACCTTCCGCGTCCTCGCCGTCGGCTGAGGTCTCGAACAAGCGACCATCGCGGCGGCGGCACCGATCAAAAGATCGAAGGCACGGGAATCGGTCCCGAAGTAGATGCGGTTTATGTCTGCGCCGGAGTGCCACAGGTAGGTCATCCATCCGGCGGAAACGAGAGCTCCAATGACCGTCACTGTCAGACCGGCTTTACGCCAGGTCTCTTTCCCGAAGGCACTGCGGAGCCTTGAGCGGGCCGTCGCCCACGCGAAGAGCGCAGCAAGAAGAAGGGGCCAGATCAGATAGAACTGCTCCTCGATCGCCAGCGACCAGGTGTGCTGGAGTGGTGAAACCGCATCGAGCTGGGCGAAGTAGGACTGTTGCGCCAGGATCATGTGCCAGTTCGCGAAGTACAGGATTGTGGCGAGCGCGTCACCGCGCAGTTGAGTGGGATTCGTGGGGCCGGGATCGATCGCGACGAAGATCGAAAGGACCACCAGCATCAAAAGCAACGCCGGCAAAAGGCGCTTTGCTCTCCTGACCCAGAAGCCGCCCAGGCGAATCCGGCCGGTCTGGCTCCGTTCCTCGACAATGAGCGAAGTTATTAGGAACCCGGAGAGCACGAAGAAGAGATCGACTCCTAAAAAGCCGCCCGATGCCCAGCCGAAGCCCAGGTGATACGCAAAGACGGAGAGGATCGCGAGAGCCCGTAGTCCATCGAGTGCAGGAAGATGCCGTCCCGCTACTGCTGTCGGAACCTGGAACGTTGGGCTTGCGACGTCTTCACGAGACGCTGCGGAAGTGGTCGCGGTCACCTTGGTCTGGCGTGGGAGCCGATCTTGTCTGAAAGCGTCTTGCCGAGCTCGGCGATGGGAAACGTTTGGGCGAGTGCAGATGAATCAATGACAAAGGCGTCCACGCCCTCGTCGAGGCTTACTTCCACCGTCTTCACGATCATGTCCTCGTCAGAGTCGTCGATCCATCTGATTGTTCGCACCATTGAAGGTTCGCGGTCGAGCCTGGCGCATTCTTCAGCGAGATGGGACATGGCGTTTCGAATGGACACGATGTCCCCAGAAAGGATCCAGGCGTCCGCGTACTTGGCCGCCAGCACGGACAGCAGGGAGATCTCAGCTTCTGATTCCAGATCGAGAACGCCGATGCATACGGGCGGACCTCCGCTCGAGATTGGAGAGGGCCGGTTCGTCGCTCCTGACGTTCGGTAGTACTTCCCGTCGAAGGTGAAGGGAGTGGCAGAAAAGAGTCCCCTGTAAACCTGTAGCGCTTCCTCGAAGAGGTCCAGTGGATCCGGCTCCGGGGGCACCTCGGCGCCCGGAGCATCACCGATTGAATCCTTGCACCCGGGGCCCACGCCTAGCATCGCTCGACCCGACGACAACACGTCGAGAGCGGTCACCTGTTTGGCGAGGATTGCCGGGTTGCGGACGGTCGCCCTGGTCCCCAAGGCGCCGAGCATCGGCTCGGCGGCCTTCACGCTCAGAGCACCGAGAAGTGTGTAGGGCTCGAACGTCTGCTCCACGCCGGGACCAGGCGCCGCGTCTGTGACCCACAGCGAGTCGAACCCGGCACTCTGCGCAGCGATCGCCATGTCGACGACCGAAGCAAAAGACGACGGCCCATCAATACTCGAGGACGCCGGGGGGTCGAGGCACAGGCCGAGGCGGGAGACCATCGGGTTCAAGGCTACTGCCAGGCCTCATTCCCACCCTGGGCAGAGGGCGCCAGTTCGGCTTACCTACCAGGACTTAAAGGTCAAAACGGCATATTCCGATGCTTTTGGTGGAGGGGGGAGGTGGCCATGGCGTCACTGACTGCGAGACGAAAGTCCTCGATACCAGGAGCGGGCTTCGGAATGGTGGGGCTCGTGATCACGCTCGCGATCGTGGCCCTGGGTTTTGCGATCGGCGGCACGGTGTTCTTCGGAGATTCCGGTAGCTCGAACTCCGATCTCGGATCCAACTCGACGTCCCCGGTGAACCGCGCGTACGACGTGGTTGGTGAAAGCACCCTCGAGACAGCGGAGTCAGCCGTCCAGACTGTCGCCACGACGGCCGGGTTCGGCGCGATGAGCGCGCAGTCCCTCGGGTTCGACGAGCCATCGATCCACTTCGTCTCAGGCTCGACGTCGAGCGACACCACCGTGAGCGTCGCGGGTTCCGGCGCTCAGTCCGCTGTTCCCGGCGCTACGCCGACGACTTCGCTTCAGAGCATTCTGGGCAGTGCCGGATCAGCTGGGGCGTCGGGCGGCATCGGATCATCCGGCGGGAGCGTGATGCTCGCGACGTACTCCGACAATCTGAGCGGCACGGGATCGTGCCTCTTCGTGTGGATGACCACGGGTGCCACATGGTTCGGCGCGGAGTCCGATCAGACCCGTTGTGCCGCAACATCGCTTGCCGCTGCGCCTCAGCCGAGCGCGGTTACTTCGACGTCCATCGGTTGGTCGCCGACAACGTTCCCGACTCCCTGACGTAAAGGTTCACCGTTTCCCACTCCGCCACCACCATCCGCGCTCGGTATCGACGAGGCCCAGTTGCGAGAGCTCCTCGAGGGCAAGACTGACCTGTCCCAGGTTGCATCCCGATCTGATCACGATCATCTCCAACGACGCCGGTTCCGCCTCGATGAACCCGTAGAGGCGAGCGGAGGTGGCACTGGGCGGTTTAACCGAGCGGGCTCCGTTTGATGCACCGGTATCTGCTTTTGGCCATATTGGTGGAAGTACGGACCGGTCCCCCGTCGTTGCGAGCTCGACAGCGGTCAGAACATCCAACACATCGCGAGCCACGAGTGCGCCGTCAGCCAATAGGGCATTGGTGCCGGAGGAAGCCGGACTCCTAACGGAACCCGGTACCGCCATCACGTCTATGCCGCGCTTACGGGCCGCTTTCACGGTGTACAGAGATCCGCCCTTGGCGTGGCATTCGACCACCACGACAACGTGCGAGAGAGCAGCCATCAAGCGATTCCGGTCGGCGAACCGCCACCGTTCGCCGGGCACGCCGGGAGGGAGCTCTGAAAACACTGCGCCCTGTTCTGCGACGGCATCGCGAAGCGCAACGTTCGACCGGGGATAAGCAATGTCGATGCCGGTTGCGATGACGGCGACGGGTGAGGCATCGCCTTGGTGTCGGAGGGCGCCGGCATGTGCTGCAGAGTCGATTCCCGCGGCGAGACCGGAAACGACGACGACACCCGCGGCAGCAAGGTCTCTTCCAAGCTCCGACGCAACCTCGGATCCATATCGGGTCGCCGATCGCGTTCCGACGACCGATACCCGAGGACGCTGCGTGAGAACTTGCGGATCGCCGAGACAGAAGAGCACCTCAGGGGCGTCCGGATCGTCCAGCAAAGCGGCGGGGAATCCGCAATGACCCCGTACGAGCACAGACGCACCACAGGTTTGAAGCCGACGGGAGAAGACCACAGGCATGTCGGATCGGGCGCGGGCCGCCAGTGAGCCGTCAGGATCCTCGGGGTGCACACGATCAATGATCGCCTGCCAGGCCTCACTCGGACTTTGACCGTTCAAGATGCGTCGCATCGTCGATCTGCCGCAACCGAGTGCGGCTATAGAGGCCGCGTAGGAATCCTCGCCAGGGGTTCTCGTTACCGCACTTGATTGTTCGGGAAGTTGCACCCGTTCAATCCGGAACGAGGAAGTCACGAGCGACCCGGAGTTGGACCGCTTCCGCAACATGACATTCGGTCACCTTCGCGCTCGAGTCGAGGTCGGCGATCGTCAGGGCCACTCTGTGTATGCGGTGGAACCCGCGCGCCGATATCGCTCCCGATCGGAGACGTCGTTCGAGAAGATTTGCTGCCCCGACATCGAGCGGAGCGACCTCGTTGAGAATCGAGGAAGGCAGGTAGGCGTTGGCCTTCACGCCTCGTTGAGTCGCCTGCTCCCTCGCCTGCGCTACGCGTTCGGCGACAACGGCGGTCGACTCTCCTGGGGGTCCTCCGAACAGATCATCGGGATCGGGCCTCGACATCGGGACCGCTAGATCGAAACGATCGAGAAGAGGTCCGGAGATCCTGCGGGTGTATCGGGCCAGAGCCGAAGGTAAGCATCTGCATGTTCCTCCCGTCTCGCGTTCACCGCAAGGACAGGGGTTCATTGCGGCAACGAGCTGAAAGCGCGACGGGAAAGTGACACTTACTCTGGACCGCGACAGTCGGATCTCCCCTTCTTCGAGTGGCTGCCTCAACAGGTCGAGAACCGTCGCCGGGAATTCACCCAACTCGTCGAAGAACAGCACCCCGCAATGAGCGAGGCTGATTTCGCCCGGTCTCACGGCCGAGGTTCCGCCGCCGACGATCGACACCTCCGACGAGCTGTGATGGGGCGCCCTCATCGGCGGCCGGCTCGGAAGGGCGCCCGGTGCCATGCCCGCTGCGGAATAGATCCGGCTCACCTCAATGGATTCATCGCGGGTAAGGGACGGAAGGAGCCCCGACAACCGGGCTGCGAGCATCGTTTTTCCAGATCCGGGAGTACCTACGAACAGGATGTGATGGCTCCCTGCGGCCGCAATCTCGAGAGCTCTCCGCGCGACTATCTGACCCCGGACGTCGGCCAGGTCCGGTCCGTGCGGCTTCGGTCTGTCGTCGGGGGCCGACGCCTCATATTCCGGCCAAGAGTTGTGACCGTTCAGACACGACACCAGTTCGTTGAGACTGCTCGCTACAAGGAGTCCGCTGGTACCGGCCAGACCGGCCTCCCCGGCACTGTCCTTCGGGACGACGACACGGTGATTCGGAGTGGCCGCGAGCGTGTCGACCATGGGAATGACGCCTGCTACAGACCGGAGCGACCCGTCGAGCCCTAGCTCACCTATGAAGGACTTGCCGGCAACTGCGTGCTCCTCGAGTTGACCGGAGGCGACGAGGAGACCGACCGCGATCGGCAGGTCGAGTCCAGAGCCGTTCTTCCGTACGCCAGATGGCGCGAGGTTGACCGTTACTCGTCTGAGCGGCCATGTGAGCCCACTGGAGAGCAATGCAGCGCGGACTCTGTCACGAGACTCGCGGACAGCGGCATCGGGTAGTCCGACCACTGTGAAGCCAGGCAGTCCGTTGGACACATGGACTTCGACCGACACCGGACTGCCGTCGACGCCGTGAAGCGTCGCCGAAGATATGCACGAGAGCATGGGCTCCTCTTTCTCTATCTGCGGGAACTCCCGCGAAGGAACAAGAGGGCCTGGAGCCGCTTCGTTGAGATACTCGCGAACGAAGTCGGGCCTTTAGGACACCTGCCGGCCTACCCGATGCGAAGTGCCGACGAAAAGGTACCGACTTGGTGTATCGACAGGTTGGATCTGACCGGCAAGCCGGTGGAGCGACCTTCGGGCTGATTCGCCACACCAGGACCGAAACGCTGGCGGATCCGACGCCTTACGGGTTCAGTACTCGCTCTTGATCACGAAGTACGTGCCTCGGATGGTCCCCGCCAGCTTCGACTTCTGACGTGCGAACTTGAACGAGCCCAACTCGGCGGGGACGTCCATCCCTTCGGAGAGCTTGAATCCGACGGCCCGCTTCGGATTCGGTCCGTCGAGGGTGTAGAGGACATTGATCGAGAGCCCGCTCTCGTAGAACAAGTAGGTCCAGCGGATGTTCTCGACCTGGAATGTCGTTGCCTCGAGCGGCGGCGACCCGATGACGATGCCCCGTTCCTCCTTGAGGATGCGGTGCACCAGGTCGATGTCCCTCTTCGCCTTGGCCGCAGGCTCAACCGTGAAGACGTGGTTGTACTTGTTCATGAAGTAGCGAGCTTCGTTTGCTCGGAGGCCGGCCAGCGAATCCATCACGGGCGACGACTCCAGGCCGACGGTAGACACATTGACGAAATCCACGGAATAGCTCACAGACGGTTCAACCTTCTGGAAGAGCGGCAAAATCACGCTTGGCCTGCCGATACCAACCCATACC
>JBAPRR010000438.1:0-37487 GCA_049281195.1 Acidimicrobiales bacterium
TGGACCACCGATTGGCTCTACGTCGGACGCATCGTCGGAAACAAGTGCCAGCACGACCTCGTAAAGGCCTTCTCCTATTACGCCAAGGCCTTCGACGGCGATGCCAGGCTGATTCTGGTCGGAGACACGTCTGTCAGCGGATACGTGGAAGAAGTGAAAGACGTTGCCCACCGCCTGGGTGTCGCGGACCGGGTGGTGATGCTCGGAAAGGTTTCCGACTCCCAGCTGATCTCCGCGTATGCGGGCGTTGGCGTTTTCGTGTCCATGAGCGAGCACGAAGGATTCGGCGTACCCATCCTCGAAGCAATGGCTTCTGGAGTTCCTGTCGTCGCGTTCGGTGCCGCAGCGGTGCCCGAGGTGATGGGTGGCGCGGGAATCCTTCTGCGCCACAAGGACCCCAAGATGGTCGCCGCTACCGTGCAGTCGCTCAGGGAAGACCCCGATTTCCGCAGAAAGCTCGTGGAACGCCAGTTCGTCCGCGTCGAGCAGGTCCAGCGCTTCGACGTCCCCGCCTTGCTGAACCGTGTCATCCATCGAGCTGCGGGCCACCACCAGCCGCTCGAGGTCCAGGTTCAGGGTCCGTTCGAGACGAGCTACAGCCTCGCCGTGATCAACCGCGAGATTGCATGCGGGCTCGATGACATTCAAGACCGGGCAGTTTCGATATATGCCACCGAAGGCCCGGGCGACTACGTGCCGGACCCCATCAACCTGAGAAAGCATCCCCGGGCCACGGCTCTGATGAACCGATCTCTCGAGGTTCCCTACCCTCACGTGGTGATGCGCCAGATGTGGCCCCCGCGCGTCATCGACTCTCCCGGCGGGATAACCGTGGAGTACTTCGGGTGGGAAGAAAGCCGGATCCCGAAAACCATGGTCGACGACTTCAACCGTTACCTGAACGGGGTGGGAGTCATGTCCAACTTTGTGAAGGACGTGCTCAGAGACTCCGGGGTCGACGTGCCGATACGCGTCACCGGCATCGGCGTCGCGCCGCACGACGAGTCGGCCACGATCTCGGCACCGGAGCTGGAGGACCTACGCGGGACACGATTCCTCCACATCAGCTCCGCTTTTCCCCGAAAGGGCGTCGACATCCTGCTCGACGCGTACTTCGCCGCGTTCTCCGGTTCGGACGACGTCAGCCTGATCCTCAAGACCTTTCCGAACCCGCACAATCAGGTCGAGTCGATCCTTTCCGGACTGAGGGCCAAGCACTTGAACCCCCCTGACGTCCGCTGGATCGACCGCGACCTGTTCGATCACGACGTCATGGCTCTTTACAATTTGGCCTCTTGCTACGTGCACCCGGCCCGGGGGGAAGGCTTCGGTCTTCCCGTGGCAGAGGCGATGGTGGCCGGCGTTCCGGTCATCACGCTCGCCTATTCGGGCCTGGCCGACTTTGTGTCGGAGGACACCGCAACCCTCATCGGTTACGACCTCCAGCCCGCCCAGACCCACTTCAATGTTCCGAACTCGGTGTGGGCCGAGCCAGACCGTGGACAGCTGGCGATCGAGATGCGACGGATGTTCGACGAGCCCGATCGACTCGAGGTGAAGGAAAAGCTCGGTAGAGCGCGCGATCTCATAACCTCTGAGTTCTCCTGGGAGAACGTTTCGAGGCGCTGGGACGAATTCCTGGCCGAGCTCGAAACAGCTTCGGCGAAACCGCACGTGGCGATGATCTCCACCTGGAACTCCAAGTGCGGGATCGCAGAGAACACGCGGAGCATCGTGGAACATCTCGGCGGTTCGGCAGTCGTCGACATCTATGCCGACAAGGAAGCGCAGATCATCGACCCGATTCAGGAGTTCGGTGTCCAGCGCCTGTGGATCCATCGATGGAAACCGGATCTGGCGGAGCTCGAAGATGCACTGCGTCTCTCGGACTCAGACGTGTTGCATCTGCAGTTCAACTTCGGCTTCTTCGAGCTCGAAAGACTCGGTGGGCTGATCGAAAGACAGCTCGAACAACGCGCCGTGGTGCTGACCCTGCACCGGACTACGGACATCGAGATCGAGGGCGAGATGGTCAGCCTCAGATCCATAAAACCCACCCTGGAAAGGGTCGACCGTCTGATCGTTCACCAGGACAGAGACGCCGAAGAGCTGGCGGAGATGGGAATAACGGACAACGTGGAGATTGTGCCTATCGGCACCGCGGACCCGCCGAGCATCTCGCCATCAGAAGCGCGCGAACTGCTCGGTCTCGGCGATCGGCCGGTGATCGGAACTTTCGGGTTCCTCCTTCCTCATAAAGGGACGCTCGACCTGATCCGGATAGTGGACTCACTCAGACCCGAGTTCCCTGACATCTGCCTACTGGCGCTCTGTGCCCGCTACCCCGACGTCACCTCGGTCGAATACGAAGAGTTGGTGCGCAACGAGATTCAAGCGAGGGGTCTCTCCAAAAACGTCCTTCTCGTCACCGACTACCTGAGCGAGGAGGTGAGCCGGGCGATGCTCCGCGGTGTCGATGCGATCGTCCTGCCATACAGCGCCACAGCAGAGTCCTCGAGCGCGGCGCTGAGATTCGTGCTTCCGGCTGAACGGCCCCTGATCGTTACGGACCTGCCGATATTCGCCGACTGTAGAGATGCCGTGTACGCAGTCGATCCGAGCGATCCGGTGTGGCTCGAAGACGCGATCAGGCGGGTCCTCGTCGACGGCGAGTTCAGGGAGCAGCTGGCGGGCCGCGCTTCTGACGCAGCACGCAAGTACCGTTGGTCGAGGGCTGTGGCGGACCATCGCGCCATCTACGGGATGGCCAAGAAAGCTCACGAGAAGAGAAGCTCACCGTTTCGCAAACGAGCATCCTGAGGTGGCCATGGATTGGAAGGCGTGGGCGGTCAAGGCCGAGGGGATCCTCACCTACAAGGCGCCGGTCGGGGCCTTCGGAACCCTCTTCGCACCGGGCGCCGAGTTCAGTGACCCGGTCAACGGCCCCACCACCGACATCGATGGGATCGAGCAGTTGACCCGGCAGGTGTACCCCGACTGGTACCAGGAGATCACCGCGGTATTCGGAGACGACCGCGGCGGCGCATTCGAGTGGATCGGACGCGGCACCCTGGGCGGAACGATGCCCACCGTGCTTCATGGATGCACCATGCTCGAGATCGACGAACAGGGACTGATAGTGCGCTGGCGCGACTACTTCGATCTACGGGAGATCGAGGGCGGGGCGTAACATCTGGTCTGTGACCAGGGTGCCCGGACGGGCAACCTCGCTGGCCACGGTCGGAGTGCTTGTGGGACTCGCCGGGCTTGCGGTCCTGCTGTCGGTTTCGACGGGCACTCCTTTCGTCAGGCCGACCGGACGCGCTCCACAGAGCGCGGCCGGTTTGCAACCGGGTTCCGGAGCACCCAGCGCCAACGCACCGGGCAAGAGTGCATCAGGCCCCAATTCCCACGACTCGAAAGAGATGGTCGGAACGGCGATCACCGAAAGATTCACCTGCCCGATGGTGGCCGGTCCCGAGCCGCAACTGAGCTTCGCGTTGAAGGGACTCCCCGACCTGGTGGCCACCACGTTTTGCCGCGACTCGAGTTGGTACGTGTCCGAGCGGATCGCCTCGTTGGTGGCAAAGCCGTTCCGGATCCCGTACGACCCACCGATCCCGGCCTCTGTGGCGGTCGACCGGTTCGTCCCGGTCGTCCCGGGCGGCGTTCCGGCAGTTCTCGTCCGGCTCGAGGACTACGGGACCGCGGGGCTGTACGAGCTGTTCACAGCGGGGGGTGATGGCGTGCAGCCGGCGCAGCTGTCTCCGGGCGCATCACCGATCATGCTTCTGCGGTCGACCGGCTTGCTCCAAGGAGCAGGGTTCTCGTGCACGTGGTCGCCAACGGGGGAGATCATCCGCCAGTACCAGTGGTACGTCATCAACCCGACGACACTCAAGACGTCGCATTCGGGCAAGATCCTGGGCGATCCCGGTGTGTTCCTGCAGACCACTGTGTATGCCGGCGTCTCTCGAGGCTCGTTTTCGAGTACCAGTCTTACGATCGTGCAGGAGGGATACGACCAGGTGGCGTCGTATACCGGCGAATCGTGCTGAGCCGGAAGGCGATCTAAGGCGCGGCGTTGAACCGGTTCATGGCATCGACGACGCCATCTGTGGCGATGGCCTCGATGGCGTCTGCAGCCTGTTCGATGGCGACTTCGAGTAGCTCCCGCTCCTTCTGACCTGGTTTACGAAGTACGTGATCCGCCCCACTTCTCTGCCCGGGCGGCTTACCGATCCCGATGCGCACCCGCACGTAGCCGTTGTCGTGCAGGTGCTGTCCGATGGACTTGAGGCCGTTGTGGCCCGCGGTTCCGCCACCCACTTTGATCTTTACCCGTCCTACCGGCAGATCGAGCTCGTCATGGACGACCACAACCTTCTCCATGTCGTCGATCCCGTAACGGCGCACTAGAGCGCGCACGGCGATGCCCGACTCGTTCATATAGGTGGTGGGGAATGCGAGTACGACACGGTGCGAACCGATGCGCACTTCCGCCGTGCGTGCGTTCGAACCGCGCACGGACTTGAACCTCTCGTTGGCTCGTGACGCGACCAGCGAGATCGTGTCCGCTCCCACGTTGTGCCGGGTGTGCTCGAACTCCGCTCCCGGATTCCCGAGCCCGATGACGAGAAGGTCGGCCGGCGTTCCTGTACGCGCCGACCCGAAAAGGCGTGCCAGAGCTACGACTCCTCGGAGCCCGATCCCTCCGACGCTGCTCCGGGCTCCGCACCGGCGCCTTCTACGCCCTCGGCACCTTCTGCACCCTCGCCCTCTTCGCGGACCACTCGCGGCGGCTGGCCGATCACGATCGTGGTCTCGGGGTCGAGATCGACCTCCACGCCTTCGGGGATGACGAGGTCGGAAACCTTGACTCCGACGCCGACGTTGATCCCGCTGATGTCCACCTCGAAGTGCTGTGGGATCTCAGAAGGCTTGGCCCGCACCGTGATGAAGAACAGCTGCTGGTCGACAACGCCGTCCTGGTGGTTGAGGTCGACCGGCTCGCCGTGGAGCACGATCGTCACGTCCGCACTCACCGGGCGGTCGGGGTCGACAACCTGAAAGTCGACGTGGGTGACGGTGCCGCGAACCGGATGGCGCTGGATTTCGCGGGCCATCGCCGTGTACTCCTTGCCGTCGAGTGTCATGTTCAAGACCGCGTTCAGGCCGGCGGGTGTGGTGAGGACGTGTCTGAGGTCCCGTGCGTCGACGCTCACAGACAGCGGCCCGACACCTTCTCCATAGACGACACCCGGGATCCGCCCAGTGGAGCGGAGCCTGCGGGTGGGGCGCGAACCGATGTTGCTACGCGCGTCTGCGACTAGGGACGTCTCGGACATGTCGTGCTCCTCGTGAATCGGACCCTAGAGAGTATCCGAGCGGCGGAGGTCTTACCTTAGGTGACCCGTGCCAGCAGGTCATCCGCGGTGAACGAGCCGGGAGGGGCGCCGGAGCGGGCAGCTTCGTTCGCCATCTGCTGGAGCATGGCGTTCACCGGGGTGGGAATCCCGTAAAGCCTGCCCAAAAGCACGATCTCGCCGTTCAGGTAGTCCGACTCGATGCTGCCCAGGCCCCGGGCCAGGCTCTGCCAGGAAGAGCCGCCACCCCTGGGCCCCCCGCTGATGGGGGACATCTTCAGGGTGTCTCCCCGCCGGATCCTGTCCTCTTCGGCGGACGCTACGTCGATACGTGCGGCAGACAGGACCTGCTCAGCCTCGTGCTGGATCGACCCGGCAAGCTCGTCAGGCCAACCGTGACGGCGACCCAACAGCGCTTCGACCGCGTTGAACAGGTTCATGATCAGTTTGCGGTACTTCCAGCGCATGATGTCCGGTCTCGCCAGCGACTCGAATCCTGACGTCGTCAGCGCTTCGGCGATGGCCTCCGCCGTCTGGTCCGATCCTGAGGGATAGCGCCCGATGTCGAGGATCCCGGGCGTGGGAGACGAGTAGGCCTCGACCACTCCCGGCTCGATGTGGGCGGTCGGGAGCATCACGCAGATGCCGTACACATCGGGGAACCGGCGCAGCGCTTCACGCTCGTTGTTCACCCCGTTCTGTGCGCAGACGATCGAGATCCCGGCGCCGGTGCTCTTCGAATCAGCGGGGCTTCTTGAATCAGTGGCCGCGACCGCCTCGAGCGACTCGAGCACTGCGAGCGTGCCCTGACCTTTGGTGGCGATGATCACGACGTCCCCGTCTTCCAGGCCAGCCTCAGACGGGTCTCCCACCGCGAGGATCGGGAGGGTGACCGTTTCGTCGGGGGAAACGACCGTCAACCCGTTGGAGCGGATCGCGTCCAGGTGGGCTCCTCTGGCCACGAGCACAACCTGATGTCCGGACCGGAAAAGACGACCGCCGATGACACCGCCAACTGCTCCCGGACCGACGACTACAAAGCGCAACTTGTGAGGATCGGGTCTCGGGTCTGGGACAGTTCGAGTGAGGTTGCCTGTCAGGTGAGGTTGTCGCCGCCGAAGATCTCGGAGACGGAAGTGTCCTCGAAGACGGCGTCGATGGCGTCGGCGATCACCTTGGCCACAGAGACAACCTCCATCTTCGGGATACGGCGGTGCTCAGACAGGGGAAGAGTGTTGGTCACGACGACCCTGGAAAGTGGGGACTTCTCCAGGCGTTCCAGAGCAGGGTCGGACAGCACGGCGTGGGTGGCCATCGCCCACACTTCGGCAGCCCCGCGGTCGACAAGCAGCTCGGCGGCCGCGCAGATGGTTCCGGCGGTGTCGATGATGTCGTCGAGTAGCACGCAGTGCCGGCCCCGGACCTTACCGACGACCTCTATCGCTTCCACTTCGTTCGCGGAGTCGCGGGGGCGGCGCTTGTGGATCACGGCGATATCGGCGTCGTTCAAGTAGTGGCTGTATTTTTCGGCCACCTTCACCCTGCCGGCGTCAGGTGCGACGACGACGAGGTCCTGCCCGCCGTAGCGGCGAAGCTCTTCGATCATCACCTGCAGCGAGACCAGGTGGTCGAACGGTAGGTCGAAGAATCCCTGGATCTGACCGGAGTGGAGGTCCACACTGACGACCCGGTCCGCGCCCGCCACCTGGAGCATGTCTGCCACAAGCTTCGCGGTGATCGGCTCGCGGCCCGTCGACTTGCGGTCCTGGCGCGAGTAGCCGTAGTAGGGGCAAACCGCGGTTATCCGCTTGGCAGAAGCCCTTTTTGCGGCATCGATCATGATCAACTGCTCCATGATGGAGTCGTTGACCGGGTCCGCGTGGGTCTGGATGATGAACACGTCACATCCGCGCACGGATTCCGCATACCGGCAATGGATCTCACCGTTGGCGAATTCACGCAGGTTGCATTCGGTCAACGTCACGCCGAGATGGGCGGCAATCTCCTCGGCCAGTGCCGGGTGCGCCCGTCCCGTGACAAGCATGAGGCGTCGGGTCGGAACAAGCTCCATCCTTGCCAACGCTAGTCCAGGCGGTGCGTCGTGCGACCGGGCCGTTTCACCCTCTATTTCGGGTCCGTCACTTCGGGTCTGCATCGGATCGCCGGATCTTTTCGGTCAGTCGCCGGTCAGTCGCCGGTCAGTGGCCGGTCAGTCGCCTACGGGACCGGCGGAGTCCAAAACTGTGTCTGCATCCAAAACCGTGTGGGGGGCAACGATCTGTCCGTCGAGTACGCGCGTACCCGGCCTGAGCACGCAGAACGGGCCGATTCTCGCCTCAGCCCCTATCTGTGTGCGATCGGCGGTTGACGACATCACCACGGCCGACTCGCCCACGGTCGTATCAACGAGGCGCGTGTCCGGTCCGATCTCGGCACCCTTAGATACCGTCGTGCGGCCCTGGAGGATCACCCCGGGGAGCAAAACCACGTCCGGTTCCAGATCCACCGACGAGTCCACGTAAGTCCTCTCGGGATCCCACATCGTCACGCCGCGTCGCATCCACCTCTCGTTGATGCGATCCCGCATCTCGGCTTCGGCGATGGCGAGCTGGGCCCTGTCGTTGACCCCGGCCGCCTCCATCGGATCGTCGAGCACCAAAGTCTCGATGGCATAGCCCGCGTCGCGGAGCACTCCGGGCACGCCGGTGAGCGAGTGCTCGTGGCGAGGACCGACGGGGTGGAGCCTCCTGAGGGCTGCGGACAGCACGTTGTGGCGGTAACACGCGATGGGAGTGGCCACCTCGTCGAGCTCGAGCACGTCGAGATCCTCTTCGACTTCGCGTGCGTCGAGGACCCCGACCACCTCGTCGTTACGCCCGCGGATGATCCGGTCGTGGCCCGAGGGATCCTCGACGTGGGCCGTGAGAAGGGTGGCCGCGGTGTCCGACGCCCGGTGGTGGCGGACCAGAGCGGCAAGGGTCGGCGGACGGACCAAAGGAGTGTCGCCGGGAAGGACGATCACGTCGCCTTCTGAGTCGGCGAGGGATTGAGGAAACGCCGTCAGCGCCACCGCGAGGGCATCGCCTGTCCCGCCTTGGGTGGCCTGCTCCACGAATTCCACCATCACATCGCGAGGTGTGTTCTCGAGCAGCGTTTTCGTGACCCATTCACCGTGGTGACCAACGACCACGACAACGGGATCCACGTGTAGCTGGGCCAAGGCGTCCAGCACGTGGAGGATCATCGGTCTTCCACATATCCGGTGCAGAGGCTTCGGGCGGTCCGAACGCATGCGGGTGCCCTCGCCGGCGGCCAGGACCACAGCAGAAAGCGGACGTTCGACCATGGCGCTTAGTCTGTCACCCGGTGCAAGCCCAACATCGGACGCCCTGTCAGTGGTTATGAATCATTTCCATGCTTTTCGCGCCCGTGCGGGCAATCCCAGCCCGGCGGATGCATCGCGGGATTCAGGTCCGGCGTGCCGGCACTGACCACGTCCGTCGATCGGGCGTCCGATGAATACAGAGCTAATCGTGACGCGATGCTCGCCGCTCTTTCCGAGATCGACGCGGAGCTGGCGGTTACAAGAGCGGGTGGTGGTCCCCGTTACGTAGAGCGACACCGCCAGCGCAAGAAGCTGCTGGCCAGGGAACGGATCGAGCTCCTGCTGGATGCGGACTCCCCGTTCCTCGAGCTCTCGCCCCTTGCCGCGTGGGGATCGTCATACATGGTCGGCGCAAGCATGGTCACGGGAATCGGAGTGGTGAGAGGCACAGAGTGTCTGGTCTCGGCCAACGACCCCACCGTGCGGGGTGGCACCACCAACCCCTTCACGATGAGAAAGGCGCTCCGGGCTGCGGACATCGCAATGGAGAACCGCCTTCCCTCGGTCAACCTGGTCGAATCCGGGGGTGTCGATCTTCCGACGCAGGCCGAGATATTCATCCCCGGTGGCAGGACGTTTCGCGATCTGACCCGACGTTCGGCTGAAGCCATCCCCACGATCGCCGTCATCTTCGGGAACTCGACCGCCGGGGGCGCGTACGTGCCGGGCATGTGCGACTACATCGTGATGATCGACAAGCGCTCCAAGGTGTTCCTAGGTGGCCCACCTCTCGTGAAGATGGCCACAGGCGAAGTGTCCGACGACGAAGAGCTGGGCGGCGCGTCCATGCACGCCCGCACGTCGGGGCTGGCCGACTTTCTGGCCCTCGACGAGACCGACGCGATCAGGCTCGGGCGCGACGTGGTGGGCCGGCTCAACTGGCACAAGCACGGACCTGGCCCCACGATGCCCGCGGACGATCCCTTGTTCGATCCGGACGAGCTTTTGGGGATCGCTTCTTCAGATCTACGCATACCTTTCGATCCGCGTGAGGTCATCGCGCGGGTGGCAGACGGCTCCCGGTTCGATGAGTTCAAGCCGCTGTACGGATCGAGCCTGGTCACGGGGTGGGCCTCGATTCACGGCTATCCGATCGGCATCCTGGCCAATCACAGAGGCGTCCTCTTTTCCGAAGAGGCCCACAAGGGCGCCCAATTCATCCAACTGGCCAACCAGATCGACACCCCTCTGCTGTTCCTTCAGAACACCACGGGTTACATGGTGGGGAAGGACTACGAACAGAGGGGGATCATCAAAGACGGCGCCAAGATGATCAACGCGGTCTCGAATTCGAAGGTGCCCCACCTGACGGTGAACATCGGTGCCTCTTACGGAGCAGGCAACTACGGCATGTGCGGACGGGCGTACAACCCTCGCTTCCTATTCAGCTGGCCGAATTCGCGGTCTTCGGTGATGGGCCCGGCTCAACTTGCCGGCGTGCTGTCAATCGTCGCCAGGCAGGCCGCAGAGTCACGGGGCGAGGTATTCGACGAAGAAGCAGATGCTCAGATGCGGGCATCGGTCGAAGACCAGATCAGCCGCGAGTCGATGCCGTTGTACTTGACCGGATTGTTGTACGACGACGGCATCATCGACCCCCGCGACACCAGAACCGTTCTCGGGCTGTGCCTGTCTGTCATCGACTCGAACGAGATACACGGGACACGCGGCTACGGCGTGTTCCGGATGTGATGAGGTCGGGATGATCAACAAGCTTCTGATCGCCAACCGCGGCGAGATCGCGGTGCGTGTCATGCGAAGCGCACATCAGGCGGGCATCTCGTGTGTGGCGCTCTACTCGGATCCGGATGCATCTGCGCTTCACGTCTCTCTGGCAGACGTTGCCGTGCGCCTTCCAGGTTCTGCGCCCGCCGACACCTACCTGAGAAGCGACCTGGTCGTCGAGGCCGCTCTCAGAACCGGTTCCGATGCGGTTCATCCGGGCTACGGATTCCTGTCTGAGAACGCCGAGTTTGCGAAGGCGTGTGTGGACGCCGGGTTGACCTTCGTCGGACCACCGGCGTCTGTGATCGCGTCAATGGGTTCGAAGCTCGCGGCGAAGCAGATGATGGCGGCGGCCGGCGTCCCGGTCCTACCGCAGGTGGAGATCCGGCTGGGAGACCCGGCGTTGCAGTCGGAGTCCGAGTCGAAAGCGGAGATGTCTGATCTCGCCGACCGGGTGGCCTCCATCGGCTACCCGGTCCTGGTAAAAGCCTCGGCCGGAGGTGGCGGCCGGGGAATGCGGATCGTCGAGGACCCGTCATCTTTGGAATCCTCCGTCCAATCGGCACACCGCGAGGCCCTGTCGGCATTCGGCGACGGGATCCTGTTCATCGAGCCCTACGCCATGCGCCCTCGTCACATCGAGGTCCAGGTGATGGGCGACACTCACGGCAATGTCGTGCACCTCTTCGAGCGGGAGTGCTCCATCCAGAGGCGCCATCAGAAGATCATCGAGGAGAGTCCATCCGCCGCCCTCTCCGAACAAGCGCGAGCCGACATCTGCGAGAAAGCGGTGTTGGCGGCAAAAGCCATCGGTTACGTGAACGCGGGGACCGTCGAGTTCCTCATGCTCGAGGATGGAAGCTTCGCTTTTTTGGAAGTCAACACGCGGCTTCAAGTGGAGCACCCCGTCACCGAATTCGTGACCGGTCTCGACCTGGTGCGCTTGCAGCTGCTCATTGCAGAAGGACAGCCGCTTCCCGCAGAGGCGATGGCGGCATCCTTGAACGGTCACGCCATCGAAGTTCGGCTGTACGCCGAAGACCCCACGCAGGACTGGCGTCCTTCCGTGGGGCGGATTCACAGCTTCGACATCGGGCGTGACGCTTCAAAAGACGTCGATGTGGGGACGACGACAGATGGCGGGAATGTGATCCGCGTCGACACCGGCGTGGTGAGCGGGTCCGCGGTGAGCCCGTGGTACGACCCGATGCTGGCCAAAGTCATCTCTTTTGCTCCCACGCGCGACGAGGCGGCCCGGTCACTCGCGTACGCCTTGGCTCGATCACATCTGCACGGCATCACGACGAACCGTGACCTTCTGGTTCGAATCCTTCGACATCCGGAATTCCTTTCCGGTGAAATCGATACCGGATTTTTGGTCCGCCACGATCCGGCGGACCTCGGAGCCCCGCTGGCATCGCCGGACGCGGAGAAGTTGCACTCCATTGCGGCAGCTCTTGCGGGACAGGCGCTGCGCCGAGATGAGGCACGCTCCGGGGGTGTTCTCGGAGGGCTGCCATCGGGATACCGCAACAATCCGTCTGAGCCCCAACACGAGAGCTTCGAAGGGTCCACAGGTGTACTCGAAGTCGCTTACCGGTTCGACCGGACGGGGAGGTGCGTCGAGGTCGAGTGCCACAGCGTCGGGGAGGGCGGTGATGGCGGCGCAGATGACTCAGTGGGGACGGCAGGCGGTGTCGAGGTGATCGCAGCCCTTTCCACGAAAGTCACTCTTGTCCGCTCCGGAATCCTGTCGTCCTACGACGTCAGCATCATCGATGACGTCACTTATGTTGACGGACCTGACGGCGCATCCGCGCTCACGCGGGTGGCGCGATTCCCGTTGCCTGGATCGCAGTTGACACCGGGATCCCTTATCGCCCCGCTACCGGGGACCGTGGTTCGCGTCCAGGTCAAAACCGGCGACCACGTTGAGGCGGGTCAGACGCTCGTTGCGATAGAAGCGATGAAGATGGAACACGAGATTCGCACCAGCCATTCGGGAACGGTTAGCGAGGTAGCGGTCGCCGCCGGCGATCAGGTCGAGTCCGGACGCCTTCTGGTGGTTGTGCAAGCAGCCGATGACGCACCCGGTGACACCGCCACGGCAGCGAAGGTTGATTGAGGAGCAGGCATGGATTTCGTCGAAACCGAGGAGCAGCAGATGCTCCGTAGCGCCGTCGCATCGATCGCATCGCGTTACGGGCACGAGTACTACGTGAAGAAGTCGCACTCTGGCGAGAAGACCGACGAACTGTGGAACGAGCTTGCCGCGGCCGGATATCTAGGGGTGAACGTTCCCGAGGAGTATGGCGGCGGCGGCTACGGGATAACCGAACTGGCGATTGTCGAAGAGGAGCTTGCTACGCAGGGCTGTCCGCTTCTGATGCTCGTCGTGTCTCCGGCGATCTGCGCCACGATCATCGCGGCATTTGGGACGGACCGTCAGCGTCAGAAGTGGTTGCCGGGCTTCGCCGACGGATCGCTCAAGATGGCCTTCGCCATCACAGAGCCCGACGCCGGTTCCAACTCCCACAACATCTCGACGATGGCTGAGCGCGACGGCGACATCTACCGGCTCAAGGGGACCAAGTACTACATATCGGGGTGCGACGAATCACAGGCCATTCTGGTGGTGACACGCACCTCGACCGACGAGCAGACCGGTCGCGCCAAGTTGTCGTTGTTCGTTGTCGACACCGACACTGCAGGACTCGAGATGACTCCCATCCCCGTCGAGATCGTGGCTCCGGAAAACCAGTTCACGCTGTATTTCGACAATGTGGAGGTACCCGCCGACCGGCTTATCGGGACAGAAGGCGACGGCCTCCGTCAGGTTTTTCTCGGCTTGAACCCCGAGCGGATCCTGACCGCCTCGATCGCCGCCGGTGTGGGCCGTTACGCGCTGGCGAAGGCGTCGGAGTATGCCAGGGAGCGTTCGGTTTGGGGCACTCCAATCGGCCGCCACCAGGGACTTTCACATCCTCTGGCCAAGGCCAAGATCGAAGTGGAACTTGCCAGGCTGATGTGCCAGAAAGCGGCCTGGGCCTGCGACAATGCGGCAGACCCTCAGCTGGCCGGCGAGACCGCGAACATGGCCAAGTACGCATCCGCGGAAGCCGCACTCGGCGCCCTCGACCAGGCGATCCAGATTCACGGCGGCAACGGCATGTCCAGCGAATTCGGTTTGGCGGATATGTGGGGCATGACCAGATTGATGAGGACTGCTCCGGTAAGCCGCGAGATGATCCTCAACTTCGTCGCACAACACTCACTGGGACTGCCGAAGTCTTACTGACGCTTCGCTGTTGGCTGGTAGCGGCCTTGCGGCCTGCCCGAAACGGCCGCCAAGGTGGATGGGCCTGATCCCCGGTCCATGCTCGATCAAGCTGGTCCGCCCCATACGTTGGATAACCAATGAGCACCAGCCAGGTTGCAGAACCCGCCTCCGAGGTCGAGGGGCCTAACAAAGCCGACTGGTGGGTGCTGGTTGTCATAGCCGGGGCCCAGCTGATGGTGGTCCTCGACTCGACGATCATGATCATCGCCCTGCCGTCGGCCCAACACGCCCTGGGTTTCTCCAACACCGATCGTCAATGGGTCGTGACTGCGTACACCCTGGCGTTCGGTGGTTTTCTTCTCCTCGGCGGTCGTATAGGCGACATGTTCGGACCGAAGCGGGTTCTGATCGTGGGAGTCACGGGCTTTGCGTTGGCGTCAGCCCTAGGTGGGGCGGCTCAGACCACCCTCATGCTGATCGGAGCCCGGGGCCTGCAGGGGCTATTCGGGTCCCTGTCGGCTCCGTCTGTTCTGTCTCTGCTCACGTCGACCTTCGCCGACGCCCGCGTGCGCGGTCGGGCGTTTGGTATCTACGCCACGATCGCCATAGCGGGATCCGCATTCGGCCTAATTCTCGGCGGATTCTTGACCCAATATGTCGATTGGCGCTGGTGCCTGTACGTCAACTTGCCGATCGCCGCGCTGGTGATCTTCGGGGCCGTTACGCGGATCCCGAACCGCGACGGGCATCCGGGCATCCGTCTCGACGTGCTCGGCGTGGTCCTTGGTTGTGGCGGGTTGGTAGCCCTCGTTTACGGGCTGGGCGAGGCCGGTGCCGACGGCTGGGCTGCCACGGGGGTCATCGTCCCCATCATCGTGGCAGTGGTTCTTCTGGCCGGCTTCATCGTGTGGCAGAAGCGAGGACCGAACCCCCTACTCCCTCTCCGTGTCCTGAAGAACCGCAACCGGGCCGGGGCGTATCTGACCATCATGCTTTCGATCGTCGGCATGTTCGGGACCTTCCTCTTCCTCACCTATTTGCTGCGGACGATCGATCACTACTCACCTCTCAAGACAGGGATTGCGTTCCTGCCATTGCTGGTGCTCAACGGCGTTGCCGCCACGCAGTTGGCCAGCAGGCTCATGCCCCGTGTGCGAACCCGATATCTGGTCGTACCGGGTCTGCTGCTTTCGGCTGTAGGCGTCTCCTTGCTCACGCAGTTGACGCCCGGTGCGTCTTACGTGACGCACGTACTGCCGACCGAATTGCTGTTGGGTATCGGACTTGGCATCGCGATCGTGCCGTGCATCAGCACCGCCACCCAGAACGCCGATCCCAATGATGTCGGGGTGACCTCGGCGATGACGAACACTTCGCAGCAGATCGGGGCTTCTATCGGCACCGCTCTGTTGAACACGATCGCGGCGTCGGCGACCACCAGTTACCTGATGTCGCACCGTCACGGCCGAGACTTGGTGGCGAGCGCCACCGTTCACGGCTACGCCACAGCTAGCGGGTGGGCTGCCGGGATCTTTGTGGTTGCCGCCCTCATCGGGGGCATACTCATTGATGTCAACCCCGGTCGGGCAAAACTGAAGGTTCCTTCGGCGGACTAGAAGATCGGCTTCAGCCGTGGACTAGAAGATCGGCTTCAGCCGTCGATGAAGCTCAGACGAATGGTCCGCCGGGGATTGTCCGCGTTCAGGTCGACCAGGACCACGCTCTGCCATGTGCCGAGTGCGAGACGCCCTCCCACAACAGGTATCACCGCAGAAGGGGAGACAATCGAGGGGAGCAAGTGATCCGCACCGTGACCCTTGGATCCGTGACGGTGCTTGTAGATGTCGTCGCGTGGAAAGACACGAGTGAGGGAATCAACCAGATCCTGCTCTGAGCCGGAGCCCACTTCCATCAGGGCGATGCCGGCAGTGGCGTGAGGCGCGAAGATCGAACAGAGACCGTCACCGTTCCCGTGCTTCGAACAGAACTCCTGGACCTGTTCGGTGATGTCGATCACCTGCCGGTGCCCCGTCTCGATTGCAAACGTCGTCGTGTCCACTACGTGCTGACGCTACTCAGCGATCGATAGCAGGATGAAGATGCACGCTCCCGAGCAGCAATGCTCACCGGGAGCAGACCGGTACTTGGCCTCCTTCGAAGTTCCGGAAAGCTATACAGGAAGGTCCATGCCGGTGACGAGGGATTCGAAAAATGCCCGATCCGAAAGTATGGGCGTGTCGGCCATGAACATCTTGCCGTAGCGCTCGAAGTACATCAGTTGCTTGGCCAACAGGAACGTTCCCCTGTCGAAATCGGAATCCATCCCGCCATATGCCTCAGCTTCGCGTCGGATTCGGCGTTGATCCCTGACTCTGGTGATCACCGACCTGATCGAGCCTTCGTGGGCCTTCTGTCCCCTGGCTTTGGCCAACTGAGTCTGAGGAGCCGTCAGCAATGTAGACAGGCTCACCTCGCCGAAGGGCTGGGTGAGAATAGGTTCGACCAGTCCCTTGACGAAGTCCGAGAGCTGATCGTCGTTGAGGTTGAATCCGTCGCGGATGGCCGGGCCGTAAGTCTTGATCAGGTGGGCGGCAACGTCATCCCATGCGTCCTCGTTGCCAAGGGCCCCCTGGATGATCCGCACGAAGAATTTGTGGGTCTCCGCGTCGAGACGTCCGACGATGCCCCAGTCGAGCACGCCGATCCGTCCGTCCTTCATAAGCATCAGGTTTCCGGCGTGGACGTCACCGTGGAACACGCCCCACCGGATCGTCATCAAGAAGAACGCTCTGACCACTTCGGCCACCAGGGGCGACGGATCGATGCCGAACCGGGCAGCAGCTGCAAGATCGTCGATGGGTTCCCCGTCGAGCAGCTCCATGGTCAGGACATTGCGGCCGGAAAGCTCGGGAATGACCTGCGGCACGACTACCGAATGAAGCCCTGCCTTGTGCAACAGGGTCTTGAACTGGATCATGGCCCTGGCCTCGTTGCGGAGGTCCAGTTCCTCGCCGATCTGCTCGCGGAACCCATCAAGAATCTGCAGGAACCAGCCTGCCGTCTCGTCGCCTGTCTGGTTCGCGACCAGCTCGATTATGGGTTGGAGCATGTCCAGATCGGTTGCCACGACACGATGGATCCCTGGCCGGAGAATCTTTACGGCAACGACCGTTCCGTCGTGGAGTCGCGCCTTGTGAACAACGGCAATGGAAGCCCGGCCGATCGGTTCAGTCTCGACTTCGGCATATGCATCTTCGACCGACATCCCCAGATCGGCCTCGATGCGCTGTTTTATACGGGCGAATCCCACCCTTGGGCCGGTGTCCAGGCACACCCTGAACTCATCGGCGAGTTTGTCACCGAACACACCGGGAGAGGATGCGATCATCTGGCCGAACTTCATGAAAGTGCCGCCGAGCGCCTCGAAAGTTTGCCGGAGCGGTCCACCCAAAGCCTCCACAGGGAGTGCACCCGCTCTGATCTGTTTGATCTGGCGGAAAGCAACGGGAGCGAAGTTGCTCGTGGCGATCTTGGCGATCGCATTCCACCGGTGTAAGAGCTCCGAAGAAGATGACGGAGGCAGGTACCTCGCAAAAACGCGTGGTGGCGCGATGTGATCGATTCCGCCGAAAGTTCCGGCGGTGTCTTCTTTTGCCTTGCTGCCGTCCGCGGCCTCTTTGACGTCTGAGGTCTCTTTGACGTCTGGGGCCTCTTTGACGTCTGCGGTCTCTTTGGCAGGCTTGGCCTGCTTGACGGCCTTTGCTTTCTTGACGCTCTTGGTCTCGTTGACCAGGCCTCCGACTTCGGGTTGGCCTTCGGCTTCGCCGGGGACCTTGCCTCGACCGGCGGAAGCCGGTTTCGGACCTGTCGGAGTAGCGCCCGACCCTGAAACCATGTCCGACCCTGAGTCAGCGGTCGACGCTGGGCCACCGTTCATGCTGCTCTCAACTCCGCCAGAGATTCCGCCCAATGTCACGCCACTCCTCCGCACCGCGGTGCCAATCCTCTCAGAGATTGGTCAGCTCCCCGGAAGAATTCCTTCGATCGCGGAGACCAGGGCCGGGTCCTCCGGCTCCACCTGCGGGCGGAACCGACCGACAACCTCTCCGCCCGGTGAGACCAGGAACTTTTCGAAGTTCCAGGTGATGTCTCCGGCGTTGCCTTCGGCGTCCTCAGCCTTGGTCAGCTCCTCGTAGATCGGATGCCTGTCCGGCCCGTTCACCTCGATCTTTTCGAACAACGGAAAGGTCACCCCGTAGGTGGTGGAGCAGAACTCTGCGATCTCTTCGGCAGTTCCGGGCTCCTGGCCCATGAATTGGTTGCACGGGAACCCGAGCACCGAGAACCCCCGCCCCGCCAGGTCCTCCTGCAACTTTTCGAGTCCGGTGTACTGGGGAGTGAGGCCGCAGCGAGAGGCGACGTTGACCAGCAACAGCGCCTTGCCCTTGTAAGGCGCAAGCGAAGCCTCCTCCCCCGCGAGAGTCTCGATCGGAATGTCGAAGATGTCCGTCAAGGTTTGCTCCTAATGTCGTTCCGGTTAACGGCTTTGCCGACACGCTATCGGGGAACCGGAACTATCGTCCCTGGCTGCGGATGTCTCCAGCTTCGATCGGACTGAACGTGGCCCAAGAATCGCCTGGGAGCTTCGTGGTGGAAATTGCACCGCCAGCCTCGAGACGTTCCGGGGGCGGCACGTCCACGACGCACCACGTGAATGTCCCACCGGGCCTCGCCGAAAAGATCGGTGGCACCGGAACCACAGACGATCAATTCGTCAAGGAGTCATTCCGGTTCCTTCTCGAACGCGAGCCCAACACCTCGATACTTAGAAGCTTCTCGATAGAGGTCATCGGGAAATACTTTCCGGAGTGGGACGGTGAAATGGCGAGACGGTTGTCGAGATGACTGCCGCGGACGCGCAAGGCGGAGTGGATCCCGATGCGATCGAAGGACTGATCGACGAGCGCCTCAAAAAGGCCACCATCTCCTTCGAGATCATCGAGTGCGATCCCGACCTGGCCGACACAGCGGCGTTTTGCAAGGCATACGGATATGCGCCTGAGAATTCGGCCAACACAATCCTTGTAGTCGGCAAATCAAACCCACCCATCTACGCCGCTTGCGTTCTCCTGGCCACAACGAAGCTGGACGTGAACCACGCCGTCAAGGAGCGCCTCGGCGTGCGCAGGGCGTCTTTCGCCGATCGCGACACGACTCTGGCGTTGACGGGAATGGCTATCGGAGGCGTGACACCCCTCGGCCTTCCCGAGGATCTACCGATCTGGATCGATCGGAGAGTAACCACCCGGTCACGCATCGTCCTGGGAGGCGGTAGCAGGAGGCGCAAGATCGTCGCGGCACCGGAGCTCGTGACGAACCTGCCCAGGGCCGAAGTCGTGGACGGCCTGGCGGTCGATCTGGACTGATCGATCGACCCCGCGGACGCGCCCCAAGTTTTCACCTATCGCACGGAAGATTTCCCGCTGAGGACGCGAGGTCGTAACGGTCCGTTCAACCTCGCCTTGTTGACTGTCTTCAAGCGAACAGAGGCGGGCCAACACTCACAGCACGCCTAGATCGCCCAGATCGAGCACTTAGCCAACCGGTCGCCGCCCCGGAGAGCGCTTGTGTTCACAGGTGGGACTCGGGTGGGTTCCGGCGGGGGGCAAGTCCGGAACTCGCCCGAGTCCCCCTGGGCTCTCCTGAGGCCCTGAGGCCCGAACTCGTTTACTTGTGAAGGCCGAGCTGAATGGCCTTCACGAACAACAACACGACGGCCACTACAAGGTATGACCGCAACGCGTACATACCGATAAGCCTCCCCCTCGACCACTTGGGCCTCTCCAACAGGCTGAGGCGCGGCATACGCCAGGTCTCCCGCCTCTGCGCCAGCTCGGGAGTTCGTGCGGGCTGTGTGACAAGGCGCCTGTTGCGGCGCCACAACAGATACGCCCCCACCCCCAGATACCCGACGACCAGCAGGGCGCCGAGAACCAGGGACAGATCACGCACGTTGATCGTCGAGAACACTGTGGTGGCCATCAGGATCAGCGACAGCATCACCAGGATCGAGACGATCACGCTCGCCACGACGTTCAGCCAGGGCCGGTTTACCCACGGTCCGAGAACGTCCTTGTCGTTGCACAGCAACAGGAGGAATACCGTCGCGCTCGGAAGCAGGACGCCGGCGAGAGCCTGTACTCCCGTCGTGATGAGGCCGAGGGGTGCACCTGGGATGAGAACCAGCCCGGCCGCCAGGGCGACCATGGCGGAAAAGGTCCCGTAGAAAAGCTTTGCGTCACGCCATCCCCTGTGGAGGGAGTGCTTCGCGCCGAACACGTCCCCGAACGCGTACGACGTGGACAATGTGACGGCCGCCGCTCCGATGATCGAGGCGTTCAACAGGATGAACGCGAACATGGTTCCCGCTCCGTCCCCCACGAAGCGCGCCAGACCGTTTGCCACTCCCAGTGCGTCGGTGAAGTTCCCGAACAGCTTGGTGTGACCGAAGGCCGCAGCGCTTATGGCAACCAGCAGAGATGCCGCGAAAACGGTGACAATTGAGCCAAGAACCGTGTCGGTGCGCTCGTAGTTGATCCACCTCGGTGTGATCCGTTTGTCGACGATGTTCGACTGCTGAAAGAACAGCTGCCATGGCGCGACAGTGGTGCCGACGATCGCGATGATCAACAGGACGGACGTCGAGTTGAATCCTCCCTTGACTCCCGGAATGGTGATCCCGTGCAGAAAGGCGCCCAAGTGGGGATGGCGGAGAACCGCCAGGGGGATCACCAGAAAGTTGGCGATGATGAAAACGAACATGAACCGTTCCCACCGCCTGAAACTGCCGCTCGCGGTCATGGCCACAAGAAGAACAGCCGCGATCGGCACGGAGATGTAACGGCTGACCCCGAAGTAGTCGAGTGCGAGGCTGACCCCGATGAACTCGGTCGCAATGGTCAGGAAGTTCAGTAGGAAGAGGTCTCCTACTGAGAACCAACCCCAGAACTTGCCGAATCGCTCGTTGATCAACCGGGCGTGGCCAACGCCTGTCACGGCACCGAGGCGAACGACCATCTCCTGATTGACGATCAACACCGGAATGAGAAGTGGAAGCGTCCACAGCAGGCTCAGTCCGTAGTTCTGTCCCGCCTGAGCGTAGGTGGCAACCCCGCCCGCGTCGTTGTCGCCGATCATGACGATCAGCCCGGGTCCCATGATGGCGAGCAGAGTCAGCAGGCGCGCGCCCCAGGATCTGCGCGAGCCAATGTCGTGCTGTCGGATCGTCCCGAAGGCGCCGTGGATGTCCCCGACGTGAGCATTGTCGAGTACCGCGGATTCCTCCGCCAGCGCTACAGCCGCGCGGTCATCGATCTCGACAGATGTGTCGCTGTCACTCGCAGCATCCGTAGCAGTATCGGGACCGTCACCGGCACTCTCTCCACGGCTCCCAGCGCGGCCGATGCGATTCACTGCACGACCTACGCGGCTGCCGGTACGACTTTCCACTTGATCGTCGACACGATCGTCACGCGGCCAAGCCATTTCTCACCTCCTTTCTTGCTTCGCTGCCGGTATGCGCGCTCACGCACACCGGCCGGCTCAGCTCAACGAGGCTTAAGCGGCTCAGAACCCCAAGGGACAGATGCTGTCGGGGCGAAAGTGTGCGTGAGTTCTCGAGTTCGAATGGGTTTTCGGACGCGTTGATGAGGGCCGCTGCGCGCTGGAGAACCGCTGCGCGCGCGTTTGACCGGCCGCCCGCAACGGGTGCCCGGCCTCCGGTAGCGGAGGATCGCCGCTGCCACCGCTACTCGTCCCTCGCGGTCATGCCGGCATCCAAACGCCAGCCGCTCGGCAGGAGCATCTCTAAAACATCGTCGACAGTCACCACGCCGAGCATCTGGCGATGATCTTCATCCATCACAGGAGCGACGGTGAGGTTGAAGTCGGACATCTTTCGCAGAACTGAATGCAGGTCCCAGTCGGCGTGAACATGGGCGGGATTGGGCCGTGCCGCGCTCTCCAGGGTGGAGGAGGGGTCGGTCCTTATCAAAGAGACCGCTGAAACAGATCCGGCGACTGCTCCCGAATCGTCGAGCGTGAAGACGACATTCAGAGACTCGGGCGGCGCTGAGCTGTGTCGTATCGCACTGAGCGCGTCTGCGACGGTCGTGTCCTGCGGTAGCGCCAGAAAGTCGGGACTCATGAAGCCACCGGCGGTCTCCGGGTTGTAGCTGAGAAGGGAACGCACCTTGCGTTGTTGAGCCGCAGGCAGTAGCGACAGGACCGGAAGGCGCCTTTCTTGTTCGAGCTCCATGATCAGATCGGCGGCGTCGTCGGGCGCCATCCGCGCCAGGAGCCGAGCTGCATCGGTGTCCGATCGGCTCTTGACGAACTCGAGCTGGTGCTCTGTGTCGAGCTCCTCGAAGACATCGGCTTCGAGCTCGCGGTCGGCCTTGACCGCTTCGATGATCTCCTCCCCCTCTTCATGTGAAGCGGCTTCGACGATGTCGGCGATCTGGGCGGGGTGGAGTCGTGCCAACTTGCGGTACGGGATCCGCAGCCGGGCGGAGGGGACGTGCGAGACGAAAGGCTCGATGCTTTCCCAGTCGACCAACGATCCGGGCCTGAGCCGGTGAGGGCTCCTTCCCGGGATGAGCCGGCGGAGCACGGGACGGGTACTCGTATCGACTCCCACCACCTGCCAGGTGCCATCCACCTCGAGGAGCTCGATCTCGTTCGCTTTCACCAGCTTCGGTCCGACCATGTTGATGACGTGCCGCTTCAGGAGGTCGTGGGCAAGTAGGAGCTCACCAGGGCGACGGTCGAAGCGGCGCTGGTCCACCCGCGATCCGCTGAACAGCACGCGGCCGTTCTCTATCCCCGCAATCTTGTCGACCGGGACGAACAGGTCGCGTCCCTCGATGCGAACCACAGCCCCCGTGATCGGCGGGTGCGGGCTCTCACCTACTCGGACGATGAGGTCCTGAACCTTGCCAATGGTCTCACCCTGCTGATTGACCAAGGGTCGTTTGATGAGGCTCGACAAGTGCACCAGAGGCGCGGAAGTCCAGTGCCGGGACTTCTGTTCCGGTGCGCTCACGACCTCGCTCACGTAAAAATCCTATTCCGGGAGCCCGGCCGGCCGGTCCATGACCGGATTGCCTGGTCCCCTGGTTCGCGGTCGGATGGTCGCTTCATCGGGCTTTAAGGGCGATCGGCTCGATACACCTGACAGGTACCCAGGCTTCGGTTCCCGATCCGGAACTGCACCAGAGCCAGCCACTCCCGAGATCGGTTTCGACCACTCGGAGCTCAGATCCCGGATCGACATCCAACTCGGTCGTGTCGTAGGTGAACTGGGACCGCACAGTGGAGACATCAGACCCCGGGGAACCGGTTCGGGTGAGGATCCGCATAGGGACCCACCCCTGACCGCCGTCTGACTTGGTGACCGTTGCGAAGGCGGGCCATTCGTCGTCTCGCTCCCCGACCGACAAGACGTCTCCCGGAGCGACCCGGATCGGGGACCGCTTGGAACCACGGTGCTCGGAGATGACCCGCACCCGCGTCCCGGGACGGATCTGGAGACGGTTCCAGGCCCGGTCGTCGAGCTCTTCGAGGGAGCGCAAGACCACGTCGGCAACCGCGGCGGGAGCCACTGCTGCGCCGGGAGCCACGACTGCGGCGGAAGGGCCGGCCCGTTCCTCCGGCACGGCCACACAGAGCATGCCCGCGGTTTTCGCTGCGCGAATCCCGGCGAGCGAGTCCTCGAAGACGACACATGTCGCCGGCTCGGCGCCGAGAAGCCGGGCGGCGGTCAAAAACACAGCCGGGTCGGGCTTTCCCTGCTTTTCGTTCTCGGCCGAACAAACGGCCATGAACTCGTCCTGCAGGTTGAATCTGAGAAGAGCGGCTTCGATTATCCGCAACGGCGAAGAAGACGCCACCGCAAGCTTGAGCGCTCTGTTTTTGCAAGCCTCCACCGCTTCGAGGGCGCCCGGCTTGAGCTCGAGCCAGGTGTCAACCAGGACGGCAAGCTCGTCAAGTATCTCGGTCACGACCGCGTCGATACCTGGTGAGTCCCAGGGATAGATGGCGTGCCAGTGGAGCACCGCTTCGGTGACATACCGGCCTTTGGTCTGGCGGCACATCTCCGGTGTGAGCGGGACTCCGTACTGGTTGAGGACAAGGACCTCCGCCTTGTGCCACAGCGGCTCCGAATCGACCAACAGCCCATCCAGGTCAAAAAGAGCCGCTTCGAGCGGCCCGGAGCTCAGGCCGAACACCGGCTCAGGTCGATCAGGGCCCCACGTTGAACAGAAGTCACTCCGGCACGGTAGCCACCAGTGGTTATACCAATCGATCCAGCGTGGATCACCAACACCGGCTCGGAGAAGGACATGCTCAGCTCGTTGATCAAATCGACCGGCCCGAGGGCTCGGCGCGCCGCCCTTGTGGTCGCATTGGCAGGGGTCGCCCTCCTCGCTGCTTCGTGCTCCTCCGCCGCAGGCAGCACCCCTAATTCAAGCTCCACGACCACGCAGCCTGCCGGCTCGGGCTCGTCCACTACCGCCGCATCCTCGGGCGGCGGCTCGCCGGCCGCGGCCTCCTCGATGGTCACTGACGCGAGCGTGAGCCAGCTGGGGAAGGTCCTGACCGGCCCCAATGGTCACACCCTGTACCTGCTCACCACCGAGCACAATGGAACGATCATGTGCACCGGTGGGTGTGCTCAGGAGTGGCCTCCGTTCACGGTTTCCTCCGGCACAACCGCGTCCGCAGCCTCCGGACTGAGTGGCACAGTGGCGACTGTGATGCGGCCCGATGGAACCACACAGGTGACCTACGACGGCCACCCGCTCTACTACTACGCCCAGGACTCAGCGGCAGGACAGACAAATGGCCAAGGAGTCGGAGGAGTTTGGTTCGCCGTGACTCCGTCGGGCTCCGCCGCTTCGACGTCGTCGAGCGTTGCTGCGACGACGACCAGTTCGAGCTACTCGTATTGAGCCGGTTCGGGAACCCGAGCGTCGCTCGCCGGACTGGACGAGACGGACGAAGCATGGCTGACCCTGTCCGCGGAACCGACAAACTCGGTGAAACCGGGGTTTCGATCCGATCGATCGGTTCGACAAGAGGATCGGGCTCAACCGGACTCATGGAGTCGCCGGCAATCGAAGCTGCGGACGAAGCAGGGCTACATGCAGTATTCGTCTCGCACGGAGGCGAGCTGTTCGGATTCGCCAGGAGATCCTTGGGGGATTCGGGACTGGCAGAAGAAGCGGTCCAGGAGACCTTCATGCGGGCGTGGCGTTCGCGCCACCGGTTCAATCCTGAACTCGGAACCTTGCGGGGCTGGCTGTTCGCCATCGAGAGAAGAGTCCTGATCGATCTGGCGCACAAGCGGACAGCCACAGAAGCCGACGAGCTCGTCAACGATCCGGTATTCCTGGAGAACCAGGTTGAACAGTCGATGCTCGGATGGCAGGTCGAAGAGGCCTTACGGCGTCTACGGCCTGAACACAAATCGGTGATTCAGGACTTCTACTTCGCGAACCTGCCGGGAAAGGAAGTTGCTGCGCGCCACGGGGTGCCGGAAGGAACCGTCCGCAGCAGGCTCTTCTACGCGTTGCGTTCTCTTCGACTCATTCTCGAGGAGATGGGGTGGGAGCAATGAGCATGGGATCAAGTGGTGGAGCGATGGGTAGCGGACCAACGGGTAGCGGACCAACGGGTAGCGGACCAACGGGTAGCGGAGCGATGAGCGGTAGTTGTGATCAGGCCAGAGGGCAGTTGGCTCTGGCTTCGATCGGACGGCTTCCTGACAACGAACGACTTGCGCTTCAGTCCCATCTAGACGGGTGCTCCGACTGCCGCGCCGAGATGGCCGACCTGTCGCGGATCGGAAGAGCACTGTCGGCTGCTCAGCCGGAACATGTGAACGATGCGGAGAAGATTCCCGACTCGCTTCGGACCGCCGTGCTCGGAGGCCTTCATACGGAGGTGGTCCGTCACCGCCGTTCGGTGAGGCTCAGGATCGCGACCATTGCGGCCGTTTTCGTCCTTGTCGTGGGCGGAGGAGTCGCCGCCGCGGTGACATTGGGCGGTGGGTCACACCCGACGTCGAACACGCCCGTGCTGGCGCTCTCCGGTCCCGGAGGTGCACGCGGGACCGTCGATCTGATCGCGGAGTCATGGGGAACCTCTGTCGACCTTCACGCAGTGGGCGGGGTCGGCGGACAGATCCTCACCGTGTCCATGCGTACCGACGACGGGTCCTGGTGGGTTTCCGGTCAATACGTGTCGGTGGGCAGCAATACGGTCGACGTCCAGATGAGCTGTCCGGTTCCGGTCGCGCAGATCGACGCCGTCCGGATCACGAGCCCCTCTGGTCAGGACATCATGTCGACCTCCACCTACAACACGTAGGAGCTGCCCCTCAACACTCTGGGACTGCACCGTGCAGCGTCCCGGAGTCCGGTTTGGATCGCCTGGGCGATAGCGCGACACTCCGTTGGTGGGTGATCAGCCAATGGACGCGCAAATCCCGACAACCGTCTCAGAGATGCTCCAAGCGCGAGCCTCCGACGATCATCCCGGGCTTCTGTCTGCCGACCGGAGTTGGTCGTGGCGCGAATTCGTTGCCGAAAGCCGCGCTCGCGCCTTGATCGCATTCGGGTTTCAGAACCAGCTTCCCGAAGGTGGGCGCCTACACATCGGGGTGCTCCTCGACAACACGCCTGAGTACATGTTCTGGCTGGGCGCAGCGGCCGTTGCCGGGTCCGTCGTCGTCGGAATCAACCCGACCAGACGCGGAGACGAGCTGGCTCGGGACATCCGGTTCACCGAATGCGGGTTGATCGTCACCGACGCCATCGGGGCCGACCTGTTGGACGGGTTGGACACCGGAGTACCCGCCTCCCATGTACTTCGGACCGACTTCTTACTTCCGATCGACCCTCCGTCCTCCGACTCGGAATCCGCACCTGAGTCTGATGCTCCGACGAGGTCGATCTCTTCTCGGGTGGCTCCGGATGATCTCTACCTTTTGATCTTCACGTCCGGCACCACCGGATCTCCGAAGGCAGTGCGCTGCACACAGGGGCGATTGGCGGCGATCGGCAACCGGGCGTCCGAGATCTACGGGTTCGTCCGCGAGGACGTGTGTTACTGCCCCATGCCGCTGTTCCACGGAAACGCGATCATGGCGCTTTGGGCGCCGGCCATGTTCGTCGGGGCACCGCTCGCCGTAAACGGGCGGTTCAGTGCATCGCGTTTCGTCGACGATGTGCGCCGCTTCGGTGCCACGCGCTTCACCTACGTAGGAAAGGCGCTCGCGTATGTGCTGGCTACACCAGAAAAGCCCGACGACGCCGACACGCCTCTGCGAGTTGGTTTCGGCACAGAAGCTTCCGCGCGCGACCGCTCCGAGTTCGAACGGCGTTTCGGATGCAGCCTCGTCGAGGGATACGGATCGAGTGAAGGCGGCGTCGCGATCACGCGCACCGCGGGCACCCCGCCCGATGCTCTCGGCATTCCGCCCGAAGGTGTGGCCGTTTTGAACCCCGATACTGGTCTCGAGTGCGAACGTGCGGTCTTAGACGCCTCCGGACGCTTGCTGAATCCTGATCAGGCAATAGGCGAGCTTGCCAGCCGGACGGGTGTTCATTCCTTCGAGGGTTATTTCAAGAATCCCGAAGCCGATTCGAAACGCGTGGCCGATGATTGGTACTGGACGGGCGACCTCGCCTTCCGCGACGAGGCCGGCTTTGTCTACTTCGCCGGACGCAACGACGACTGGCTCCGCGTCGACTCGGAGAACTTCGCCGCCGCGCCGGTCGAACGCATCTTGGAGCGCCATCCTGACGTGATCGCAGCCGCCGTCTACCCGGTACCCGACGCACAGAGCGCGGATCAGGTGATGGCCGCTGTGGAGTTGAGGGATGGGGCGAGCGTGGACCACTTCTCGGCGGGGCTCGGAGAATTTCTTGCCTCTCAACCGGATCTCGGGACCAAATGGGCTCCCCGCTACGTACGGGTCGTGAGGGCTCTGCCGCTGACGGCCACGGGAAAGATCACAAAGACGCACTTGAAGCGCGAACGGTGGTCCTGCCCGGATCCTGTCTTCTGGCGACCCGGGCGCGGCTCTGATGCCGAGTACAGCGGATTCGATTCGGGTGATGAGGATTCCCTGCACCAGGAGTTCGAGGCTCACGGGCGAGCCTCTCTGCTCATTTAGGCGTCCGGTGCTCAACTAGTGGTCCGGTGCTCACTCAGGCCGACCCTTAGGGGGAACGCCTGGAGGAAACCCAGGTCGGAGCCGTCTTCTTCGGTCCCGGGACTAGATTCGTAAGCAAGAAGCCCGTGACGGGCTGTTTTTTGGTGCTTCCTGACGGGCCACCTGGTTAGGTTCCGGGTTCCGTCCGGACGGTATGTGCAAGGTGCGAAGGGACCGAAGTGAGCAACGAGATCGAAGACGGACAGAGGGGGGATATGTCGCCGGTTCCGGCAGCCCCTGCTGTGCCGGCGTTTCCCGCGGAGGCGGGTTCGGAACTGCCATATCCGTCGGCTTCTTCTGACGTAGTCGACCTCGATCAGCTTTCTGCCGTGATTCGGGCCGACGCCACCGACACCGACTCCTTCTTCCGGGTTCTAGCCACCAAGCTCGCCGATGCCCTCGGGGAGCGGGTTCAGATTCGCCGCGAGGGAGGAATGTTCAAGCGCGACAAGGCGGCGGTCGGCATCTCGGTGGACCTGGCCAACGGAGCGGGTGTCGTGCTCGAAGCGAACCGCAAGGGCAACGGCATCGAGTGCACCGTCAGCCGGCCGGTCCGTGGCATCGTGATCTCTTCGAAGCCCGTTTCTCTCGCCGAATGGCTGGACAGCCTGGCCCAAGCACTGGCCAAGGAAGCGCAACAGAGTGAACAGACCTGGGCGGCGCTGCACGGGCTGCTCGCATGAACGGGTGTGCCGTGTCTCGCTTCATCTCCTCAATGTTTCGTAGCTCCGTAACGACAAGACTCTCTATAACCAGAACACCGAGAAAGGTGGCGCGATGAGCGTTCTAAAACGTGTCTCCGGGATTGTGCAGGCGAAGGCCAACAAGGCTCTCGACAAGGCCGAAAATCCGGCCGACATGCTCGACCTCACCTACGAGAAGCAACTGGAGAACCTGCAGAAGGTCCGGCGCGCACTTGCCGACGTGGCCACGGCGCGCAAGCGCCTCGAGCTCCAGGCCAACGACCTGAAGGCTCAGGCCGACAAGCTCCAGAGCCAGGCGAAGCAGGCGCTAGCGCAGGGCCAGGAAGACCTTGCCCGGGAGGCACTCACCCGTCGCGCAACCATCGGGGACCAACTCGAGGGCCTCGGAACCCAGCACCAGCAGGTCGAAGCGCAGGAGAAGTCCCTCACCCAGACCCAGCAACGCCTGTCAGCCCAGATCGAGGCCTTCCGCACCAAGAAGGAAACTTTGAAGGCCACCTACCAGGCCTCGAAGGCCGAAGCCGGCATCGGAGAGGCGGTTTCAGGCATCTCGGAGTCGATGACCGACGCAGGCATGACCATGCAGAGAGCTCAGGACAAGATCGCCACGATGCAGGCCCGGGCCGGCGCCGTAGACGAGCTCCTCGCATCGGGTGCACTTCCCGACATGACCGGCACCCAGGCCGATGACATCCAGCAGCAGCTCAATGCCGCATCGGCGAACTCCGAGGTCGACGCCCAACTGGCGGCGATGAAGGCCGAGCTCGGTTCGGGGGGATCCGGCGCTGCTGAGGCGTTGCCCGCCAGTTCGGCGACGAATGGCGGGGCTGCCGGCGCAGGCGCCGGCGACGGGGTTGCAGAAGGATCGGCGTCTGGAGGCTCGCAATGATCGTGCGCATACTCGGTGACCGCCTCTACGAGGTACCGGAGAGCGATCTACCGGAAATCGAAAAGCTTGATTCGGCGCTGGACGACGCGTTGAACTCCGGTGACGAGGAAGCCTTCGCCGAAGCGCTCGCCGAGATCATCGCGGGAGTTCGTGACGCTTGTGCCCCTCTTGCTGACGATGACGAGCGCAAGTCGGACCTTGTCGTGCCCCACGAGGGATCGACGCTGCAAGAGGTTCGTGACATGCTCGACGCCGGGGTCTAGGAGGCCCAGGGCCTAAAAGCGTCGAGAGCTCTCGACCGGGCAGGGATCAGGAGGAACGGAATCAGTGGGATCAGCGGAGGCATCCGTATCGATCGAACGGCCGGCAGATGCTGTCTGGGCTGTGGCAGGAGACTTCGGAGGGCTGGCCGGCTGGATGCCCGGCGTGGAGTCCTGCCGGCTCGAGGGTGAGAATCGCATCCTCGAGGTGATGGGAATGGAGATCACCGAAAAGCAGATCAGCCGCGACGACGCAACGCGCGTCCTCGAGTACTCGATCATCGACAGCCCGCTCAACGCCGAATCGCACTTCGGCAAGGTCACCGTTCACGAGGACGGCGACGCGAGCCGGGTGACCTGGTTCGTCGAAGTCGTTCCCGATGGGCTGCTGGACGTTCTCGCGGGCACCTACCAGCAAGCCCTCGACCAGCTGAAGTCGCATCTCGAAGGCGACTCTTGACCCCTTGACCACCTCGACGCGGCCCCCACCGGGATCCGGTGCAGCGTCACGCGAGCAGGTGGAGTTCGCCGTTATCGGCGGCGGCCTTGTCGGAGTTTCAGTAACCAGGGCGTTGGCGCTTCGCGGACACGAGGTCGTCCTGCTCGAGCAGTCGACTGTCGGTAACGAACGAGCAGGTTCCAAAGGAACAACCCGGATTTTCCGGTTCGGATACGACGACCCCCTGTACGTGAGCATGGCCATGGCATCGAAGCCGATGTGGCGCGAGCTCGAAACGGAATCGGGTCGGACCCTGCTCACAGATACCGGACAGATGTCGTTCGGGCCGGACCTGGATCTGCTCAAGGCCGCAATGGCTGCAGCCGGCGCGCCATTCGAAGAGATCGATCTGGCTGAGGTTCGCACGCGCGCCCCGGGGCTCAACGTCGCTGATCCAGTTGGCGATCCAGCTGCCGGAGAATCTGCCACAACGGTGGTTTTCGAGCCGGAGTCCGGCGTGCTCGCAGCCGACCAATGCTTGCGGGCTCTTCGCCAGTCCGCTCTCTCTGCGGGCGCGTCGATCAGGGAAGGCTCGAGAGTTGTGTCGATCTCTGAACACTCCGAGCGGGTGCAACTCTGGGCGGAGTCAGGTGGCGATGTACATGACGAGTCAGGCGGCGATATCGATGAGATTTCCGCATCCTGCGTGATCGCCTGTCCCGGCCCCTGGACTGCGGGGCTACTAGCCACGATCGGGATCGGGCTGCGTCTCGTCGCTACCCTCGAACAGGCGGTTCACCTGTCGCCAATCACCGGAAAGTGGAGCGACGTCCCCGTCTTCATCGAGCGCCAGAGCCCTTGGGTCTACGGACTGCCGGCCGCATCACCAGGTTCCGGACTACTGAAAGTTGCGCTTCACCACGCAGGTCCTATCGCCGATCCTGACCGCACGCCGCTGGATCCTGACCCCCGACTAATAGCCGTGATCGCGGACCACGCCGCTCGGCTACTTCCGTCGTACCACCATGAACCGGTGTCGACCGAACGATGCTTCTACGACACCACTCCCGACGAGGACTTTGTGTTGGATCGGATCGGTCGCGTCGTGATCGGAGCGGGAACAAGCGGTCACGGGTTCAAATTCGGGCCGTTGCTGGGTGAGATGCTCGCGGACCTCGCCCTTGGAGAAGAGCCTCGCTACGACCTGCAGCGCTTCAGTGCGAAACGAGCAGCTGTTTCATTGGGCTCGGGATAGACCACGTCAGGTGCGCGGTGGCAGGTTCGCCAAACGCACCTGCCCGATGGCGACAAGCTTCTCGTCGGCTTCCGAGGTGATCCGGATCTCCCACAACTGCTGGGTTCTGCCCTTCTGAATCGGTGCGCCTTCCAAGCGGACCCTTCCGGACGACACGGCTCTGATGAAGTTGGTCGAGTTGTTCACGCCGACAACGTTGTAACCCTCAGGAGCGGCAAAGCTCGCGCCGAAACTTGCGGCCTGCTCGATGGCAGATGCATACACGCCACCGTGAACGATCCCCATGGGCTGGTGGTGTTGCGGTCCGAGATCGATCCAACCGGTCACCTTGTCAGCGGAGACTTCTTCGAAATGCAGGCCGGTCGCCCGCATGAATTCGGTCGCCTCTTCCGCCCGTGCGAGGTCGTCGGGAGCCATGGCACTGCGAATGAACGACATGCAAGCACCGTAACCCGCGCCAGTAACTGGCTGCGACCCGGTGACGGCTCTCTACTTGGCTTCTCCTCGGCTTTCGCCTAACTGAGGAAGCGCGAAAGCGGCACCGCCTGCATGTCGTGAGCCTCTGCCACCGGCGCCGAAACGAGCTCGCCGTCAACCGTGCTCACACCGGCTGCAAGCGCCGGATCAGCCCTCACCGCCTCGCGCCATCCGCGTCCGGCAAGGGCTTCGACATATGGAAGTGTCGAGTTCGCCAGCGCATGGGTGGAGGTGTGCGGCACGGCACCTGGCATGTTCGCCACGCAGTAGAAAATCGATCCCTCGACTTCGAACGTGGGATTCGAGTGTGTGGTCGGGTGCGTGGATTCGAAGCAGCCGCCCTGATCTACGGAGATGTCGACCAGGACCGATCCGGGCCGCATCTGCGCCACGAGCGAATCCGGAACGAGCTTGGGAGCCTTGGCCCCGACGACGAGGACCGCTCCGATGACGAGATCCGCGTCGATACACGTCTCCTCGATGGCGTGGGCACTCGAAGCAATCGTTTCCAGTGCACCGCGGAAGTGGTGGTCGACCTGGCGGAGCCTCTCGAGGTTCTTGTCCAGGATGTACACGTTCGCGTGCATCCCGACCGCAACTGTGGCCGCCGCCATTCCGGACACTCCTGCGCCAAGGACCACGACGTTCGCGGCACGGACGCCCGGAACTCCGGTGACCAGCACTCCACTGCCGCCACCCGGCCGCATCAGGTGATACGACCCCACCAGAGGGGCCATGCGGCCCGCGACCTCGCTCATCGGAGCCAGAAGCGGAAGCGAGCGGTCAGGAAGCTGGACGGTCTCGTACGCGATCGAAGTTGTTCCGGCTTTGAGCAGAGCCTCCGTGCATTCACGACTCGCGGCCAGATGGAGATAGGTAAACAGCAGCTGGTTGCTTCGGAGCCTGCCGTACTCGACTTCGATGGGCTCTTTTACCTTGCAGATCATCTCGGACTCAGCCCACACCCCGTCCGCTGTCGCGACGATCGTCCCGCCGACCGCCTCGTACTCCGAGTCGGTTATGGCGGAGCCGACGCCGGCATCGTGCTGGATCAGAACCCTGTGACCCTGCGTCACCAGCTCACGGACACCGGCCGGGGTCATGGCGACCCGGTATTCGTCACTCTTAACTTCGGACGGGACTCCGACAATCATGGCTTCACACTCCGTTGTGCGTCTTCACCCATTATGGGCTCGGAAAAACCGGTCACCGATCAGCCGTTCCGGCGCGGTTCCTGCGCCTCAGTTGCCATAGCCTCCGACGGGGCTCCGGGGCAGCTGACCTAACGGACCACCACCTTCGACTTCGCTGTCAGGAACGAGAGTCGGGGTGTTGCTGTTCAGAGTCACGCCCTTGAAGAAGTCCCTGCCGCCGAACCTGGACCAGACAGCCATCAGCACCAACCCGACAAGAGCCGAGAAGAAGGCTATGACGAACACTCCGCCCACAACCGAGTGCGGTTTGAACGGCAAGGACCACGAGGTGTAGCTGGCCGCTGTCGAGTTGTTGAAGTTCCAGTCCGTGTACAGAGCCCAAGCGAGGAAGAACCACAGCATCACGCCGCCGAGGAACGGGAAGACACCCTTCATCCAGAAGTCTCGTGCGCTTCGACGAAGGACCTTGCGGTAGTACCACACGCTACAGAAGCCGGTCAGCCCGTAGTACAGGCCGATATAGACACCGCACGACGTGACCGCGTCGGGGATGACGTTTCCGTGAGACACGTAGTTGAAGACGACGTACAGGATGAGCGAGACGCCGCCCATTGCGATCGTCGAGACCGTGGGTGTCATGTACTTCTTATGCATACTGGCGAACGCCTTCGGGATCGCCTTGTAAGTCGCCATTGAAAGGGTCGTCCGTGCCGTGGGGAGGATCGTCGTCTGGGTGGAAGCCGCAGCGGACGACAGCACCATCAAGATGAGCAGGTGCGAAAGGGTGGATCCCCACCAAGAAGTACCGAAGATCGAGGTCCCGAGAACGGAGAGCACATCGCTTTCGTGATTCGTGTTACCGAGGCAGATTCCCGTCGAGCACGTTCCCGCATACGACTGCGCCGAGAACGTCACGAGGAAGTAGGTGAGCAACAAGATCAAAGTCGAGATGATTGCGGCAAGACCTGGGTTTCTCGACTTGTCGGTCGTCTCCTCGTTCACGGAGACGGCCGTATCCCATCCCCAGTAGATGAAGATCATCAGCAAGAGTCCGCCGATCATCGACGAGAAGCCGATCGTGGCAGGGTTGAACCACGACCACGAGGGATCGACGTGTGACTTGGGCGCATGGCCGGTGCCGACCTTGACCAAGGCCACGATCGAAAGAATCAGAAGCATTACGACTTCGACCCCGAGCAGCGCCCTTTGGAGCATCGCCGAGACCTCGATGCCCCGATAACAGATGTACGTCATCAGAATGATCCAGATGACTCCGACGAGGAGAACAAAGCTGCTGGCCGGGTTTTCACCGATTCCTTTAGCGTTGAACAGAAGGAACACGTATTGCCCTGCGACCTGGGCGAGGCTCGCCATGACGAGGATGTCGGCTGCGACGATGGCCCACCCTCCGTACCATCCCGATTTCGGTCCGAACGTCCGTGTGGCCCACGTGAACGTCGTTCCGCAGTCGGGATCGGCTTTGTTCATCTCGCTGTAACCGATCGAGACGAGCAGCATCGGAATGAAGGCGAGCAACACCACGAGTGGTGAGACGAGTCCCACCTTCACCACGATGAACCCGAGTGTCGCGGCCAAGCTGTATGCGGGGGCCGTGGAAGCGACCCCCATCACGATGCTTGCCACAAGACCCAATGCCCCTGTCTTGAGGCCCTTCTCCGCTATCTGTTCGCCCGGCGCACCCTGTGCCTGAGGCGCAATCGTTGACATCGGCCAGTTCCCCTTTCGCCGTCTCGTCCCGTCTAGCTCCGGGAGTGGGTCACTCCTGCGTCTGTGTCAGTCCCGAATTCTGTTCAGCCCGCCTCGGGCGTCTCAGGCGTCGATGTTGCTCATCACGTGCTTGATACGCGTGTAGTCCTCGAACCCGTAAACGGAGAGGTCCTTGCCGTATCCCGACCTTTTGAAGCCGCCGTGCGGCATCTCGGCGACGAGAGGCACGTGCGTGTTGATCCACACACAGCCGAAGTCCAAGAGTCGTGACATCCGCATCGCTCTCCCGTGGTCGCGGGTCCATACGCTTGACGCGAGCCCGTACTCGACGCCGTTGGCCCAAGCCAGTGCCTCTGCTTCGTCACTGAAGCGCTGCACGGTGATGACGGGTCCGAACACTTCCTGCTGGATCATCTCGTCGTCCTGGTGCAGCCCGGCGACCACTGTCGGTGCATAGAAGTAGCCCCGGCCCCCGACCCGGTCGCCCCCGGTCAGGACCTCTGCATGCTTCGGCGTCCGGTCGACGAATCCACTGACACGTTCGAGCTGGTTCTCACTGTTCAGTGGGCCGAAGTCAGCGCTGTCGTTGTCAGGTCCACCAACGGTCGTTTTCTTCGCACCTTCGACGAGAGCCTGTACGAGCGAGTCATAGATCTTCGGCTCGGCCATGACCCTCGTGGCCGCAGTGCAGTCCTGGCCGGCGTTGAAGTAGCCGGCACCGATGATCAGCTCGGCTGCGAGCTCGAGGTCCGCGTCGTCGAACACCACGACAGGTGCCTTGCCGCCGAGCTCGAGGTGCACGCGCTTCAATCCGGGTGCCGCAGATGCTGCAACTTCGGTTCCGGCTCTCACACTCCCGGTTATCGAGACCATCGCCGGATCGGGGTGCTCGACAAGCGCCCTACCGGTGTTGCGGTCGCCGCACACGACGTTCAGGACTCCGGGCGGAACATGCTGGGCTATCAACTCGGCCAGCATGAGCGTGGTGACGGGAGTCGTGTCCGAGGGCTTGAGGACCATCGTGTTCCCGGCTGCAAGCGCGGGTGCCCACTTCCACACCGCCATCATCATCGGGTAATTCCACGGCGTCACCGCCGCACACACGCCTACGGGCTCTCGCCTTATGTACGATGTGTGACCCTTCATGTACTCACCAGCGGAGCGTCCTTCGAGCAGCCTCGCCGCCGCAGCAAAGAAGCGGATCTGATCAACCATGGGCGGGATCTCCTCGCTCATGGTCAGACCGATCGGCTTGCCGGTGTTCCTGCACTCGGCGTCGACGAACTGCTGCGCATTCTCCTCGAGCGCGTCCGCGATCCTGAGCAACGCCAGGCTTCTCTCGGATGGCGTCTGGTCACGCCAGTCCCCGAAAGCGTCCTTGGCCGCCTTCACTGCAAGATCCACATCCGCGTCACCGGAAATCGGCGCCTGTATGTATGCCTCACCCGTCGAAGGGTCGATGATCTCCGAGTACTTACCGCTCTCGGGCTCGACCTGCTTCCCGTCGACGAAGTTGGTGAGCCGCCGGATCGCCACATCCGCACTAGCGGCCACTTGCGCCTCCTCTTTCGTGATCCCGTGTACCTGTGTGGTCCGTGTGTCGTGTGTGGTCTGTGCGGTCTGGGTGGTCGTGCCCTAAGTTGCGCACCGCCCACTCAGCAACGCCCGCGCCAACGGTGCTTGTTGCGTAAGTCCTGATAGCCGAATAGAGGTCATGCTGCCAGACGATCCCAGACCACACAAGCGCTTTTCGTAGTATCAGACCAATTTTTCGACGGATTCGCTTGACTGGACGTGTCTGAGTGAAAGAATCCGAAGCGTAGACGTTGCGCGCTCTCGAGCGGGCAAGCGCGAACTGCGTGGAGACATTCAATGGGGACTGCGGTGAACAGGGCTGGAGGTGGAGTCCAAGACGGACCAACCAATGGTGACACCACGGATGGGTCGTTTCATGAGGCGGACGACAACGACGAGACCGGCAGTCCCGACGAGAAGGGGTCGCGCCGATCCGATAAAGCCAGCGATCGACTCGGAGACCGACCGGCAGACCGGGCGCTCCAGATCCTCGACAGGGCGAACCGGGTCATCATCGAGGAACTTCAACGCGACGGAAGGCGCCCATACGGCTCGATCGCCAAGACTGCCGGCCTCTCCGAAGCTGCGGTCCGCCAACGCGTGCAGAGGCTGCGGGATTCCGGGATCATCGACATCGTCGCCGTAACCGATCCCCTTCAATTGGGCTTCAGGCGTCAGGCGATGGTGGGGGTAAAGGCAGAAGGCGACCTACGAGAGGTTGCGGACAAGCTCGCCGCCATACCTGAAGTCGAGTACGTCGTTATCTGCGCGGGATCTTTCGACCTTCTCGTCGAGATCGTGTGCGAGGACGACCAGCATCTCCTCGACCTGTTGAACACGTCCATACGTCCTGTTCCGGGCGTAAGGACGACGGAGGCATTCGTCTATTTAAAACTGGCGAAGCAGTCCTACACCTGGGGGACCCGATGAACGCCGAAGCCCAGTACTGGCAGTTATAAGCACGTTGAC